>DKNF01000198.1 GCA_002470165.1 Betaproteobacteria bacterium UBA7395 | reverse complement strand
AGCATGTGCTCGGCCTGCTGATGGCCGAGGCCCTGTTCTGCCTCGAAGGCGCGGAATGCATCCCGCTGGGCACGCAGATGCCGCTGATGGAAATCGTCCGCGCCAGCGAGGCGCACGCCGCCGACATCGTTGCCCTGTCCTTCTCCAGCGCCTTTCCCGCCCGCCAGGTCGCTCCGTTGTTGCAACAACTGCGCGCCATGCTGCCCGCCGAAGTCAGCCTGTGGGCCGGCGGCGCCGGGGTCCAGCGAAGCGCCGCCATTCCCGGTGTCAGTCTGCTGCTCACGCTGGAAGACGCACTGCAGGCCCTGCACGGCAGGCAGCAAATGGGCGTTTGAAACCCGACATCCTGTCGCATCATCCACGGAGAAAATCCGACAAATAGACTGCCTCGGTCGCCGAATCCCGCACCCGGCAAGGCATTGAATTATCGGTACATTCTTTGCTTGTTCATGCTTCCGTAAAAACATGCGCCCACCCCGGGCGCAAAAAACGAGGAGGCAATCCGGATGACGCTTTACAAGGGAATCGAGATCGACCCGTCGCTGAGCGGCTGCGTGCGTCACATGCAGGGGGTCGAAGACTATCGCGAGGTACTCGGTGGGCTGCAGGCGACCTGGGACACGCTCGGCCTGCTCGGCCAGCTGACCGGCGCCGCCACCGAAATGGCCGGGACCCGCGAAGCCTTCCAGCAACTGACCGGCGACCTGCTCAACCACCTCGGCCGCGAAACCCTGCGCAAATCGGTGGCCGAACTACGGGCCAAGGCTCAGACCAGCATCGACATCCTGGTCCGCAACCTGTTCGAACGCACCGCCGACATCGGCTTCCTGTCGGCCGACGACGACATCCGCAATTTCCTGCTCGGCGAAGACGCCAGCCCCACCCTGCTGCAGGCGCGCTTTCGCGAATATGTCGAGAAATACTCGGTCTATGCCGACATTGTCCTGTTCGCCCCCGACGGCCGTATCCGCGCCCGGCTCAACGAGCACCCGGGCGAGTCGTCCAGCCATCCGCTGATCGACGAAGCACGGTCGACGCCGGCCAGTTACGTCGAATATTTCGGCGAGACCGATTTCCTGCCGGCCGGCAAGCAACTGATCTACGCCTACCGGGTCGAGGACGCCGGCGGCACCTGCCTCGGCGTGCTGGCCCTCGCCTTCCGCCTCGCCGACGAAATGCAGGGCATTTTTGCCAACCTGCTCGACGACGGCGACCTGAGCTTGCTGGCGACGGTAGACACCGGCGGCGAAGTGGTCGCCAGCTCGTCGCCGATCCAGTTGCCGCCGGGCACCCGCCTTGAGCACCGCCTGCTCGACGCCGGTGGCGAAATCATCCGTCTGGCCGGCCGCGAATACCTGGCCTTCGCCCGCCCGGCGCACGCCTACCAGGGCTACCCCGGCCCGGGCTGGCTGGGCCTGGCGCTGATTCCGCTGGAGTTCGCCTTCGAGCGCAATGAAACCAAATTGCTGCAGCACATCGACAGCCAGACGCTGGCCAACGTCACCCGTCACCCCAGCCTGTTTTCCGAAGCCCTGCAGACCATCCCGGCACGCGCCGAACGCATCCAGGAAGACCTCAACCGCTCGGTCTGGAACGGTTCGGTCCGCCAGGTCGACGCCGGCCAGGGCAATGCCGCTTTCGCCAAGACCCTGCTCTGGGAAATCTCCAATACCGGGCGCAAGACCCAGTCCATCTTCGAGCAATCGATCGGCAACCTGCACCAGACAGTGGTTGCCGCGCTGCTGCAGAATGGCGTGTCGCGCGCGGCTTTCGCCATCGACGTGATGGACCGCAATCTCTACGAGCGCGCCAACGACTGTCGCTGGTGGGCGCTCAACGCCAGCTTCCGCCAGATGCTGTCAGAACCCGCACTGAGCCCGGCGCAGAGTGCGCAATGCGCGGAGATACTGCGTTACATCAATGGCTTGTACACCGTGTACACCAACCTCATCCTGTTCAACACGCAGGGCCAGGTGGTCGCCACATCGGCTGACGACAGCGAGTCCCTGGTCGGCAGCCGACTGCACGAGGAATGGGTCGGCCGTTGCCTGGCCATCGACAATTCGCGCGCCTACGTCTTCTCGCATTTCGCGCCGAGCGCGCTTTACGCCAACCGGCCGACCTACATCTACGCCGCCGCCATCCGCGATCCCGGCAACAGCAAGGTGGTCGGCGGCATCGGTATCGTTTTCGACGGCGCCCCGCAGTTTTCCGCGATGCTCCACGACGCCCTGCCGCGCGACGCCAGCGGCCAGACCGTCGACGGTGCGTTCTCGGCCTTCGTCCGCGAGGATGGACGCGTGATTTCCTGCACCGATCCGCGCTACCCGCCGAACAGTCTGTTCCCGCTCTCCCCAATGCAGCGCAAGCTCGGCCGAGGCGGCCGCTGCGCCGACATCGTCAATATCGACGCGCAGTATTACGCCGTCGGCACCGCCCAATCGGCCGGCTACCGCGAGTACAAAACCAGTGACGGACAGGTGGACGACATCCTGGCCATTTCGGCCTTCCCGCTCGGCAGCGTGGCCGTCGGCGAGGCCGCCCGGAGCAGCCGCAACAGCACCCAGGGCCGCACGCGGCGCGTCGGCAACGGCAACGACCTGCTCGAAATCGCCACCTTCTACATCGGCAAGCAATGGCTCGGCATCCCGGCCAACGATGTGGTCGAGGCCATCGACACCGAAGAACTGACGCCGGTCTTCGGCGGCAAGAGCGACCTCGTCGCCGGCGTCCGCATGTACCGCGGCAACCTGATCTCCATCCTCCACCTCGAACGCCTGCTGACGCCCGGCGCCGACATCCCCGAGCGGGCACGCCAGATCATCGTGGTCCGTACCCACGGCAAGAGCTGCCTCGGGCTGCTGGTCGACGAACTGGGCGAAATCCCCGAAGTCGCCCGCGAGGAGATTCAGCCGGTCAGCCACGTCGCCGCCGCCGGCGATGCGCTGACCATCGGCGTGGTCGAAGGCATGCGCCGGGCCGGCGACCGTCACGGCATGCTGTCGATCATCGGCGTCGACCGTCTCTGCCGGCGCATCGGCTGCCACTGCCCGGAACAGGAGCCGGCCCGCCTGGTTGCGCTGCCAGGGGGCTGAGCGGGGGTACAATGCCGGCCTCAGCCGAACATTGTCCGCCATGAACTACTCGTCCCCCGCCTTCGAAAACAAGATCTGCCCGCCCGACGAACTGGCGCAGCGTTGCGCCGGACTGGCCCGGCCGCTGGTATTCACCAACGGCTGCTTCGACATACTGCACCGCGGCCACGTCACCTACCTGGCGCAGGCAGCGGCCCTGGGAACAAGCATGGTGGTGGCGCTCAATACCGACGCCTCGGTCAAACGGCTGGGTAAAGGCGACGACCGCCCGGTCAATGCGCTGGCCGACCGGCTGGCGGTCATGGCGGCGCTCGAATGTGTCAGCCTGGTCACCTGGTTCGACGAGGACACGCCCTTGCAGCGCATCCTCGACTGTCGCCCCGACATCCTGGTCAAGGGCGGCGACTGGCCGGTGGACAAGATCGTCGGCGGCAACGAAGTACGTGGCTGGGGCGGGACGGTGCACTCCATCCCGTTCATTCACCAGAAATCGACGACGGCGCTGCTCGAAAAGATCCGCCGCCTGTAGGGCGTCAGGCGCCCAGCGCCTTCTTCAGCGAAGCGACTTCCTCTTCGGATTCCTCGACGATGGAAGCCAGCGTCTCGGCGTCGAACAGGGTATCAAGCATCGACGTGTCGACCGGCGCATCGTAGGCCGGATCGCGCCAGCAGGAGGTCCGGTTGGCGATCTTGTTGGCCACGTAGAGGACATCGGACAAGGTCCGGATGTCCTTGATCTCGCGATCGTTTTCGTGCTCCTGCACAGCCAGCAGCACCGACTCCGGCGAGCCCAGCGCCGACAGCAGGGCATGGCCGATGTTGTCGTGCCAGCCGACCAGCAGGGCGTGCAGTTCGGCCTTGTCGGCGATCAGTTCCGGGAAGCCGGCGGCGCGCGACATCAGGTAAAAGACGCCGATGTCGTGTACCAGGCCGGTGAACATCGCCTCGTCACCGTTGATCTTGGCCATCTTGCGTGCCAGCACCCGGGACAGCGCGGCCACATGCGCGGTATGTTCCCACAGGCGCTTCGAGATTTCCTCGAACGGCTGCATCTGCTTGGACTTGAGCAACTGCTCCATGGCCACGGCAAACGACACCGTACGCACCGCCTCCATGCCGACCCGGATGATGCCGTTCTTGACGTCGGCGATCTCGCGTCCGGACGGATTGAGCGCCACCGAATTGGCCATGCGGATGATCTTGGTACTCATCAGCGGCTCGGCACCGACCAGCTTGGCCAGCTGGTCGACGTTCAGGTTCGGATCCTTCAGTGCGGTACGCACCTGAAAGGTGATGTCGAGGAAGGTCGGGAAGGTGATCTCGTCGCCCGACAAATCCTTGGCGATGTCTTCGAGAACCTTGAAGGTGATGGCTTTGCTCATGGAGAGGCCTCGTTGCTGGGGCTCAGAACGGGATGTCGTCACCCAGATCGTCGAAGGAGGGTTTCGGCTTGTTCTTCGGCGGCGCCGGGGAATAATCGGTCGGCTCGTCGTAACCACCGCCACCGCCCTGCGAAGCCGGCGCACCCATGCCCTGGCGCGAGCCCAGCATCTGCATTTCGGTACATTCGATTTCGGTGGTGTAACGGTCCTGGCCGTCCTTGTCCTGCCACTTGCGGGTCTTGATGCGACCTTCCAGATACACCTGCGAACCCTTGCGCAGGTACTGACCGGCGATTTCGGCAAGCTTGCGGTAAAAGACCACGCGATGCCATTCGGTGATTTCGCGCTTCTCGCCGCTGTTCTTGTCCTTCCAGCTTTCCGTCGTCGCCAGGCGGATGTTGCAGACGGCGTCGCCGCTGGCCGTGTAGCGGGTTTCGGGATCGGCACCGAGATTGCCGACGAGAATCACCTTGTTGACCGAGGCCATGTTCCTGTCTCCTAAGCAGTTTGTCCCGCCGGCGCCGGGCGCCGCTGCGGAAAATTCATCGTACCGGCAACGACCAGCCAGATCAGGGCGAGGACGGTGCAGGCGGAAAACACCGCATTATCACCGAAATGCTGCGCAATGGTGCCCCCGGCTGCTCCGCCGATGAACAGACCGATCGCCTGGGTGGTGTTGTACACGCCCAGTGCCGCGCCCTTGGCGGCCGGCGGCGCGGTGCGCGAGACCAGCGACGGCAGCGTGGCTTCGAGGATGTTGAAGGCGACGAAGAACAGCAGCAGCCACAGGCCCAGCGTCCACAAGCTGGCGCTGAACAGGAACAGGCCGAGCTGGACACAGGCGGTCAGGGCAATGGCGGCGAGGAAGATCGGCCGCATCTTGTCCTTCTTTTCGGCGGCGATGATCGCCGGCACCATGATCGCGAACGAGGCCAGCACGGCCGGCAGGTAAACCTTCCAGTGTTCCGGCGCCGCCAGGCCGCCCCGGCTGAGCAGCGCGTGCGGCAGGACGACGAACATGGCCATCTGGATCATGTGCAGCGTGCCGATGCCGAGATTGAGCTTGAGCAGGTCCGGATTGGTCAGCACGGTGCGCAGCGGCAGCTTCTGCTGGCCGACCGGTTTCGCGACCGCCGGCACGGCCTTGAGCAGCAGGACGATGGCCGCCAGCGCCAGCACGCCGGTCAGCGTGAACAAGCCGCCTATGCCGACCCAGCCGTAGAGCAGCGGCGCACCGACCAGCGACAGCGCGAAGACCAGGCCGATCGACGAACCGATCATCGCCATCACCTTGGTCCGGTGTTCCTCGCGCGTCAGGTCGGCGGCCAGCGCCGTCACCGCCGCCGAGATCGCGCCCATGCCCTGGAGCACGCGGCCGGCGATCATCCAGTGCATGTCCGGCGCCCAGGCGGCAATGAAGCTGCCCAGGGCGAATATCAGCAGACCGGCGATGATCACCGGCTTGCGTCCGACGCGATCCGAGGCCATGCCGAAGGGAATCTGGAACACCGCCTGGGTCAGGCCGTAGGCGCCGAGCGCCAGACCGACCAGCATCAGGTTTTCGCCGCCGGGCATGGTCGCCGCGTGCACGGAAAACACCGGCAGGATGAGGAACAGGCCGAGCATGCGCAAGGCGAAGATGGAAGCCAGCGAGGCGCCGACTCGGCGTTCCTGCGGGCTCATGCGATCGGAAGGGGAAGACATCGTTATAGGTGTTGTTGCATCGCAGCGAAGCGGCAATATTAGCAGGTTTGCCGAAGCCACCCCGAGCGGCGGCCGGGTTATAGTTGCGCCTATTGCTTCGTCATTTCCCCGTTCCGTACAAGGAGTGCATATGACAGACAACAACGACGCTTTCCGCCAGGGCATCGCCGCCGGCCTGGTCGCCCTGAGTCTAGGCACCGCCGGTTGCAGTCACACGATGTCGGCCGTTTTCGATGCCCCTGAACCGCCACCGATGATTGAGGAAGCAAGCGCACCGGCAGCACCACCACCTTCCATCGCCCCGCTGCCGGCCGAAGCCCCGCCTGCCGTCCGAGTGCCCGA
>DKNF01000235.1 GCA_002470165.1 Betaproteobacteria bacterium UBA7395 | reverse complement strand
CCGCCGGCCGCCCCGGGCAAGCCGGCCGGCGCCGCACCTGCCGCAACGGCCAAGGCCGAGTAAGGGGCAAACATGTCTAAATTCTTCATCAACCGACCGATCTTCGCGTCGGTCATCTCGATCATCATCGTCATTGCCGGCCTGGTCGCCGCGCAGGTACTGCCGATTGCCCAGTACCCGCAGATCGCCCCGCCGACAGTGATGATCACCGCCACCTATCCCGGCGCCTCGGCCGAAACCCTGGCCCGCACCGTCGCCGCACCGATCGAGGAACAGTTGAACGGGGTCGAGAACCTCGCCTACTTCACTTCCTCGGCGTCGGCCAACGGCAGCGTCGCCATCACCGCCACCTTCGACGTCGGCACCGACGTCGATACCGCGGCGGTCAACGTCAACAACCGGGTCAAGGCCGCCGAAGCCCGCCTGCCCGAGGAAGTCCGGCGCAACGGCGTGATCGTGCAGAAGCGCTCGAACGACATCCTCAAGGTGATCGCGCTCGACTCCGAAGCCGGCAAGTACAACACCCTGTTCCTGTCGAACTACGCCAGCCTGAACATCGTCGACGAACTCAAGCGGGTTCCCGGCGTCGGCGACGTGACCATCTTCGGCGCCCAGGACTACTCGATGCGCGTCTGGCTCAAGCCCGACCGCATGGCCCAGCTCGGCGTGACGACGGCGGAAATCGCCAGCGCCATCCGCGCCCAGAACGCCCAGAACGCCGCCGGCAAGATCGGCCAGGAACCGGCGCCGGACGACCAGATGCTGGTGTACACGGTGACCGCCAAGGGCCGCCTGCTCAGCGAAGAGGAATTCGGCAACATCGTCATCCGCGCCAGCGGCCCCGGCGGCCTGCTGCGCCTCAAGGACGTCGCCCGCATCGAGCTCGGCGCCTACAGCTACGACCAGCAGGTCACCCTCGACGGCCAGCCGACCATCGCCATGGGCGTCTTCCTGCAGACCGGCGCCAACGCGCTGGACGTTGCCAAGCGCGTCCGGGTCAAGATGGAGGAACTGAAGACCAAGTTCCCCGAAGGCATGGGTTACATCATCCCGTTCGACACCACGCGCTTCGTCTCGGCATCGATCAACGAAGTCGTCTGGACGCTGATCGAAGCAGCGCTGCTGGTCATCGCCGTCGTCTATCTCTTCCTGCAGAGCTGGCGTGCGACCTTGATCCCGATGGTGGCGGTGCCGATCTCGCTGATCGGCACTTTCGCCGGGCTGTGGCTGTTCGGTTTCTCGATCAACACCCTGACGCTGTTCGCCATGGTGCTCGCCATCGGGATCGTCGTCGATGACGCGATCGTCGTGCTGGAGAACGTCGAGCGCCTGATGAGCGAGGAGAAACTGCCGCCCAAACAGGCGGCGATCAAGGCCATGCACCAGGTGCAGGGCGCGCTGGTGGCCATCGTCCTGGTGCTGTGCGCGGTGTTCGTGCCGGTCGCCTTCCTCGGCGGCATCGCCGGCCAGCTCTACAAGCAGTTCGCCGTCACCGTCGCCGTCGCCGTCTTCCTTTCCGGCGTCGTCGCGCTAACCCTGACGCCGGCCCTGTGCGCCCTGCTGCTCAAGGCCCAGCACAGCCCGAACCGCTTCTTCGCCGGCTTCAATCGCATGTTCGACCGGCTCACCGACAACTATGTGCGCACCGTCGGCTTCACCCTGAAGCACGGCATCGTCGGCGCCCTCATCTTCGTCGCCGTGATCGGCATCAGCACCCTGTTCTTCCGCGTCATTCCCGGCAGTTTCGTGCCCTCGGAAGATCAGGGCTACCTGATCTCGGCGCTGATGCTGCCCGACGGCGCGACGCTCAAGCGCACCCAGGCGACCGGCGAGAACATGCGCGAGATGATTGCCCAGGACCCGGCCGTCCGCCACACCTTCGTGGTTTCCGGTTTCGACCTGATCGGCGGCGGCAACAAGCCCAACGCCGGCACCATGTTCGTGCCGCTCAAGGACTGGTCGGAACGCGACGCCAAAGCCCAGGACCTGGCCGGCAAGTTCATGGGCATCGGCATGATGCAGGCCGACGGCATGGGGCTGGTGTTCAACCCGCCGCCGATCATGGGCCTGGGCAGCGCCGGCGGTTTCGAGGTCTATGTACAGAACCGCGTCGACGGCGATGCCATGAAGCTCAACGAAGTCGTCCAGAATTTCATGGCCGACCTGCAGAAACACCCGGAATTCACCCGTATCTCGACCTTCTTCCGCCCGACCGTGCCGCAACTGTTCATCGAGGTCGACGAAGCCAAGGCGCTGGCGCTGGGCATCCCGCTGACCGACGTCTATTCGACGCTGCAGAGCACCATGGGTGCGCTCTACGTCAATGACTTCAACAAGGCCGGCCGCGTCTATCGGGTGCAGTTGCAGGCCGAAGCCAATTACCGGATGAAGCCGGACGACATCGGCAAGGTCTACGTGAAGAGCACAGCCAGCGGCAAGATGATTCCGCTGTCGGCGATCAGCACCGTGAAGAACGTCGTCGGCCCCGAACAGGTCGAACGCTTCAACGGCTTCGTCGCAGCCAAGGTGATGGGCGATTCGAAACCCGGCATCAGCTCGGGCGACGCCATCCGCATCGTCGAGGAAGTCGCCGCCGCGACCCTGCCCGACGGCTACGGCATCGCCTGGACCGGCCAGGCCTACCAGGAAAAGCAGACCTCCGGTTCGTCGATCCAGGCGTTCGCCTTCGCCATCATCATGGTCTTCCTGATCCTTGCCGCCCAGTACGAGAAGTGGTCGCTGCCGCTGGCCGTGGTCATGGCCGTCCCGTTCGCGCTGATGGGTGCGCTGACGGCGATCTGGCTGCGCGGCATGCCCAACGACATCTACTTCCAGATCGGTCTGGTCGTGCTGATCGGCCTGGCGTCGAAGAACGCCATCCTGATCGTCGAGTTCGCCGCCCAGAAATACGCCGAAGGCCTGAGCGTCAGGGATGCCGCGCTGGCTGCCGCCCGCCTGCGCCTGCGCCCGATCATCATGACCTCGCTGGCCTTCGTCCTCGGCGTCGTGCCGCTGGTCAAGGCCACCGGCGCCGGCGCTGCCGCCCGCCAGTCGATGGGTACCGGCGTTTTCGGCGGGATGATCGCCGCCACCTTCATTGCCACCATTTTCGTGCCGCTGTTCTTCCTCTGGCTGGAACGCGGCAAGCAGATCGACCCGACGCATCTCGACGTCGAAGAGGAGCAAGCATGATGCGCCGTCCCCTGTTTCGCCTGACCCCGCTGTCCCTGGCCGTGTTGCTCTCCGGCTGTGCCGTCGGCCCGGACTACCTGCGCCCGGCCAACTGGCTGCCGGCAGCCTTCAAGGAAGCGCCGACCGCCGTCGCCGAGACGAAGACCGACAATCCGGCCATCGTCCAGCAGTGGTGGACGCTGTTCAACGATACGACCTTGAACGAACTGGTTGACCTGGCGCTGCGCCAGAACGCCGACCTGCGCAGCGCCGTCGCCCGCGTCGAGCAGGCCGATGCCGCCGCCCGCGAGGCCGGCGCCAGCCTGTTCCCCAACGTCGACGCCCAGGCCGCCGGCAGCAATACGCACCTGAGCGAGAAGACCGCCACCTGGTCGGTCAACTCGCCGGAAGTGCTGCGCGCGCGCAGCGCCGGGCTCAGCCTGTCCTACGAACTCGATGTCTGGGGCCGCGTCCGCCGCAGCAACGAGGCCGCCCGCGCCAGCCTGCTCGCCAGCCAGTACGGTCGCGACAGCATCCGCCTGTCGGTGGCCGGCCTGGTCGCCGCCAACTACCTCAACCTGCGCGCCCTCGATGCCCAGCTGGCGATCACCGCCGAATCGCTGAGCAGCCGCGAGGAAAGCGCCAAATTGGTGAAAACCCGGGTCGATGCCGGCCTGGTGTCGCCACTCGACCAGTACCAGGCCGACGGCGCCCTGGCCGCGCTGCAGGCCCAGCAGGCCGAACTGCGGCGCAGCCGGGCACTGCTCGCCCACCAGCTG
>DKNF01000274.1:6762-16767 GCA_002470165.1 Betaproteobacteria bacterium UBA7395 | reverse complement strand
CGCTTGACGTTGCCGTCGAGGATTGCCGCCCGCTCGCCGAAACTGAAGGCGGCGATGGCGGCGGCCGTCGACCGGCCGATGCCGGGAAGTTCGGCGAGTTCGGCCGCAGTTCTCGGGAAAGCCCCGCCATGCTGTGCGACGATCTGCTGGGCGCAACGGTGCAGGTTGCGCGCCCGGGCGTAGTAACCGAGTCCGGCCCAGTGTTCGACGACGCGCTCGATCGGCGCCGCCGCCAGCGCCACGACATCGGGAAAGCTGCTCAGGAAACGCTGGTAATAGGGGATCACCGTGGCGACCTGAGTCTGCTGCAGCATGATCTCCGACAGCCAGACCCGGTAGGGGTCGCGGCTGCCCTGCCAGGGCAGGTCGTGGCGGCCGGCAGCCTGTTGCCAGGCGATCAGTCGTTGGGCAAAGCTTTGTTCTTTCGGCAAATTTCGTCTCGACGCGGGAAGCGGGAGCCGGGATAATACGGCGTTTTTTCCGCAGTGAATGCCATGACCCAGCCGCAAACCGATACCCGCGCCCTGCGCAATGCCCTTGGCCGCTTTGCCACCGGCATCGCCATCGTCACGGCGATCGATCCGGACGGCCATCCGATCGGGCTGACGGTCAATTCCTTCTCGGCGGTTTCCCTGCAGCCGGCGCTGGTGCTGTGGTGTCTCGACAACGGCTCGCACAATCTGGAAGCCTTCCGCAAGGCCAGCCACCACGCGATCAACATCCTCTCAGCCGAACAGCAGGATCTCTCCAACCGCTTTGCCACCTGGCCGGCCGACCGCTTCGTCGGACTGCCCTGGCAAGCCGGCGTCGGTGGCGCACCGGTATTCCCCGGTTGCTGCGCCAGTTTCGAAGTCGCCAACGAGAGCGCGCTGCCGGGCGGCGATCACACGGTCTTCGTCGGCCGCGTCGAGAAGTTCAGCGAGGCCCCGGAACTGGCGCCACTGCTGTTCCACGCCGGCCAGTACCGCAAACTGGCCGGGGTCTGATCCGGCAGTTCAGTTAGGCAGTCCTGCCCGGTCCGATTCGCGTCGGCGGGGGTGATTGCCGGAGATGGGCAGGCCGCCCACGCCGTTGTCGCTGGTCCATTGGATCAGTGCTTCCCTGATCAGCCGTGCCTCGCCGGCGCTCAATTCGTCGTTGGCCAGGGCGATCCGCATCATTCCGCGCAGCAGGGTCTGCTGCAGGAAGGGATGGCTGACCTCTTCCAGCACCCGGGACAGGTCGCCGGCCGTCAGGCGCTGGTCGAGGGTACGGGTCATCGACTGACCGAGTTCGAGGTCTTCGTAAAACTCGCGGATCACCGCGTCGAGCAGCAGGCTGTCGATACCCAGGGCGCGCAGGATGTCGTCCTGTTCGATCAGTTTGTACTCTTCCGGTTCGGCCACGCCGTCGATCAGCATGCCGAGGGCGAGAATGCGGGCAATGGCCTTGGGGCTGTTGTGTGGGTAGTGGCGCATTTTTGTCTCCTGGGAATGGTTGGATCCTGCCGGGGGTTCCGGTCCGGCTGATTATGCTGTGCTTGCCGGAAGAAATGTGCTGGTCAGCACGATTGGCTACCATTCCTGATCAGATCGTTACAGATCGCAAGCAATTCAAACAAAATCGGACTGTCTGGTGCTGCGTCAGCGACTGACGGAAATCCTCTGGTCTGCATTGAATTGCCGGTGATCCAGGACTAGAATCTTGCCTTCACCGCCCGAGCGGGCGTCGTATAGTGGCATTACCTGAGCTTCCCAAGCGTGCGACGTGAGTCGTAGGTTAGCTGTAACCTTGCACCACGCTGATCCCATTGCGGGATCACCACCATTGCGGTGGGTAGTGCATTAACACAGCCGTATCTAAACTGTGCCTCACGGCATGGAACGGCGTAAGCCGTATAAGTAATTGTTCTGCCCTCCGAAAGGAGGTGACAGAACCCGGGGTTCAGCCCCCGGTAGTCTAGGAGCGGTGCGTCACTGGTAACGGTGGGGTGCTAAGCGCTCTGAAAATGTAGCCACCTTACGGGGTATGTCATATCCCGTGAGGGGTCTGGCATGATTTCGGGAGTTGCACCCGAATGAGGCGCTGGGCTGGGTTGGATGGTTAACGCAAGTGAACCGCTATTAAACGTCGTAAAGCTTGAAGAGCCAAAGGCAACTTGCAGTATCGGGCTCTGGCCAAAAAGGCATGTGACCGGTTATCCGCTTGCTTGGTGCGGATACGCTGACATGATGGTCACCGGCGAAAAGGCGGAACCTTCCCAACTCTGTTACTTATGCGGAACACGGTAAGCCCAACGTGGCGTCCGGCCTGTTTGGCGGACAAGGATGACCGCAAGGTCATCTGATGCCGTAGTGGGTAGAGGATGGTGGAAAAAGCGAATGCCTCTCTGTAATGGAGGGGATAGGGGAGAAATTCCCTGACGCGAAAGCGTGCAGACTTCCATCTGGTGATCTGTCGCAAGACAGGTCTGTAAATCGCATCCGGCGGGGATGATGTACAATCCCCGCGCGGGGCGAGTGCGTCTTCCCTCCCGGGATAGAGCGGGTGTAGTTCAATGGTAGAACTCCTGGTTCCCAACCAGATAACGTGGGTTCGATTCCCATCACCCGCTCCATTCAACCGGAGGTTGATATGGACGCAAGTCAGCATGATTGTGATGTCGCCTCCGCAACTTGGCAGTCTTGGCACGATGTTTCGTGGGTCAAGGTTTATCAAGTTGTTGCGAGGCTACAGGCAAGAATTGCGAAGGCAGCAAAAGCAGGGGAGTGGCGGAAGGTTCGCGCCCTGCAGAGGCTCCTGACCAAATCCACCAGCGCGAAAGCGTTGGCTGTGAGGCGAGTGACGGAGAATCAAGGCCGGAAAACTCCAGGGGTGGATAAGCAAACCTGGGATACGCCGGAGGCGAAGTGGAAAGCGGTGGTTGATCTTGGCAACAAGAGATACAAGCCGTTACCGCTACGTCGCATCTACATCCCGAAAGCAAATGGTGATAAACGCCCCCTGGGCATACCAACCATGCGCGATCGTGCGATGCAAGCGCTGCATTTACTGGCGCTGGACCCCGTCGCCGAGACGATTGGCGATCCCCATTCCTACGGTTTCAGACGTGAGCGCTCTACAGCGGATGCCATCGAACAAGTACGCAATGTACTTGGGAGAAAAGCTTCGCCGAAATGGGTGTTGGAAGGGGACATCAAAGGTTGTTTTGACAACATCAGTCACGACTGGCTGGTTGCCAATGTCTGCATGGACAAAGGCATCCTTCGGAAGTGGTTGAAAGCTGGGTTCATAGAAATGGGAAGGCTTTTCCCGACGCACGCAGGTACGCCACAGGGAGGCATTATTTCCCCGGTATTGGCAAACCTTGCACTGGACGGCTTACAGCGCGAACTAACCACACTGTTCAGAACAGTGCGGGACGAACGAGCTGCCAAGGTCAATTTAGTGCGCTACGCGGACGACTTCATCATTACGGGTAGCTCGAAGGAGTACCTGGAAGAGAAGGTCAAACCTCTGGTGGAGAAATTCCTGGCCACCCGAGGCCTCATCCTTTCGGAGAAGAAAACCAAAATCACGCATGTGACAGAGGGGTTCGACTTCCTGGGGTGGAACGTCAGACATTTCAATCGAATGCTGGTTACTCAGCCGTCGAAAAAGAATGTCAAAGCGTTCCTGGGGAAAATCCGCGACCTGCTACGCGAAAGGAAGGCTGCCTCACAGATGGAGGTGATCGAGAAGCTAAGCCCGGTTGTTCGGGGATGGGCCAACTATCATCGAAGTCAGATGGCATCCCAGACGTTTGCAAGATGCGATCATCAAATCTGGCAAGCACTGTGGCGTTGGGCGTGCCGCCGTCACCCTGAAAAGGGGAAACGGTGGATCAAACAGCGTTACTTCAAGTGCCTCAAGGGGCGCGACTGGCGATTTGCGGACAAGGACAAGCTGCTACCCAACTTGGTGGAATACCGGAAACGGCCACACACCAAGATCAAGGGCGAAGCGAATCCTTACGACCCAACGTATGACGAGTACTTTTCCAAACGGCTGGCACAGCGGATGGACAAGACGCTCGAGGGGCGCCGCAAGCTTCGTTTCTTGTGGTGGTGGCAGGAAGGTCTATGCCCCATATGCAAGCAAAAGATCACGAGAGAAACTGGGTGGAATTTGCACCACATAATCAAGCGATCTGAGCGAGGTTCGGACAAGCTGACCAATCTGGTCCTGCTGCATCCGAATTGCCACAGGCAGCACCATGTTCTTGAGAAGTACGGCCCTGCCGGCACCTCTATGTTCAAGTAGGGATGCTTAAGGGTTGCTTGAGCCGTATGCAGGGAAACTTGCACGTACGGTTCTTAGGGGAGGGGGTGGCCGCGAGGTCACCTCCTTACCCGCCTCATGAGGAGGGTTCGATTCCCTTCGCCCGCTCCAGTCACCGGTTCAATCAGCCCCCTGCTTCGCGGAGGGCTTTTTTGTTTCCGGAAGCCCGGGAGCGCGGGATTCGCCGGCGGCTTCCAGCAATTCCCGGATGAAGGCCTGTGCCGGCAGTGACAGCACTTTTCCTTTCAGATGGACGATGGACCACGGCTGGCGGATCGGGAAATGTTCGACGTCGAGGATGGCCAGCCCTTGTTCGGCGGGGTCGGCGGCCAGCGAATGCCGCGACAGGATGGCCAGGCCGAGGCCGCTGGCGACGAGGTCGCGGATGGCTTCGTTGCTGGCGACGGTGAGGCGGACGGTCGGTGTCAGGCCGAGTTGCTGCAGGTGACGGTCGACGGCGGCGCGCGAGCCGGAGCCGGGTTCGCGCAACAGGAAGGATTCGCCGGCCAGTTCGGCCGCCGTGCAGCGCCGGCCGGCGGCGGGGTGGTCGAGTGGGGCGATGACGACCAGCGGATTGTCGAGGAAGGGGCGGACGACGATGTCCATGTCGGCCGGCGGCAGCGACATGATGTAGAGGTCGTCCTCGTTGCCGCGCATGCGGGCGACGACGCCGGCGCGGTTGGTGATTTCCAGCTGGACGTCGATTTCCGGATAGCGGCGGCAGAAGGCGCCGAGCATGCGGGGCAGGAAGTACTTGGCGGTGGTCACCAGGGCGACGCGCAGACGACCGCTGTGCATGCCCTGCAGGGCGCCGATGGCCGAGTCGAAACGCGCCCATTCGTCGTCGAGTGCCCGCACCGTTGCCTGCAGTTCCTCGCCGGCAGCGGTCAGGCGGATGTCGCGGCCGATCTGCTCGAACAGCGGCAGGCCGATCGTTTCGCTCAACTGCTTGATCTGGATCGAGACCGCCGGCTGGGTCAGGTGCAGCGTCTCCGCCGCACGCGAAAAGCTGCCGAGACGGGCGACGCTGGCAAAGGTTTCGAGCTGGCGCTGGGTAATGTGGCGGCGGTTCATATAAGTCCGGGCAAATGGTTTGACGATAAAGTTTAATTGGATTTAATCGATCGAAAAAGGGATAGTCGCGCCGTCGCGGCCCAGCCGCCTGCCGGAATGTTTCCATGCCCTTCGAACCCGTCATCCTCTTCTTCCTGCTCGGCGCACTGGCCGGCCTGATCCGCTCCGACCTGCGCATTCCCGCCGTCCTCTACGAATCGCTGAGCATCTTCCTGCTGCTGGCGATCGGCCTGAAAGGTGGTGTCGAACTGGCGCGCTATCCGCTGGGCGACCTGGTTTTCGCGGCCGCCTGCGTGGTGCTGGCCGGGGCGCTGATTCCGCTGATCGCCTTTCCGGTGTTGCTGCGCGCCGGCAAGATGGCGCGTGCCGACGCGGCGTCGATTGCTGCCCACTACGGTTCGGTGAGCGTCGTCACCTTCGCCGTCGGCAGTACCTTCCTGGCCGGGCAGGGCGTCGAGGCCGAGGGCTACCTGACGGTTTTTCTGGTCCTGCTCGAATTCCCGGCGCTGATGATCGGTATCTGGCTGGCCCGCCGGGGCGAGGGTGGCGGTGACTGGGGTAAGGTGCTGCACGAGGTTTTTGCCGGCAAGAGCATCGTCCTCCTGCTGGGTGGCCTGGTGATCGGCTGGGTTGCCGGCAGCGAGGGCTTGAAGCCGCTCGACAAGCTGTTCTTCGAGCTGTTCAAGGGCATGCTGGCGATCTTCCTGCTCGAAATGGGCCTGGTGGCTGCCAGCCGCATCGGCGACCTGCGCCGGGCCGGCTGGTTCCTGGCCGGCTTCGCCATCGTCATGCCCCTGGTGTCGGCCGGCATCGGCATCGCCACCGGCCTGCTGCTCGGCCTGTCGGTCGGTGGCACGACCTTGCTGGCAACGCTGTACGCCAGCGCCTCCTACATCGCGGCGCCGGCGGCGATGCGCATCGCCGTGCCGGAAGCCAATCCCGGCCTGTCGATCGGCGCCGCGCTCGGCATCACCTTCCCGTTCAACCTGCTGGTCGGCATTCCGGCCTATCATTGGCTGGCCACCACCCTGCATGGAGTTTTCGCATGAACCGCCCGCTGCAAACCCGCAAGCTGCTGACCATCGTCTGCGAGGCCGCGCTGGAAAAGCGCCTGGAGAAGGAACTGCCGCAGTTCGGCGCGCACGGCTACACGATTTCCGACGCCCGCGGCAGCGGCGCCCATGGTCGGCGCGACGCGGCCTGGCCGGCCAGCGCCAACATCCGGGTCGAGGTGCTGTGCGACGAGGCGGTGGCCGAAGCCGTCATCCGCCACCTGGAAGCGCAGTATTTCACCAGCTACCAGCTGGTTGTCTTCCTGTCGGACGTGCAGGTGTTGCGGGCGGAGAAGTTCTAGCCCAGCAGCTTGCGCTGATCGAGGAATTTTTCGAGGATTTCCAGCCGGCTCAGCGGGTCTTCGAGTTCCAGCAGCTTCTGCTTGGCCAGGTTCTGCACCGGCAGCACTTCGGTCAGGCGGTAGCCGACCCAGGCTGCGTCGTCGTAACGGTGCGGTTCCGGCATGCGCGCCGGGCCGAGATCGCCGATCACGCGCTGGAGTAAAGGCAGCAGGCGCTCGCGATGCTGTGGCAGCGGCACCTCCGGCTCGGCGATCAATTCGACGCTGGCGATCAGCAGCTTGTCGGCGCCGACCTCGTGGTCGAGGATGCGGAAACGCCGGCCGCCGAGGGCATCGATCATCAGGATGCCGAGCTGTTCCATTTCCCAGTTGGCAATGCGGGCCAGGGTACCGACGGTGTGCGGCACGGCGGCCTCGCCGACTTCGGCGCCGGCGTCGATCAGGCAGATGCCGAAGGGCGTGTCTTCCTTGAGGCAGGCGGCGGCCATGTCCAGATAGCGCTGTTCGAAGATCTTCAGCGGCTGCACGCCACCGGGGAAGAGCACGGTGTTGAGCGGGAACAGCGGGATGCGCAGGGTTTCGATGGCGGCGCCGTCGGGCGAACGCATGAAATCGAACCAGCCCATGTCAGTCGGTCTCGCCCCAGCGCCGCATCAGCGTGTGGCCGACGCCAATTTGGTCGAGGACGCGGGCGACGACGAAATCGACGATGTCCTGCACGCTCTGCGGGTGCTGGTAGAAGCCGGGGCTGGGCGGCAGGATGACGGCACCGGCGCGCGACAGACGTAACATGTTTTCCAGATGGATCGCCGAGAACGGGGTTTCACGTGGAACCAGCACCAGTTTGCGCCCTTCCTTGAGGACGACGTCGGCGGCGCGTTCGATCAGGTTGTCGGAAAGGCCCTGGGCAATCGAGGCCAGCGTGCCCATCGTGCACGGACAGACGATCATTGCGTCGGGCGGGTTGGAGCCGGAGGCGACTGGCGCAAACCATTCTTCGCGGCCGTAGACCTGCAGATTCTCCGGGTGGGCAACGTTGAAGCGGGCGAGCAGGGCAGTACGTGCCTCGGCCGGCCGCGATGGCAGCTCGAAATTCATTTCCTGCCGGGCCACGATCTGCGCCGCTTGCGAATACAGTAACTGCACGCGACAACCGGCGGCGAGCAGGCATTCGAGCAGGCGCAGGCCGTAGGGCATGCCCGAGGCGCCGGTCAGGGCAAGGCAGACGGTTTGGCTCATCGTGGGGAATCCGTGGCAGGCGTATCAGCCAGCAGTTTAGCCGCGATCAGGCCGTTGATGGTGCCGAATACCAGCGCCGCGCCGGCAAACACCGGGGTGAGCAGGAAGACGCCGTCGTGCGGGATCAGCCAGGCGCGGGCAAGCAGCAACTGGCCGCCGATGTGGGCAAAGGCGGCGAGGATGGACAGGCTGACCGGGCCGAACCAGCGGGCCGGTAAATGGCGGGCCAGACCGAGCGTGAGCAGGCTGAGCGTGGTCCCGGTCAGCGACAGGAAGAAGCCGGGGGCGAGGAAGTAGCCGAGCAGCAGGCTGCCGGCCAGCACGCGCAGGACGCTGACCCAGACCGCGGTGCCCCAGCCGTAGCGCAACAGCACGACCAGTGTGACGATATTGGCCAGCCCCGGCTTGACGCCGGGCAGCGGCGAGGGAATCGCCGCATCGACCAGCGACAGGCCGACGGCGGCCGTGGCCAGCCAGGCGACGCGCCGGTCCTCGGCGGTGACGGTCAGTTCAATAGCTGATCGAGTCATAGACACGGGTCCGGCCGGTGATCTGCAGGCTGACGCGATTGGGGGCGCAGATGGCGATTTCGCCGGGGCGCATCAGCCAGCCTTGCTTGACGCAGTACTGGCGCGGGCCGGGGTCGGAAACGACGCGGGCGCGGCCGGGCTCGACGGCGATCAAGGTGGTGCCGAGCGGACCGGGGACTTCGATCTGCTTCCTGGCTTTGAGGTCGATGTCGGCGAAGACCTGGCCTTCCTGGCGGACGATCGCCCGGTCGGCCATGCCGCCTTGCCAGAACATCGGGATGCTCAGTCCGACCAGCGCGGCGGCCAGTCCGATGATCAGCCAGTCGCCGGGCAGCAGCAGCGCCAGCCAGCGCATCAGCCGGCCAGGGTGCGGTGGCGGACCAGGACGCGGGCCTGGCCGGCGAACTGCCGGGCCAGGGTCTCTGCCAGGTAGACCGAACGGTGTTGACCGCCGGTGCAGCCGATGGCGACGGTCAGGTAATTGCGGTTGTCGCGCACGTAGCTGGGCAGCCAGTCGCCGACGAAGCGGGCGATGTCGTCGCGCATGCGGGCCACTTCGGGCTGAGCCTCAAGGAATTCGATGACCGGACGGTCGCGCCCGGTCAGCGGGCGCAACTCGGGATCGTAGTGCGGGTTGGGCAGGCAGCGTACGTCGTAGACCAGGTCGGCGTCGAGCGGCAGCCCGTGCTTGAAGCCGAAGGACTGGAACATCAGCGTCAGGCCCTGGCCGGGTTCGGTCTCGATGAACTGGCGCACCCATTCGCGCAGCGCATTGGCCTTGAGGTTGCTGGTGTCGATGCGGTGGCCGAGATCCGAAATCGGGGCCAGCATCTCGCTTTCCAGGCGGATCGACTCGGCCAGCGTGCGGTTGTCGCCGGCCAGTGGATGGCGGCGGCGGGTCTCCGAATAGCGCTTGAGCAGCGTTTCCTCGCTGGCGTGCAGGAACAGGAAATTGTGACGAACGCCGTC
Source organism: Betaproteobacteria bacterium UBA7395 (assembly GCA_002470165.1). Taxonomy (GTDB): domain Bacteria; phylum Pseudomonadota; class Gammaproteobacteria; order Burkholderiales; family Rhodocyclaceae; genus Azonexus. The sequence goes on along the minus strand of DKNF01000274.1, from coordinate 7,302 downwards.
CTCGGTGAGTTTCTTCAGCTTCTCCGGGAGCAGGCTGATGCCGCCGCCGGAGCGGGCATCGATGGCCACCGCCACCTTGCACACCTTCTCCTCACGCAACATGCCGGCGAGCACCGTGAGCATCACCACCGGCAGGTTGTCCACACAGTAGTAACCGGCGTCCTCGAGCAGGTGCAGGGCGACGGACTTGCCTGAACCGGACAGGCCGCTGATGAGAATGAGTTCCATGGAGGCAGAGCATAATCAACGGGGCGGCAGCCGGCAAGCCGCGGCATAATAGGAAAAAAAGGAGACAGGCATGACCCCCACCATCCCCCTTCCCGATTTGCCCTTTCTCGCCGAACTGACGGCCCTGCGCCGCGACATCCACGCGCATCCGGAACTGGCTTTCGACGAATACCGTACCGCCGACATCGTCGCCCGCGAACTTGAGCGCTACGGCCTGGCGGTGCATCGCGGTCTGGCCCGTACCGGCGTGGTCGGCGTGCTCAAGGCCGGCAACTCGTCGCGGATGATCGGCCTGCGCGCCGACATGGACGC
>DKNF01000274.1:0-6647 GCA_002470165.1 Betaproteobacteria bacterium UBA7395 | reverse complement strand
CCTGCGCGCCGACATGGACGCCTTGCCGCTGGCCGAGATGAACGAATTCCCGCATCACTCGAAGCACCCGGGAAAGATGCACGCCTGCGGCCACGACGGCCATACCGCGATGCTGCTCGGCGCGGCCCGTTACCTGGCGAGCCATCCCGATTTCGACGGTACCGTTGTCTTCATCTTCCAGCCGGCCGAGGAATCTGAGGGCGGCGCGGCAGTCATGATCGAGGACGGCCTGTTCGAGCAGTTCCCGGTCGAGGCGGTGTTCGGCCTGCACAACTGGCCGGGAATCCCGGTCGGCGAGATGATGGCGATGCCGGGGCCGGTGATGGCCGGGACCTGCGGATTCGAGATTCACGTGCGTGGTCACGGCTGCCACGCGGCGATGCCGCATCAGGGCATCGACGCCATCGTCACCGGTTCGCAGCTGGTGCAGGCGCTGCAGACCGTGGTCAGCCGAACGCTGCATCCCTGCGACGCCGCTGTGGTCAGCGTCACCCAGTTCCATGCCGGCGAGGCCTGGAACATCATCCCGGAAGAAGTGGTGATGCGCGGCACCATCCGCACCTTCAAACCGGAAGTCCAGGAAGCCGTCGAGCGGGCCATCGAGCGCCTGTGCAGCGGCATCGCCTCGGCAAACGGGGCGCAGATCAGCGTGCGTTTCGACCATCGCTATCCGCCGACGGTCAACAGCCCGGCCGAGGCCCGCTTCTGTCAGCAGGTGGCGGCCGAGGTGTTCGGCGAGGACAAGGTCTTGCGCGACACCCTGCCGTCGATGGGCGCCGAGGACTTCGCCTACATGCTCAAGGAAAAACCGGGCTGCTACGTGTGGCTGGGCAACGGCCCGGGGACGGGCGGTTGCACCCTGCACAACCCGCATTACGACTTCAACGATGAACTGTTGAAACTGGGCGTCGCCTACTGGGCGCACCTGGTTCGGCGCGCCCTGCCGAAAAGCTGAGGCTTACAGCCGGAAGCGGGAAATCGATTCGTTGAGCGCCTGCGAAACGGCGTTCAGGCGGGCGGCGTTGTCGACCACATCGTTCAGTGCCTGATCGTTTTGCGCGATCAGGTTGCGCACCTGTTCGACGTGCGATTCGATCAGCCGCTCGTTTTCGTTCTCGACGGTGACGGCCTGGGCGATCCGGCGAACCACGGCATTGACCTCCTGCGAACCGGCATTCATCCGGTCGAAGGCTTCGCGTGACTGGTTCGACAATTCGACGCTTTCGCCGACCTGCAGCAGGCCGGATTCCATGCCCTGCACCGCGCGCTGGGTACCGGACTGGATGCTCTCGACCATGGCCGAGATTTCGGCCGTCGATTGCGCGGTCCGTTCGGCCAGCTTGCGCACTTCGTCGGCAACCACGGCAAAACCGCGGCCCTGTTCGCCGGCGCGAGCCGCTTCGATGGCGGCGTTGAGGGCGAGCAGGTTGGTCTGGCTGGCAATGTCGGAAATGACGCCGAGAATGGAACTGATCTTCGCCGACTGCGCGCCCAGATCCTGGATATGGGCCGCCGTTGCCTTGACCGAGCCTGCCATGGCCTCGGTTTCGGCCGCCGCACGGCTGGCCAGCTCGGCACCGCTGCCGGAAGTCTCGCTGGACTCGCCAACGATGCGCTCGGCTTCGCCGACGGCCTGCATGACGCTGCCCAGCCCGGCGGCGAGCTGGTGCACGTTGTCCACCATGTCCTGCGCGTAACTCAGTTGCTGCCGGCTGCCCTCGGCAACCTGCTGGGTGGCCTTGTCGACCTGGCCGGCGCTGCGTTCGACATCGCGCGCATGTTCGGCCAGGGTGCCGACCAGTTGTCGCAGTTGCGACTGCATGCGCGCCAGTGCGGCGAGCAGGCTGTTCTGCTGCTCGGCATCGACATGGATGGTCTGGCTGAGGTCGCCGGTGGCCACGGTGCTGGCGACTTCGCGGGCATAGGCCGGCTCGCCGCCGAGCTCGCGCCGGACATAGGCGAGCGTGGAAAAGACGCTGATGCCGCCGATCAGGATGGCGAGGGCGGTCAGCACGAGTGTGATCATCTGGCGATTTTCTGCGGCGGCGGCGACCCGGCTGCGTTCGTCCTGGGTCTTCTGCTTGAGGACTTCAAGATCGTCGAGCAGCGCTTGCTTGAGCTTGCGCCAGGCCGGGGTTTCCTTGCTGTTGATCAGCGTCTTGGCTTCGTCGACATTGCCGGCCTTGAGCGCAGCCATGACCAGTTTCTGGGCTTCCGACTGTTCGGCGGCCAGGGCTTCCAGCGTGGCCAGCGAAGCAGTGAAGCCGTCTACTGCTTTGGCGCTGGCCAGCGCCGATTGCCGGGCGGCGGCGAAATCCTCGCGCGCTTTTTCGAGGTTCTTGTAAGCCCGCGGATTTTCCGGGTCGAGCGTGATGTTGCGTAGTGCCTGGCCCATCTGCAGCCCCTGGGCGTACATTTCGCTGTAGTCCTGGCGCAGTGCTCCGGTGCCGTCGAGAAACTCGCCAAAGCTGCTCGAGGTGGCGCGCAGGCCGCTGTAGGCGACGACGATGGCCGCGACGAAGGCGGCGATGATCAGGGCCATGCCCAGCATCAATCGGTTACGAAAGCTCATTGAATTCCCCCTGTTCTATAAGGGTTTCATTGTAATCGGCTGTCGTTTTTTTTGTCAGCGGCTGGCCAGCATGTCGTCGACGCGACGGATGGCGCCAGCGTGCAGCAGTTCCTGTTGCAGCCGCGACGACAATTCGTCATCGGCGATGGCCAGGTAACGCTGGTTCAGATCGATGACGATGGGCAGGCTGGCGACGAAGGCGGCAAAGTCCCTGACCGGCATGGGCTGCCGTTCCATCAGGGCGAAGGTCGTGATCACCTTGATGGCGTGCCAGGCGAGCTTGTCGATATTGGCGCTGAAATGGTCGAGCCGGCCGAAAGCGCGTTGCAGGGCGCCGGCCGCATCGGCAAACGGGGCGCCGTGGCCGGGGATGACGATGTCGATCGCCAGCCGCGACAGCGCTTCCAGCGTTGCCCGCGTTGCCGCCAGTCCGTCGGCGGTGCCGAGCAATTCCGGGAAGACTACGCCGAAGCCGTTTTCCCAGAGTGCATCGCCGGAAATCAGGATGCGTCGTTCGGGGTTGTAGTAAGCCAGCGCATCCATGTCGTGCCCGGGAACGGCGATGGCCCGCCAGTTGAGGCCGCCGAGTTCGAGTTCGTCGCCGGCGTGGATCAGCGCGTCGTGGCGGAAGATGGCGGCCTGCTGGCCGAGCGGCGACAGCAGCAGGGCGGCTTCGTTCCATTCGGCGATGGTTGCCTGCATGCCGGCCGGAACCACGATTTCGCAATCGAATGCGGATTTCAGCGCGGCGTTGCCGCCGATATGGTCGGAATGCGAGTGGGTGTTCACCAGCCGTGTCAGTTGCCGTCCGTCTAGCGCCTGCCGGACCAGGGCCAGGGTTTGTTCGGCATGGGTGACGTAGCCGCTGTCGATCAGCGTGGCCTGGTCGTGATCGATGCACAGGACGTTGTTGGCCGACAGCCAGCCGCGTTCGAGAACGTGCAGGCTGTCCGGAAGCCTGACCGTCACGCTGGCGTATCCGGGTCGGTCGAGGCGCTTGGCTGGGTGTCGACCACGACCGGCCGGAGTTCGACAACAACGTCCGGAATGCTTTCCGGCGGGCGCCCGCAACCTAGGCAGTAGCCGGAATCCGGGTCGGTCATGCAGATACCGACGCACTGGTAACGGGTTTCGGTGGCCTCGTTCATGGCTTTCCCGCAGCGGTGGAAGCCTGCCGGCGTTCGGCGACCCTTTCGAGGACCGTCAGCCGGGTCGCGTTGTCGAAAGCGGCCCAGCCGGCGATTTCTTCAATGGTGCGCAGGCAGCCGATGCACAGTCCGCTGTGCGGATCCATACGGCAAACGTTGATGCAGGGGGAGGCGGGGGGCGTGCTCATTAGATGATGATGTAGCGCTGCTGGTTATTGCGGGATTTCTCGACGGCTGCCCTGGCCTCGTCACGCGAGACGCGAACCAGGGTCGCCAGATGCTGACGCCGGTCGCGGCTGGAAAGTTCCGGAAAACTGATGGTCTGCGCATCGTCGTCGGCGTTGGCGTCGTGCACGATGCCCAGGCGGTCGATACGGATGCTGACCGGCGTCAGGCTAAGGGCGCTTTCCGGGTGGCGCAGGAAATCGGCGAGTAATTCGACCAGGTTTTCCGGCATCAGCGCCTCGTCGTCCCGGCGCAATTGCATGTCCAGTTCGACCAGATGCCGGGTATGTTGCTCGTGTTCGGCAAACGGGTGGGCTTGCTGCCAGGCCGCCAGCTGGGCGTGCTCCGCCGACAGGTCGGCGCGTAGGCCCTGGCGTTCGCGGCGCAGGGCCTCGACATGGGCGTTGAAGGTCTGCAGCAGGCTTTCCAGCGCCCGCGCTTGCAGCCGCGAACGTGTCATTTCCAGGTCGCAGCAGGGTTCGATCAGTGTCTGGTCCGAGAAATAGAGGACTTCCTGCGGCACGTCGGCGCGGATGATGTTGCCCTGCTGGGCCATGCCGAAATGCTTCTTCTGCTGGCGACGGGCCGCCAGCATCGCGCAGAAGCAGTCGCTGCGCCAGCATTCCGGCTTCTCGAGAAAATCGCGGACCGCCTGGCTGCGCCCGAGCATGTCGTCGATGTCGTTGGCGGTGGCGAACAGCGCATGGACCAGCGCATCGCTGCCGAAGGCCTGGCGGTTGATCTGGATCGGACCGGGCAGTGCGGCGACCAGTCCCTGGCAGTAGCCCAGCGCGTGTTCGACGGCGCCCAGCAGATGTTTGTCCAGCCGGGGCGCCGCGCGGACCAGCGGGTCCACCATCCCGATCACCCGGTCGAGCGCGGCCGCCACCGCGGGGTCGGGTGGTGCGGCCGGTTTCAGGAGATCGGTGATGGCGCTGAGAAAGCTCACTCGTCGGCAGTACACAAGGCCCGGCCGGCGCGGGCGCCGTTCGGTCGGTTGAGGGCGCGGGAAATCCAGTCGCCGGTAGCCGCCAGTTTAGCCAGATCGATGCCGGTTTCAATGCCTAATCCATTGAGCAGGTAGACCACGTCCTCGGTGGCGACGTTGCCGGAGGCGCCTTTCGCGTAGGGACAGCCGCCGAGGCCGGCGACCGAGGCGTCGAAAACCGCCATGCCCTGCATCAGGGACGCGTAAATGTTGGCAATCGCCATGCCGTAGGTGTCGTGATAATGCCCGGCGAGCTTTTCGATCGGCACGACGCGGGCGCAGGCTTCGATCATCCGGGCAATCGAGCGGGGATTGCCGACGCCGATGGTGTCGCCGAGCGAGACCTCGTAGCAGCCCATGCCGTAGAGGATGCCGGCAATCTCGGCCGCCTTCTCCGGCGCCACCTCGCCCGAATACGGGCAGCCGACGACGCACGACACATAGCCGCGCACCGGGATTTCCAGCGCCGAAGCGGCTGAAACCACCGGCTCGAAGCGCTTCAGGCTCTCTGCAATCGAACAGTTGATGTTCTTCTGCGAGAAGGCTTCCGAGGCGGCGCCGAAAATCGCCACTTCATCCGCGCGTGCCGCGACGGCGCCGTCGAAACCCTGCAGGTTCGGCGTCAGCGCCGCGTAGGTCACCCCCGGCCGGCGCTTGATGCCGGCGAGCACCGCAGCGTTGTCGCCCATCTGCGGCACCCATTTGGGCGACACGAAGGAAGTCGCCTCGATCACCGACAGCCCGGCCTCGGCCAGGCGTTCGATCAGTTCGATCTTGGTTTCGCTCGGGACGACCTGTTTTTCGTTCTGCAGCCCGTCGCGCGGGCCGACTTCGACGATCTTGACCTTGCCTGGCAGCATCAGGCGTCTCCTTCGAACTCGACCAGTGCCGCGCCATCGGCCACCTGTTCGCCGGCGGCGTAGCAGAAGGCCTTGAGGGTGCCGGCGGCGGGGGCGGTGATGGTGTGTTCCATCTTCATCGCTTCGAGGATCAGCAGCGGCGTGCCTTTCTCCACCTTCTGGCCGGGCTGGGCGAGCAGGGCGACGACCTTGCCGGGCATCGGCGCGGTCAGGCCGCCGCCGTGGCTGTCGCCGGCATCGACGCGGTGCAGCGGGTCATCGCGCAGGAGTGAGTACGTGCTTCCCTGCAGAAACACCGTGCGCTTGTCGTCTACCGCAACGACGCTGGCGATCAGCCGGCGGTCGTCGAGTTCGACGGCAAAGCGGTCGCCTTCCAGCTTCCTGCCGCTGGCCACGGTCGTTTCGCCACCAAGCGAGATTTCCCAGCGTTCGCCGAGATAGCGCACGCGGGCTTCGACCAGCGTCTCCCCGTCCATGAAACTGATCGTGCGAGCCGCCGACAGGTTCATGCGCCAGCCGTCGCGCGCGTGCCAGGGCGAGAACGGGTCACCGCTGTGCTGCGCGGCCTGTTTGGCGGCGTGCTGTTCCCAGAGGAGTTCGCCGACCGTGGCGACCAGCAGCGCGTCGCGCGGCACCGGCTGGGCGGCGGGGAAGAGGAAATCCTTCTGCCGTTCGATCAGGCCGGTGTCCAGATCGGCCTTGGCGAAGGCCGGGCAGGCGACCAGGCGGGAGAGGAAGTCGATGTTGGTGGTCAGGCCGGCGACGCGGTAGTCGGCCAGCGCCTTCCGCATGCGCGCCAGGGCGCCGTCGCGGGTTTCGTCCCAGACGATCAGCTTGGCGATCATCGGGTCGTA
>DKNF01000180.1 GCA_002470165.1 Betaproteobacteria bacterium UBA7395 | reverse complement strand
GACGCTGGCCGCGCGGGTGCTGAACGCCGTCGTCGAGCGCGCCGATGTGGACCCCGAGGCGGTCGAGGACGTGATTCTCGGTTGCGTGACGCAGACGGGCGAGCAGGGCGCGAACATCGCTCGGCTGGCCGTGATGAGCGCCGGCTGGCCGGTGACGGTGCCGGGGGCGAAGCCGGCTGACGGCGCCCAGGGCAAGCCATGAGAATTTCGGAAATCTGCATCGAACGGCCGGTCTTCGCGACCGTGCTGTCGCTGGTCGTGATGCTGATCGGTATCGTTTCCTACGATCGCCTGTCAGTGCGTGAGTACCCGAAGATCGACGAGCCGGTGGTCACGGTGACCAGCGATTACCGCGGCGCCTCGGCCGACATCATCGAGTCGCAGGTGACCAAGCCGCTTGAGGATTCGCTGGCCGGCATCGAGGGCGTCGAGGTGATCACCTCGATCTCGCGGGCCGAACGCAGCCAGATTTCGGTGCGCTTCAAGCTCGAACGCGAGCCGGATTCGGCCGCTGCCGACGTCCGCGACCGCGTTTCGCGAGTGCGTAACCGCCTGCCCGACGAAGTCGACGAGCCGGTCATCGCCAAGGTCGAGGCCGACGCCAACCCGATCATCTGGCTGGCCTTCTCGTCCGAGAAACATACGCCGCTGGAAGTGACCGACGTCGCCAACCGCATCGTCAAGCCCAGGTTGCAGACGCTGACCGGTGCCGCCGACGTGCGCGTGTTCGGCGAGCGCAAGTTCGCCATGCGCATCTGGCTGGACAAGCAGCGGCTGGCGGCCTACGGCCTGACGCCGGCCGATGTCGAGGATGCCTTGCGCCGGCAGAACGTCGAAGTACCGGCCGGGCGCATCGAGAGCGTCGAGCGCGAATTTTCCGTGGTGTCGACCACCGACCTGCGCACGCCGGAGGAATTCAGCGCGGTCATCCTGCGCAATGTCGATGGTTACCCGGTGCGCATCGGCGATGTCGCGCGGGTCGAGATCGGCGCCGCCGCCGAACGGACTTCGGTACGTTTCAAGGGGCGCTCGGCGGTGTCGCTGGGCGTGATCAAGCAGGCCACGGCCAACCCGCTCGAACTGTCGAAAGCCCTGCGCGCCGAACTGCCGCGCATCACCGAAGAGTTGCCCGAGGGCATGCGCGTCGATATTTCCTACGATTCGTCGGTGTTCATCGACCGCTCGATCAAGTCGGTGTTCACCACCATCGGCGAGGCCATCGTGCTGGTGCTGGCGATCATCTTCTTCTTCCTGCGCAACCTGCGGGCGACGCTGATTCCGCTGGTCACCATCCCGGTCTCGCTGATCGGCGCCTTCGCCATCATGTTCGTGCTTGGCTTCACCATCAACACGCTGACGCTGCTGGCGCTGGTGCTGGCCATCGGCCTGGTCGTCGACGACGCCATCGTGATGCTGGAGAACATCTACCGCCACATCGAGGAAGGCATGCCACGGCGCGAGGCAGCGTTCAAGGGGGCGAAGGAAATCGGCTTTGCCGTGGTCGCGATGACGCTGACGCTGGCCGCCGTGTACGCGCCGGTCGCGTTCATGACCGGGCGCACCGGCAAGCTGTTCATCGAGTTCGCCCTGACCCTGGCCGGCGCCGTGCTGGTGTCCGGTTTTGTTGCGCTGACGTTGTCGCCGATGATGTGCTCGGTACTGCTCAAGCACGAGGAAAAGCATTCGAAGGGCTTCATGCTGATCGAGTCCTTTCTCAACTGGCTCAACGCCGGCTATCGTCGCGTGCTGACGCAGGCGCTGGCCCATCGCTGGATCGTCTTCGTCGCTTTCGTCGCCGTCGCCGTCGCCTGCGGCGTCCTGCTCAAGGCGCTGAAATCCGAACTGGCGCCGATCGAGGATCGCGGCGTGATCATCGGCGTGTTCAACGGGCCGGATGGCGCCACGCTGGACTACACCGAGAAGTACGCGCAGCAACTGGAAAACATCTACAGCCAGACCCGGGATATCGAGCGCTATTTCGTCGTTTCCGGCAACCCGACCGTGAACCAGGGCATTTCCTTCGTCGGCCTGAGCGACTGGAGCGAGCGCTCGCGCAGTTCGTCCGACATCGCCAAGGAACTGTTCCCCAAGTTTGCCGCCGTGCCCGGCGTCATGGCTTTCCCGGTGACGCCGCCGTCGCTCGGCCAGAGTCCGCGCGAGCGGCCGATCAATTTCGTCATCGTCACCTCGGCGCCTTATGAGGAACTGCAGCAGGTGACCCAGCAATTCCTCGGCGAACTGGCGAAGAATCCGGGGCTGACCAACGTCGATACCGACCTCAAGCTGAACAAGCCGGAGTTGTCGGTGGTGGTGCGGCGCGACAAGGCGGCCGACGTCGGCGTACCGGTCGAGACCATCGGCCGGACGCTGGAAACCTTCCTCGGCGGCCGCCAGGTGACCCGTTTCAAGCGCGACGGCGAGCAGTACGACGTGATCGTCCAGGTCGCCGACAGCGACCGCCAGTCGCCCGACGACATCCGCGACATCTACGTGCGCGGCAGTGATGGCGGCATGATCTCGCTCGACAACCTGCTCGACGTCCAGGAGACCGTGGCCCCGCGCGAGCTCAACCACTTTGGTCAGCGCCGGGCGGTGACCATCACCGCCAACCTGGCGCCGGGCTACACCATGGGCGAGGCGCTGACCTACATGGACGGCGTCGCCGGGCAGTTGCTCAAGCCGGGTTACGCCGTCGATTACAACGGGCAGACGCGCGAGTTCCGGCAGTCGTCGGCGTCGCTGGCAATTACCTTCGTGCTGGCGCTGGCCTTCATCTACCTGGTGCTGGCGGCGCAGTTCGAGAGTTTCCGCGATCCGCTGATCATCATGCTGACCGTGCCGCTGTCGATGGCCGGCGCGCTGTTTGCGCTCTGGGCGACCGACGGAACGCTCAATGTTTACAGCCAGATCGGCCTAGTCACACTGGTCGGCCTGATCACCAAGCACGGCATCCTGATCGTCGAATTCGCCAACCAGTTGCAGGAAAAGGGCCGGGAACTGCGCGAAGCGGTGATCGAGGCGGCCGAACTGCGCCTGCGTCCGATCCTGATGACCACCGGTGCGATGGTCCTGGGCGCCGTGCCGCTGGCGCTGGCGACCGGTGCCGGTGCCGAATCGCGCCAGCAGATCGGCTGGGTCATCGTCGGCGGCCTGCTGCTCGGTACCTTCCTGACGCTGTTCGTGGTGCCGGCGGTCTATACCCTGCTGGCCACCCGGATCCAGTCGCATCCTGCTGAAACTCCGCTTTCCGAAGAAACGCATTGATGAAACTCTTTTCTCCCCTCTATCGCAGGGCCATGGACTGGTCGCGTCATCCGCATGCACCCTGGTATCTGGGCGGTCTGAGCTTTGCCGAATCGTCCTTTTTCCCGGTGCCGCCCGATGTCATGCTGGCGCCGATGGCGCTCGCCAATCCGCCGCGCTGGTGGTGGCTGGCGCTGCTCACCACGGTGACGTCGGTACTCGGCGGTCTGGCCGGTTATCTGATCGGTTACTTTGCCCTCGATGCGATCCTGCCCTGGCTGCAAGAGAGCCGCTACTGGCCGGCTTATCAGACGGCGGTCGACTGGTTCGGGAAATGGGGATTCTGGGCAGTTTTCGTCGCCGGCTTCTCGCCCATTCCCTACAAGGTATTCACCATCGCCGCCGGGGCCTTGTCGATGGCGCTGTTGCCGTTTACGCTGGCCTCCATCGTCGGTCGCGGCTTGCGCTTCTTCCTGGTTGCCGGCCTGATGGCCTGGGGAGGAGCTCGGATGGAGGAAGCACTGCATCGTTATATCGACCGGCTGGGCTGGGCGGTGGTGGTTGTCGTGCTGATCGGGGGGTTGTGGATCGGTATGCGCTGAATCGGGATAAAGGGGGAGAAAAAATGGATAACAAACTCAAGGTTTTCATTGTCGACGACGATCCGATTCTGCTGGACGTGCTCGGCGCCGTGCTCGAGGCGGATTTCGACCGGGAATTCTTCGGTTCGGGCGAGGATTGCCTGGCGCGGATCGCCGAGTGCAAGCCGGATATCGTCATCCTCGACCTGACCCTGCCGGGCATCAGCGGTTTCGAGGTCTGCCAGCGTCTGAAGGAGGATTGGGATACGCAGGACATTCCCATCCTGTTCGTTTCTTCCAGCGACGATATCGACACGCGCCTGCAATGCTACGAAGCCGGCGGAGAAGATTTCATTACCAAGCCCTTCGACCCGGACGAGCTCCTGCGCAAGGTCAAGGTGGCGGCACGCATCCTCGGCGAGAAACGCAACCTGCACGAGCAGGCCGGTTATGCGCAGCGCACGGCGATGTCGGCGATGGTCAGCATGGGCGAACTGGGTGTCGTCCTGCAGTTCCTGAGCAAGTCCTTCTCCTGCGGCAGTTCGGAAGAACTGGCGGCGGCCTTGATCGACAGCATGCGCCAGTATGAACTGAATGCCGCCGTCCAGCTGCGCATGGACGACCGGGCCCGGTCGTACAGCGAGAACGGTTGCGATCTGCCGCTGGAAGTTTCGGTGCTCAACCATGTCCGGCATTCCGGGCGGATTTTCCAGTTCAAGACGCGCTGCGTGTTCAATTACGGGCACGTCACCTTGCTGGTCAACAACATGCCGCTGGACGATCCGGACCGCTGCGGTCGTATCCGCGACAACGGTGCCTTGCTGGCTGAAGGCGCCGACGCCCGGATGCGTGCGATCGAGGCCGAGGAACTGGCGCGCCACCGGCGGGCCGGCATCGAGGCAGCCTTGCCGCGGGTGCAGTCAACGCTCGATTCGGTGCAGGCCAGCTACCGCCGCAATTCGATGGAACTCACCGAGATCATGATCGAATTCCAGGAAGCCCTGGGCCGTTCGATGATGTCGCTGGGACTCACCGAGAGCCAGGAGGAGTCGATGACCACGCTGGCGGCGGATTACATGCAGCGCATGGTCGCCAGCCAGGATGCCAGCCTGCAGACCATCGGCCAGTTGCAGGAACTGGCGCAAAGCCTGGAGCAGGTGCTCAGGCGTTGAGGAAACGGGCGACGCGCTGGCTGACGCGTTCGCTTAATCCGGCGTCGATGCAGTCGAAAGTCTCGGCGGCAAAGGAATTGCCCAGCCAGGTAATCTGGCGCTTGGCCAGTTGCCGGGTGGCGAAGACGCCGCGGTCGCGCATTTCTTGGCGCGGAATCAGGCCGTCCTGGGCCTCCCAGACCTGACGGTAACCGACGCAGCGCATCGCCGGCAGTTCGGGGGTGAGCCGGTATTTCTGCCGCAGCATCGCCACTTCTTCGTCCAGGCCGGCGAGCAGCATTTCGTCGAAGCGGCGGGCGATGCGTTCGTGCAGCACGGCACGGTCCGACGGCAACAAGGCCAGTTGCAGGAAATTCCAGTCCGGTTTCTGTTGTTCGCTCTCGGCCAGCACCGCGGACATCGGCCGGCCGCCTGCCAGACAGACCTCCAGCGCCCGCTGGATCCGCTGGCTGTCGTTGGGCGGCAGCC
>DKNF01000199.1 GCA_002470165.1 Betaproteobacteria bacterium UBA7395 | reverse complement strand
GCCAGCGGCAGGGCGGCGCCGGCTGCCGTGCTGGCAATCACCCCGAACAAACCGCCGACCGGTTCGACCAGGCCGGTGGCCAAGGCCATCAAGGTGGCGCGCAGCGGGCCGGCACCGAGGGCGATCATGGCGCTGGCGACGATCCAGCCTTCGGGTACGTTCTGGATGGCGATGCCGAGCGTCATTCCGTGATCGACGCCGGAGGCCGCAGCAACACCGACCGCCAGACCTTCCGGGACGTTGTGCAGGGCGATGGCGGCGACGACCAGGCCGACCTGCGGCAGCGCCCGGCTGCTGTCGACCGATTCGACGTGGCTGTGTTCGGTCCGCGTGTCCATCCAGTGCATCATCGCAGCACCGCCGAGCAGGGCCAGCGCGGTGGCGATGCCGAGGCCGAGCGGGGCGCTGCTGGTGGCGATCGTCTGCACGGCCGGGACGAGCAATGAGAACAGGCTGGCGGCGAGCATCATGCCGCCGGCGAGGCCGAGCATCGGCGCCATCAGGCGTTCCGTCGGGCGGCGCATGAAGAGTACGGGAATGGCGCCAAGACCCGTGGCCAGGCCGGCGAACAGACTGGCCTGGAGGCCGGTCAGGGCCATCGGGTGGGCGGCAAACCATTGTCCGGCCTGGTCGATGCCGAAGGCCAGGGCGACGACGGCCATGGCAATGCCGGTCCACAAGTGCTTGCGGGCGGCGGGGCGGGCGTAGTGGCGGGCAACGATCTGGGTCATGGCTTTCTCCTTGTGATGGAGGAACTTTATGCCGTGACCGTCGATTGATCTAATCGATTGATTAAATTTTGGCGATAGCTGGGTTTAATTTGGTAGGGCGGCGTCGACCGGTTTTGCCTTGAGTACGCTGCTCAGGATGGCCGGATCGATACCGACCAGGAAGCCGCGCTTGCCGCCGTTGATGTAAATCAGCGGCAATTCGAGGATGCTGCGCTCGACGAACACCGGCATCGCCTTCTTCGTGCCGAACGGACTGGTGCCGCCGACCAGGAAGCCGGTGTGGCGGTTGGCGACTTCCGGCTTGCAGGGTTCGACCTTCTTGCACGGAATCTGCCGCGCCAGTTCCTTGGTCGACACCTTGCAATCGCCGTGCATGAGCACGATCAGCGGCTTGGCGCTCTCGTCTTCGAAGACCAGTGTCTTGACCACGGCATGTTCGTCGACGCCGAGTTCGCGTGCCGAGACGCGGGTGCCGCCGTGTTCTTCATAGGCGTAGAGATGCGGGGTGAAACTGACCTTGTTCGCTTTCAGGAACTTGGTCGCCGGAGTTTCGGGGGCGTGTTCTGGCTTGCTCATGGCGGCATTCTAACCGCGCGGATGATGCATCGCATGCAGCGACTTCAGCCGTTCGCGGGCAACGTGGGTATAGATCTGTGTGGTCGAGATGTCGGCGTGGCCGAGCAGCAGCTGGACGACGCGCAGGTCGGCGTCGTGGTTGAGCAGATGCGTAGCGAAGGCGTGGCGCAGCACGTGTGGCGACAGTTTCGCCGGGTCGATCCCGGCCACCAGCGCGTAGCGCTTGACCAGATGCCAGAAGGCATGACGAGTCATGGCGCCGCCGCGGGCGGTGACGAACAGGGCGTCGCTGACCTGGTCGTGCAGGATGGCGGCGCGCGCTGTCTTCAGGTAGTCGGCAATCCAGTCGATGGCCTGCTCACCGAGCGGCACCAGCCTTTCCTTGCTGCCCTTGCCAAAGGCGCGCAGCACGCCATCGGCCAGGCTGACCTCGTGCAATTTCAGATTGACCAGCTCGGAAACACGTAGCCCGGTCGCGTACAGGGTCTCGAGCATGGCCCGGTCGCGCCGACCGAGTGGCGTGTCGAGGTCGGGCGCGGCGAGCAGGTTGGCGACCTGCTGTTCCGACATGACCTTGGGCAGGCGCGACGGCAGGCTGGGGTTGGAGAGTTTCAGCGTCGGGTCACTGACGATGCGACCGCGCCCGACCTGCCAGCGGAAGAAGCGGCGCAATGTGGACAGGTAGCGCGCCTGCGAGCTGGCGCGCGTGCTACGTGACAGGTGGGCGACGAAGGCGGTCAGCGTCGTTTCGCGCAGGTCGAGCAGCGGCTCATGCGCGTGTTCGGCGAGCCAGCCGGCCAGCCGGCCGAGGTCGGAACGGTAGCTGTCGAGCGTTGCCTTGGCCAGACCGTCCTCCAGCCAGAGGGCGTCGCAGAACTGGTCGATCTCGGCGAGGTCAGTGGGGCTTGGCGGCAAGTTCGGCGTTTTCATGCTGCAGCAGCCAGCGCTTGACCTCGAGCAGGAAGCCGCCGCGTTCGCGGGCGAAGCCGCCGAGCCCGCCCTGGCTGGCGACAACGCGGTGGCAAGGGACAACCACCGGGTAAGGGTTGGCGCCGCAGGCCTGGCCGACGGCACGCGGCGCGTTGTGCAGGGCTTTTGCCAGTTGGCCGTAGGTTTCGGTCCGGCCGCCGGGAATGGCTGAAATCTGTTCCCAGACGCGGCGCTGGAAGCTTGTTCCGGCGGGTTTGAGCGGCAGGCTGAACGGACTGGCCGGGTCGCGCAGGTAGGCTTGCAACTGTCGAACGGCTTCGGCCGCGAGCGGGGTGGTCGGCGCCAGGGTGGGGCGGGGCTCAAGGAAGTCGATGGCGGTGATTTCGTCGGCGTCGCAGCAGATGCCGAGACAGAAACCGGGGGCGGCGACGATGGCTTGGTAGTCCTTCATGGCCGTTCAGAAAGCGGAAATGCCGGTCTGGGCGCGGCCAAGTATGAGCGCGTGGATGTCATGCGTACCCTCGTAGGTATTGACCACTTCGAGATTGACGACATGGCGGATGACGCCGAATTCGTCGGAAATGCCGTTGCCGCCGAGCATGTCGCGTGCCGTACGGGCGATGTCGAGCGCCTTGCCGCAGGAATTGCGCTTCATCAGCGAAACGATTTCCGGCGTTGCGCTGCCGTCGTCCATCATCCGGCCCAGGCGCAGTACGCCCTGGATGCCGAGGGTGATCTCGGTCTGCATGTCGGCGAGTTTCTTCTGTACCAACTGGTTCGCTGCCAGCGGCCGGTCGAACTGCTTCCTGTCCAGCGTGTATTGCCGGGCCGTGTGCCAGCAGGCTTCGGCGGCTCCTAAAGTGCCCCAGGCGATGCCGTAACGGGCGGAATTCAGGCAGGTGAACGGACCTTTCAGGCCGGCGACGTCGAGGCGGTTTTCCGTCGGGACGAACACCTCGTCCATGACGATCTCGCCGGTGATCGAGGCGCGCAGGCCGACCTTGCCGTGGATCGCCGGCGCACTCAGGCCGGGCATGCCTTTGTCGAGGATGAAGCCGCGAATGACGTTTTCGTCGTCCTTGGCCCAGACGACGAAAACGTCGGCAATCGGCGAATTGGTGATCCACATCTTGCTGCCGGACAGCTTCCAGCCGCCGGGCACGGCGCGGGCGCGGGTGGCCAGGCTGCCGGGGTCGGAACCGGAGTTGGGTTCGGTCAGCCCGAAGCAGCCGATCAGCTCGCCGCGACCGAGGCCGGGCAGGTACTTCTGTTTCTGTGCCTCGCTGCCGAAGGCGAAGATCGGCAGCATGACCAGCGAGGACTGCACGCTGAGCATCGAGCGGTAGCCGGAATCGACGTATTCCACTTCGCGGGCGATCAGGCCGTAGGAGACGTAGTTCAGCCCGGCGCCGCCGTATCGCGGCGGCAGCGTGGCGCCGAGCAGACCCATCTCGCCCATCTCGCGGAAGAT
>DKNF01000212.1 GCA_002470165.1 Betaproteobacteria bacterium UBA7395 | reverse complement strand
GTCGCCCAGCAGGTCGGCGGCAAGGGCGGCGGGCGTCCGGACATGGCGCAGGCTGGCGGTACGCAGCCGGAAAACCTGCCGGCGGCGCTGGCGTCGGTCAAGTCCTGGGTCGAGGGCAGGCTGTGAAGCGCCTGCTGCTGATCGCCGCGCTGGCCGCCGGGCCGGCGCTGGCTGCCGAACTCGACCGGACGCCGGTAGAGGCTGTGACTGCAGATGGTCAGGCGGTCCGCCTCTTTCCGAACGGTCGCTGGGAGTACGTCGATCAGGCCAAGGCGGCCGAGGCGCAGAAGATCGCCGCCGAATACCCGGAAAACAAGACGCGTCCCATCGAGTCGCAGGGCATCATGGTCGGCGGTGTCGGCCGCTACGTGATGCCGGGCGACAAGGATTACAACCGCGGTTCGCTGAATCCCAAGCTGCGCTGAGCGTTCAGCGCAGCAAACGGTCGTCCGGGATTTCCCGGACGCATTCCCCGTCGATGAAATCGCCGCCGCCGGTCTGGCCCGGCATCGGCGCGGCTTCGCGCATGGCCTTGCGCAGGGCGCGGGTCTTCCACCAGAACCAGCCGGCGAAGAGCAAGCCGCCGACGGCGGCCACGGCCAGCGCCACCAGCGAAAACATCAGCGCCAGTACGATCAGTACGCCGGTCAGGATGAAGGCAACGATCCGCCCGAACAGGGTTTGCGGCGGGCGGACGAAGTTGTTGCGGGCGTGAAAGTGATTCATCGTGGCTGAAAGGCTTGGGAAAACAGGCTGCCATTGTGCCGCAGCATCCTGACGGCGTCTGTGTTGTCTTGTCGCTGCTTGTGTAACCGTAGCCTCAAGCGGATTTTTCCTGGGTCAGGCTGTTGGCCCATTGCAGGGCGCCGGTCTGTGCCCGGTTGAGGGCCTTGGGGCCGATGGCCGGCAGGCGGGCAAAGCAGTTGGCCAGGCGCGACAGGTCGCCGCTCTCGCTGCACTCGGCCAGGCTGAGCAGGTCGGCCAGCGGGCCGGTGTCGTCGCACAGCGCGCCTTTGACATCGTCGCCGAGGCCGAGCGGGGCGACGATCTCGCGGATCGGCTGGCCGACCAGCACCGGCATCAGCGACATGATGCCGACCATGAAGGCCTTGTCGGCGAAAGCCGGGCTGGCCGGTTCGACTTCGGCGGCCAGCAGTTCCATCAGGCGGCCGCGGGTTGCTGCCAGTTGCAGCAAGGGGCTGGCGGTGCCGTTCTGGCTGCCGGAGGCGAACAGCAGGAGTTGCAGCCAGCGTTGCAACTGGCGCCGGCCGAGCACGGCGATGGCGTGGCCCAGCGAAGTGATCGTTTCGGTAGTGCCGCTGCCGACCGAATTGGTCATGCGCAGCAGGTTCATGGTCAGGCCGGGCTCGGGCTTCAGCGCCTGTTCAATCGCGCCGGTATCGGCGTCCGACAGCAGCAGGCCCATCAGCTTCATCAGCGAAAGCTGGGAATGGTCGAGTTTGCGGCCGGCGATGATGGTCGGCTTGGCGAAGTAATAGCCCTGGAACAGCGAGAAGCCGAGCTTCATGCATTGTTCCATCTGTTCCCGGGAGTCGACCTTTTCGGCGAGCAGGATCTTGCCGCTCGGTTTCAGCTTCATCGCCAGTTGCATCAGTTCGATACGGCTGAGCGGCTGGATGTCGACCTTGACGATCTCCACCAGCGAGAGCAGTTTCGCGTATTCCGGCGCCAGCTGGATGACGTCATCGAGCGCCAGCGTGAAGCCGGCGGCCTTCAACATCCGGCAGCGGTCGACGACGGCTTCGCTGGGCGGAACGGTTTCGAGGATTTCCAGTACCACCGACTGGCGCGGCAGCAGTTCCAGCATGTCGCTGAACAGGAATTCCTCGTCGACGTTGATGAAGCCCCGGCAGTTGCCGAGGGCCGCTTCGACGCCAAGTTCGCTGAAGGCATTGGCGATGACCGTGGCGGTTGCCGCGACGCCGTCGGTGACGACGGCGGCGTTGCCGCTGCCGTTGCGGAAGAGGAGTTCGTAAGCGTGGAGCCGCTGGTCGCGGTCAAGAATGGGTTGGCGTCCGAGAAAAAGCTGGTCGGCGGCGTCGCTCACGAAATCTCCTTAGAACGGCAGTTGTATCCCCGGCCAGACGGCGTTCAGCGCCTGCCGGAACCCGGCCTGGATGCGCACCAGTGCTTCGGCGTTGTCCGCCTCGAAGCGCAGCACGACCACCGGCGTCGTGTTCGACGGCCGGGCCAGGCCGAAACCATCCTCGTATTCTACGCGTACGCCGTCGATGGTGATGATCTCGTCGGCGCCGTCGAAGCGCCCTTCGGCCTTGAGCTTGTCGATCAGGGCGAAGGGTTCGCCTTCGGCCATCTTGATGTTCAGTTCCGGGGTTGACGGCGAATTCGGCAGGGCTTTCAGCGGGGCATTGACGTCGGCCGAACGGCTCAGGATTTCGAGCAGGCGGGCGCCGGTGTACAGGCCGTCGTCGAAGCCGTACCAGCGTTCCTTGAAGAAGGTATGGCCGGACATCTCGCCGGCCAGCGGGGCGCCGGTTTCCTTGAGCT
>DKNF01000095.1:21137-22900 GCA_002470165.1 Betaproteobacteria bacterium UBA7395 | reverse complement strand
CGCAGGCGCTTGATGTAGGCCGCCACGCCGGCGGCCAGCCCGCCACCGCCGATGGCACAGAAGACGGCGTGGATCGGGCCGTTGTGGCGCGAGTGCTGGCGCAGGATTTCCATCGCCGTGGTGCCCTGGCCGGCGATGACTTCCGGGTCGTCGAAGGGATGGACGAAGGTCAGCTTTTCCGATTTTTCCAGCTCCAGCGCGTGAGCGTAGGCTTCGTCGTAAGAGTCGCCATGCAGCACGACTTCGCCGCCGCGCCGTTTGACCGCCTCGATCTTGATCCCCGGCGTCGACACCGGCATGACGATGACCGCCCGGCAGCCGACCTTGGCCGCCGACAGCGCCACGCCCTGGGCGTGGTTGCCCGCCGAGGCGCAGATCACGCCGCGCTTGAGCTTTTCCGCCGACAGACTGGCGATCTTGTTGTATGCGCCGCGCAGCTTGAACGAAAACACCGGCTGCATGTCCTCGCGCTTCAGCCAGATGCGGTTATGCACCCGGGCTGAGAGGTTGCCGGCCAGGTCGAGCGGCGTTTCTACGGCGACATCGTAAACCTGGGCATTGAGGACTTTTTCGAGATAATCCGGGTGCATGATCTGATTCGGGCTGGGCAAAAGGGAGATTCTACGGGTGGAGTGGGTAAACGTCACGGCGGAACAAGGGCTTGCCGGCCTTTTCTTGAGCAGTTTTCTTGCCGCAACGCTATTGCCCGGCGGCTCGGAAGCCGTGTTGTGGGGTTTCCTGCAACTGCATCCGGAACAGAAATCGACCGCGCTGGCCCTGGCCACACTCGGCAATACGCTCGGCGGCATGACCTCGTGGGCCTGCGGCCGTTTCCTGCCGCGCTGGCAGCAGCTCGACCGTCTGCCGCAGATGCATCACCTGCAACGCTGGGGCAGCCCCGCCCTGCTCTTTTCCTGGCTGCCGCTGGTCGGCGATGCGTTGTGCGTCGCCGCCGGCTGGCTGCGCCTGCACTGGCTGCCCTGCTGCCTGTTCATGGCGCTCGGCAAGTTCGTGCGTTACTGGCTGGTGGCACAAACCGCAGCGGGATACTGAACCCCGGACGCTTTCCCCGGTCTACCGGCCCCGCGTGTTGCGCCGCAATACGCTAAAATCCTTCTTTTGACAGATCACGGCTGCTTCCATGACCGCCCGCCTGCGCGAAATCCCCTACAACTACACCTCGTTTTCCGACCGCGAAATCGTCATCCGCCTGCTCGGTGCCGACAACTGGGCGATCCTCGACGAACTGCGCGGCGAGCGCGTCACCGGCCGTTCGGCGCGGATGCTCTACGAGGTGCTGGGCGACATCTGGGTGGTCCAGCGCAACCCTTACCTGGAAGACGACCTGCTCGACAACCGTGAGCGCCGTGACGCGCTGGTCAGCGCCTTGCGCCATCGTCTGAAGGAAGTCGAGAAGCGTCGTGCCGAGAGCGAGGCCGAGGATCCCGAGCGTTCGGAGAAGGTCCGCCGCCTGGTCGTCGCCGCGCAGCAGGCCGTCGACCGCTTCGAGGCACGTTTCGGCGAAACCATCGACCTGCGCCGCAAGGTGCTCAAGGTGCTGGGCAAGCACACCCGTCGCGACAACATCGCTTTCGACGGCCTGGCCCGCGTCTCGCACGTCACCGACGCCACCGACTGGCGCGTCGAATACCCCTTCGTCGTCCTCTACCCGGATACCGAGGAAGAAATCGCCCACCTCGTCCGCGGCTGCTTCGAGGCCGGTCTGACCATCATCCCGCGTGGCGGCGGCACCGGCTACACCG
>DKNF01000095.1:0-21029 GCA_002470165.1 Betaproteobacteria bacterium UBA7395 | reverse complement strand
GGCGGCACCGGCTACACCGGCGGCGCCGTGCCGCTGACGCCGCATTCCGCGGTGATCAACACCGAGAAGCTGATCGACATCGGCCCGGTCGAGGAACTGGTGCTGGCCGGCCACGAGACCCCGTACGCGACCATCCGTACCGGCGCCGGCGTCGTTACCGAACGCGTTGCCGAAGCCGCCAGTGCGGCCGGCCGCGTTTTCGCCGTCGACCCGACTTCCGCCTCGGCTTCCTGCATCGGCGGCAACATCGCGATGAATGCCGGCGGCAAGAAGGCCGTGCTATGGGGCACGGCGCTCGACAACCTGGCCTGGTGGAAGATGGTCGATCCGGACGGCAACTGGCTGGAAGTCGAACGCGTCAATCACAACTACGGCAAGATTCACGAGCAGGAAAACGTCGAATTCCGGGTCAAGCGTTTCGACCCATCCGGCAAGAAGCTGCTCAGCGAGGAAGTCCTGGTCATGCCCGGCGCCGCCTGCCGCAAGATCGGCCTGGGCAAGGACGTCACCGACAAGTTCCTCGGCGGCATTCCCGGCGTGCAGAAGGAAGGCACCGATGGCATCATCGTCGCCGCCCGCTGGGTGCTGCACAAGATGCCGCCGGTGACGCGCACCGTCTGTCTGGAGTTTTTCGGCCAGGTCCGCGAAGCGGTGCCGGCCATCGTCGAGATCACCGACTACTTCAAGCCGGGCGGCGCCGGCCATGCGGCAGGAGTTCTGCTCGCCGGCCTGGAACACCTCGACGAGCGCTACGTCAAGGCGGTCGGTTACGCGACCAAGGCCAAGCGCCATGGTCGACCGAAGATGGTATTGATCGGCGACATCGTCGGCCACGACGAAAAGGCGGTGATGGCCGCCGCCTCCGAAGTCGTGCGCATGTGCAACCTGCGCGCCGCCGAAGGCTTCATTGCGGTCGACGCCGAAACGCGCAAGAAATTCTGGCTCGACCGTTCGCGGACCGCAGCCATCTCGCGCCACACCAACGCCTTCAAGGTCAACGAGGACGTGGTCATTCCGCTGCCGCGCATGGGCGAGTACTGCGACGGCATCGAGCGCATCAACATCGAACTGTCGACGCAGAACAAGCTGGCGTTGTGCGACGCCCTGGCCGACTTCCTCAAGGGCGACCTGCCGTTGCACTCGGGCGACGCCAACCTCGACAAGGAGGTTTTGATCGGTGACCGCCGGCAGGCCGCCCTCGATTACGTCGAGGCCGTCCGCCTGCGTTGGGAATGGTTGCTGGACAACCTCGACCTGCCGCTGGCCGAAGCCGAGTCGCGTTTCGCTTCTTATGGCGTGGTGGCCGGCGAACTGAGCAACAAGGCCGCCAACCCCACCCTCTTCCACCGTCTGCAGGACTATTCCGTGCGCACCTCGTGGAAACAGGAGCTGAAGGCGCGCCTGGCCAAGATCTTCGACGGCACCATGTACCGGCCGATCCTCGAGCGCATCGAGGCGATTCACAAGGAGGTGCTACGCGGCCGCGTCTTCGTCGCGCTGCACATGCACGCCGGCGACGGCAATGTGCACACCAACATCCCGGTCAACTCCGACAACTACGCGATGCTGCAGACGGCCAACAAGGCGGTCGAGCGCATCATGCACCTGGCGCGCGGCCTCGACGGCGTGATTTCCGGCGAGCACGGCATCGGCATCACCAAGCTGGAGTTCCTGACCGACGACGAGATCGGCCCGTTCCGCGCCTACAAGCAGAAGGTCGATCCGGAAGGGCGCTTCAACAAGGGCAAGCTGATGCAAGGCGGTGACCTGACCAACGCCTACACGCCGTCGTTCAACCTGCTCGGCACCGAATCGCTGATCATGGAGCAGTCCGAGATCGGCAAGATCTCCGACATGGTCAAGGACTGCCTGCGTTGCGGCAAGTGCAAGCCGGTCTGTTCGACCCACGTGCCGCGGGCCAACCTGCTCTACAGCCCGCGCAACAAGATTCTCGCCACATCGCTGCTGGTCGAGGCCTTCCTCTACGAAGAGCAGACCCGGCGCGGCATTTCGCTCAAGCACTTCGACGAGTTCAACGATGTCGCCGACCATTGCACGGTCTGTCACCGTTGCTTGAAGCCTTGTCCGGTCGACATCGATTTCGGCGATGTCTCGGTGGCGATGCGCAACTTCCTGCGCAAGCAGGACAAGAAACGCACCAGCCCCGGCACGCTGGCGGCGATGACCTACCTCAACCTGAAAGACCCGGCGACGATCAAGCTGATGCGCGGCGTCATGATGGACTTCGGCTTCAAGGCCCAGCGCCTGGCGCACAAGGCAGCCAAGGCGCTCGGCCTGGTTCAGGACTCGCGCAAGCATCCGCCGGCGACGCTTGGTGCGCCCAGCGTCAAGACTCAGGTCATCCACTTCCTCAACCGACCGATGCCGGGCAATCTGCCCAAGCGCACCTCGCGTGCCTTGCTCGACATCGAGGACGACAAGGTCATCCCGGTGATCCGCAACCCGAAGCTGGCCAGCGACGATTCGGAAGCCGTCTTCTACTTCCCCGGCTGCGGTTCCGAGCGCCTGTTCTCGCAGGTCGGCCTGGCGACCCAGGCGATGCTCTACGAAGTCGGCGCGACCACGGTGCTGCCACCCGGCTACCTGTGCTGCGGCTACCCGCAGAACGCCTCGGGCGATGCCGACAAGGGCCAGAAGATCACCACCGACAACCGCGTGCTGTTCCACCGTGTGGCCAATACGCTGAACTATCTCGACATCAAGACGGTGATCGTCTCCTGCGGTACCTGCATGGATCAGCTGCAGAAATACCAGTTCGAGAAGATCTTCCCCGGCTGCCGCCTGCTCGACATCCACGAGTACCTGATGGAAAAGGGCCTGAAGCTGGACGGTGTCGAAGGGACGCGCTACATGTACCACGATCCCTGCCACACGCCGATGAAGGCCTACAACCCGCTGGCCGTGACCAAGACACTGATGGGCCAGGATGTGCCGCTGACCGACCGCTGTTGCGGCGATTCGGGCTCCTTTGCCTACTCGCGCCCGGATATCGCAACGCAGGTGAAGTTCCGCAAGCAGCAGGAAATCGAGAAGGGCGCCGAGAAATTGCGCGCCGACGGTTTCCAGGGCGAGGTCAAGATCCTGACCTCCTGTCCCGCCTGTCTGCAGGGTTTGAGCCGCTACGATGACGATGCCGGTACCCAGGCCGACTACATCGTTGTCGAGATGGCCAAGCACCTGCTCGGCGACAACTGGATGGCGGACTACGTCGGCAAGGCCAATTCCGGTGGCATCGAGCGCGTCTTGCTCTGAGTCGGCAGCCGCCCACCTCCAGTAGAATCCCGTGACATCTTGCGCCGGCCACTTGCAGTTCGCATTGGCTGGTGCAATGCTACGCAAAACAACAGGGATTCATTGTGACTGACAGCACTTGCGAACTGTGTGCCGGACCCGGCGGCCATGTCCTATGGGCGGATGACGCCTGCCGCGTGATCCGCGTCGACGATCCGGTCCTGCCCGGATTCTGTCGGGTGATCTGGAACGAACACGTCCGCGAGATGAGCGATCTGCCGGTGGCCGACCGCAACCGGCTGATGCAGGTCGTCTTCGCCGTCGAGGCGGCGTTGCGCGAATGCTGGAATCCCGACAAGATCAATCTGGCCAGTTTCGGGAACGTCGTTCCCCATATGCACTGGCATGTCATTCCACGCTGGCGCGACGACCGTTTCTTCCCCGAGCCGATCTGGGGCAAGGCGCAGCGCGACGGCGTCGGGCAACGCAGCGGGCCCGGCGATGAACGGCTGACGGCTGCCATCGTGCGTCATCTGGGGCAGGGAGAACAAGAATGAGCAACAGGCAACAAACCGAACTGGCGCGGATTGTCGATCTGGTAACCGGCATGGATTACCTGTCGGGCCTGATGCTGGCCAATCCGGCGGTGGCCGAACGGCAACTGACCGATTTCCTCGATGCCCTGCTCGCATCGCCGCCCGATCCCGGCGTATTTTTCCAGTTACTGGAGCAGGCCAGGACCCCGCTTTGTTTCGTCGAAGAGGAAATGGCCCGCTACTACCACAACAAGGCGGTGCCACTGACGCCCGACGAGGAACAGGCATTCCAGATGGTCGTCCAGGCCTGGCGCAAGATGGGCCGGGCTTACGCGCTGTGCGCCAGCCTGGAGGAGCCGGCGACCGGGGAGCCGGGCTACCAGGCCTTGATGGCGACCATCCTGCACCGCTGCATCTACTACACCGGGATGGTGATTCTCGAGCACTACCGCGCCCGGCGCGAATTGCCGCCCGGCGTTTGGCTCGATCTGCATGGTTTCTTCGAAACCGCGGAGGAATGGGGCATCGCCTTCATGCCGGTCAGCGATCCCCTGGAAAACAGTGTTCAGGCGACGCACTGCGCGGCGGCCTACGTGACCCTGCTGCTGATCGATGTCGCCAGTCCGTACAGCAACAGCGTTCGCAACCTCAACCTGATCCGCCGCTGGGCAGCGATGTGGGCGCCGTTGGTGGGAATCGGCGCGCTCGAAAACGATCTTGAACTGCCGCCCTATGTGGTCGAACTGATGAAGGATCTGCCCCTCCATCCCAGTGCCACCATCGAAGGCTCGGCCCGGGATGTGCGCCGCCTCGACACCGGCAGGTTGGGTCTGCAGATCGATCATGCGCTGGGCCAGTTGCGCATGCGCTTCACCCCGTCCCAACTCGGCCTGGGCGAAGAGAGCAGCAGCCATGTCGCGCGATTGCTCGAGCAGCTGGTCAAACCCTGGTCGCAATCGACCTCGGCAAGGCGCTTCCGGCGCTTCGCCAGCGAGGGTATTGCCCATGTGGTCACCGGATTCGAAGCCATGTATTTCCACATTGCGGGCGAACCATTCGAACAGCCGAATTCGGCCATCGCCTATTCCCGGGGTGAATTCGAGCAATTGTTCACCTTCAGGGATCGCGCCGAGCCCGGCCAGGCCCTGCAGATACGGCCACGGGCGGATTTCCCGGTCGAGCGCTGGTCGGTGATCAATCATTCGGCCAATGGCTTCCGCCTGGGGCGTAGCGAAAGCGGGCAGCGCGTCCTGCATGGCCAGTTGATGGCGGTTTGTCCGCATGACGGCGAGCGTTTCCTGCTGGCTTACGCCACCTGGTTGATGCAGGAAGCCGCCGGCGGCCTGATCGTCGGCCTGGCCACGCTGCCCGGGATTCCCCGGGGTATCGGGTTCCGGCCGCTGGACCAGGGAGGGGGGCCAACCATCGAGCGCTTCGCGCCGGCCTTCATCCTGCCGCCGATGCCGGCAATCGGCGAGGACGTCTCGCTGGTCCTGCCGCCCGGTTTTTATCATGCCGGCCGCGAGCTGGAGGTGATGGACGGTCGCAGCAACCGACGTATCCGGATGAATCATGTGCTCAACCGACAACCCGATTTCGAACGGATCAGCATCGTCGAGTTGTGAAGCACCGCAGCCCGGTTGCTTCAGGGTAAACTAGCCGGTCTGGCATGGAGGAAATTATGGCCGGCATGGAAAAGGACACCCCGATCCCGGATGTCATCCGTCTGCACAAGCTTAGCCGAGTTCTCGAACTGGGCTACGGCGACCAGTCGTATCGTCTCGATTTCGAATACCTGCGGGTGTTCACCCCGTCTGCCGAAGCGCGGGGGCATGGGCCTGGCCAGGAAACCCTGCAGGTCGGCAAGCGCAACGTCGACTTGCTGGCCATCGAACCCGCCGGCACCTATGCCTTGAAACTGGTTTTCTCCGACGGTCACGACAGTGGCCTGTACACCTGGGACCTGCTGTACAACCTCGCCGTCCATCATGACGAGCTGTGGGCGGAATACCTGCGCCTGCTGGAGGCTCAGGGGGCTTCCCGCGATATCGACACCACGCCGAAATCCGGCGGTTCATCCTGCAGCCATCACCACTGATCGCCATGAACAAAGAAACAACGCATTTCGGCTACGAATCGGTCGCCGAACAGGAAAAAGCCCGCCGCGTCCGTGGCGTCTTCGATTCCGTCGCCAGTCGTTACGACCTGATGAACGACTTGATGTCGGGCGGCATGCATCGCCTCTGGAAGGCATTCACCATCCAGCGCAGCGGTGTCCGCGAAGGCTCGCGCGTCCTTGACGTGGCCGGTGGTACCGGCGACCTGTCGCTGGCTTTCGCCAAACGGGTCGGTAAAACCGGTCAAGTCTGGCTTACCGACATCAACAACGCGATGCTGGCACGCGGCCGTGACCGCCTGACCGACAAGGGCTACATGCTGCCGGTGGCGCAATGCGACGCCGAGAAGCTGCCCTTCCCCGACGACTGGTTCGACTGCGTCACCGTCGCCTTCGGCCTGCGCAACATGACGCACAAGGATCAGGCGCTGGCGGAAATGCGCCGGGTACTGCGTCCCGGCGGCCGCCTGCTGGTGCTCGAATTTTCCCGTATCTGGGAGCCGCTGGCCCCGGCCTACGATTTCTACTCCTTCCAGGTGATTCCCCGGATCGGCCAGATGGTTACCAAGGATGCCGACAGCTATCGCTATCTCTCCGAGTCGATCCGCATGCATCCGGATCAGGAAAGCCTGAAGTCCATGATGGAAGGCGTCGGTTTCGAGAAGGTCGAATATTTCAACATGGCGCTGGGCGTCGTCGCCCTGCATCGGGGTTTCAAGTTCTGATTTCGGGTCAGCGATGAGCCAACTTGAAGCCTTGATCGTCAAACCCGTGAACCATGTGCTGGGTGCTTCGCCCTGGGCCACGGAACGGCTGCGGCGTCACGCCGGTGCCCACGTCTGCCTGCAGGCCGGACCGTTGGCCCTGACGTTGTGCATCGACGGCCGGGGGTTGTTGCAGGTGGCCGAGCAGAGCGGCGACCCCGACGTGACCATAGAATTGAACGAAGACTTTCCGGCCAAACTGCTGCTTGAGCGGGAAAGCGTGATGTCGTCGGCACGACTGAGCGGTTCGGCCGACGTTGCCGAGACCCTGGCTTTCGTTTTCCGCAATCTGCGCTGGGATATCGAGGGCGATCTGGCGGCGGTCATCGGCGATATTCCGGCCCGTCGGCTGTCGCTGGCCGGCAGCCGGCTGATGCATGAAATGCGTAGCGGTGCCGGGCGCCTGTCCGGCAATCTGGTCGAATATGCGACCGAGGAAGCCGGCCTGCTCGTCTCCCCGGCCGCCGCCGGCGAATTCATCCGCGATGTCGATGCCTTGCGCGATGAAATGGCCCGCCTGGAAAAGCGTATTGCCCGACTCGGGGGCTGATCAAAGCAAGGCAGGCAGGAAAAGAAAAAGGCAGCCGAGGCTGCCTTTTTTTGACTGGGAAGGAAATTCTCAGTGGGTATGCTTGCGCAGACGCTGGATTGCCTGCAGCTGGGCGATTGCCTGGGCCAGTTCGGCTTCGGCGGCCGCGTAGTCCATTTCGGCCTGGCGGTTGGCCAGAGCTTCTTCGGCGTGACGCTTGGCCTCGAGGGCCTTGGCTTCGTCCAGGTCGTGGGCGCGAATCGCGGTGTCCGCCAACACGGTAATCATGTCGGGCTGGACTTCCAGCATGCCACCGGAGACATACACCAGTTCAAACTCGCTCTGGTCCGGCACCTTGAGACGGATGGTGCCGGGCTTGATGCGGGTCAGCAACGGGGTATGTTGCGGCAGGATGCCGAGTTCCCCGGCTTCGCCGGGGAACACTGCGATTTCCACCAGGCCGGAGAAAATCGATTCTTCGGCACTGACGACATCACAATGAACGGTCATAACCATTACTGGCTCCTATGCTGAAGCTGCATTACTGCAGCGTCTTCGCCTTTTCGACAGCCTCTTCGATGCCGCCGACCATGTAGAAGGCCTGTTCCGGCAGATGATCGTACTCGCCGCTGACGATGCCCTTGAAGCCCTTGATGGTTTCCTTGAGCGGAACGAACTTGCCCGGGGAACCGGTGAAGACTTCGGCAACGTGGAACGGCTGCGACAGGAAGCGCTGGATCTTACGGGCGCGGCTGACGGCCAGCTTGTCTTCCGGCGACAGTTCGTCCATGCCCAGAATCGCGATGATGTCGCGCAGTTCCTTGTAGCGCTGCAGCGTCATCTGCACGGCACGGGCGACCGAGTAGTGCTCTTCGCCAACGATCTGCGGATCGAGCTGGCGGGAGGTGGAGTCGAGCGGATCGACGGCCGGGTAGATACCCAGCGCGGCGATGTCACGCGACAGCACGACCGTGGAGTCCAAGTGCAGGAAGGTGGTAGCCGGCGACGGGTCGGTCAAGTCATCGGCAGGCACGTAAACGGCCTGGATGGAGGTGATCGAGCCAACCTTGGTCGAGGTGATACGCTCTTGCAGACGGCCCATTTCTTCGGCCAGCGTCGGCTGGTAGCCCACGGCGGAAGGCATACGGCCCAGCAGTGCGGACACTTCGGTACCGGCCAGGGTGTAGCGGTAGATGTTGTCGACGAAGAACAGGATGTCACGACCGTCGTCACGGAAACGCTCGGCCATGGTCAGACCGGTCAGCGCCACGCGCAGACGGTTGCCCGGGGGCTCGTTCATCTGACCGAACACCATCGCAACCTTGTCGAGAACGTTGGAGTCCTTCATTTCATGATAGAAGTCGTTACCTTCGCGGGTACGCTCACCAACACCGGCAAACACGGACAGACCCGAGTGTTGCTTGGCGATGTTGTTGATCAGCTCCATCATGTTGACGGTCTTGCCGACGCCGGCGCCGCCGAACAGGCCGACCTTGCCGCCCTTGGCGAACGGGCAGATCAGGTCGATAACCTTGATGCCGGTTTCAAGCAGATCGACGGACGACGACAGTTCGTCGAACTTCGGTGCAGCCTGGTGGATTTCGCGCAGCTCGGTGCTGTCGATCGGGCCGGCTTCGTCGATCGGACGGCCGAGGACGTCCATGATGCGACCCAGCGTGCCCATGCCGACCGGCACGGAAATGCCGGCGCCGCTGTTGTTAACCTTCATGCCGCGGCGCAGGCC
Organism: Betaproteobacteria bacterium UBA7395; assembly: GCA_002470165.1. GTDB lineage: Bacteria > Pseudomonadota > Gammaproteobacteria > Burkholderiales > Rhodocyclaceae > Azonexus. The sequence continues at coordinate 12,088 of DKNF01000095.1, read as the reverse complement.
GTCGGATGAACCCATGGCGATGGTGCGGACGACGCCGTCACCCAGCTGCTGCTGCACTTCGAAGGTCAGGCCGGCTTCAACCATGCCATTTTCTTCGGAGGCGTCAAGCTTGAGTGCGTCGTAGACCTTCGGCATCGCGTCGCGCGGGAAGTGGATGTCCACAACTGCGCCGATACACTGAACGATGGAACCTTGACTCATATTCAAATCCCCAATAATTAAAAGCTTCGCGCTTGCGTCAGACTGCGGCGGCGCCGCTGACGATTTCCGAGAGTTCCTTGGTAATCGCGGCCTGACGGGCCTTGTTATAGACCAGCTTCAATTCACCGATGACGTTCTTGGCGTTATCGGAAGCAGACTTCATGGCGACCATCCGGGCAGACTGCTCGGAGGCCATGTTTTCAGCCACGGCCTGGTAAATCAAAGCTTCGACATAGCGGATCAACAGATCGTCGATAACTGGCTGGGCTTCCGGCTCGTAGACATAGTCCCAACCCGGCTGATGATCGGTCTTGACGACGTCGTCAGCCAGCGGGAGCAGCTTTTCGAAAACCGGTTCCTGCTTCATCGTGTTGATGAAGCGGGTGTAGCCGATGTACAGCGCGTCGATTTCGCCCTTCATGTAGGCGTCGAGCTGGATCTTGAGCGGGCCGATCAGCTTTTCCAGGTGCGGGGTGTCACCCAGCCCGACCACGTGCGAGACAACCTTCGCACCGGCGCGCTGCATGAAACCCAGACCCTTGTTACCAATACAGGTCGCCTGGAAACTGATCTTCTGGCTGTCGAGTTCCTTCATCTTGCCCAGAACCAGGCGCAGGACGTTGGAGTTCAGACCACCGCAGAGGCCCTTGTCGGAGGTGACGAGGACGATACCAATGGCCTTCTGCTCGCGCTTTTCGAGGAACGGATGCTTGTACTCGGTCAGCGCGTGCGACAGGTTGCTGGCCACACGCCGGATCTTCTCGCCATAGGGGCGGGCAGCCCGCATCCGGTCCTGCGCCTTGCGCATTTTGGATGCGGCCACCATCTCCATGGCCTTGGTGATCTTGCGCGTGTTTTCTACGCTCTTGATCTTGTTGCGAATTTCCTTGCCGCTAGGCATGGCGTTCTCCTAAGATCAGGCCCAGGTGCTCTTGAAAGCCTGGATGCCGGCAGCCAGTGCCTTTTCGGTATCGCCGCTCAGGTCAGCCGACGATTCCATGGTGTTCATGACTTCGGCGTGGTTGGCCTTGAGGTAGCTGATCATGGCCTTTTCGCATTCGAGTGCGCGCTTGACTTCGACATCGTCGAAGTAGCCCTTGTCGGCTGCGTACAGCGTGACGGCCATTTCGGAGATGCTCATCGGAGCGTACTGCGGCTGCTTCATCAGTTCGGTGACCAGACGGCCGCGCTCGAGCTGCTTGCGGGTCGCTTCGTCCAGATCGGAAGCAAACTGCGCGAAGGCAGCCAGTTCGCGGTACTGGGCCAGGGCCAGACGGACACCGCCGCCGAGCTTCTTGATCAGCTTGGTCTGGGCAGCGCCACCGACGCGGGACACCGAGATACCGGCGTTGATCGCGGGACGGATACCGGCGTTGAACAGGTCGGTTTCCAGGAAGATCTGACCGTCGGTGATGGAGATCACGTTGGTCGGAACGAAAGCGGAAACGTCACCGGCCTGGGTTTCGATCACCGGCAGGGCGGTCAGCGAACCGCTCTTGCCCTTGACTTCGCCGTTGGTGAACTTCTCGACCCATTCTTCGGACACGCGGGCAGCGCGTTCCAGCAGGCGGGAGTGGAGATAGAAGACGTCGCCCGGGTAGGCTTCGCGGCCCGGCGGACGGCGCAGCAGCAGGGAAACCTGACGGTAGCCCCAGGCCTGCTTGGTCAGATCGTCATAAACGATCAGTGCGTCTTGGCCACGGTCGCGGAAGTACTCGCCCATCGTGCAGCCGGCGTACGGTGCCAGGTACTGCAGTGCGGCCGATTCCGAAGCGGAAGCAGCAACGACGATGGTGTATTCCATGGCGCCGTGTTCTTCGAGCTTGCGCACGACGTTGGCGATGGTGGAAGCCTTCTGGCCGACGGCGACATAAACGCAGAACAGGTTCTTGCCCTTCTGGTTGATGATCGCATCGACAGCAACGGCGGTCTTGCCCGTCTGGCGGTCGCCGATGATCAGTTCGCGCTGGCCGCGGCCAACCGGAACCATCGAGTCGACGCACTTCAGACCGGTCTGCACCGGCTGCGAAACGGACTTACGCCAGATGACGCCCGGGGCGACCTTTTCCAGCTTGTCGGTTTCCTTGGCGTTGATCGGACCTTTACCGTCGATCGGCTGACCGAGGGTGTTGACCACGCGGCCAAGCAGTTCCGGACCGACCGGCACTTCCAGAATGCGACCGGTCGTCTTGACGACGTCGCCTTCGGAGATGTGCTCGTATTCGCCCAGGATAACGGCGCCGACGGAGTCGCGCTCGAGGTTGAGTGCCATGCCGATGGTGTTGCCGGGGAATTCCAGCATTTCACCTTGCATGACGTCCTGCAAGCCATGCACGCGGCAGATACCGTCGGTGACGGATACCACGGTGCCCTGCGTACGCACTTCCGATGCGCCTTGCAGGTTCTGGATCTTGCTCTTGATCAGTTCAGAAATTTCGGAAGGATTCAACTGCATGAAAATCTCCTAGTTGTTCAGTGCCACGGCCATCGCGTCGAGTTTGCCGCGGACTGAAGCATCCAGCATCTGGTCACCGACGGTGACCCGCACACCACCGATCAGGCTCGCGTCGACTTCGACGCGGGCGGTCAGGCGGGTTCCGAAGCGGGGTTCCAGTTGCTGCATCAAGGCAGCGACCTGGGCATCGTCAATCGGGAATGCGGAGTACACCACCGCCTCCTGGACCCCTTCTTCCTGGCTGCGGGCCAGATCGAAAAGCCGGGAAATCTCCGGCAGGAGTGCGAGACGCCGGTTTTCTGCGAGGGTACGAACGAAATTGGCGAGAATCGGGTCGTTGTCGTCAGACAGCGAAATGAACAATTCTGCAATCTGTTCAGCGGAGAGCCGGGGATTGCCCATGACCTGAGCCATGTCCCCGTCCTGGGCGATCAGCGCCAGCCTTTGCAGGCGCTGCGACCAGATGCCCTGGGCCCCGCTTTCCTTGGCCAGCTTGAAAGCGGCGTCGGCGTAGGGGCGAGCGATGGTGACGGATTCAGCCATAAGCTTTACAGATCCTGTTTGATCGTGGCCAGAATGTCGGAATGAGCCTGGGCGTTGATCTCGCGGCGCAGAATCTGCTCGGCGCCGGTGACCACCAGGGCAGCGACCTGTTCGCGCAGCTGTTCCTTGGCACGGACGGCCTCCTGCTCGATTTCAGCCTTGGCACCGGCGACGATGCGGTCGGCTTCGGCCTTGGCGTTCGCCTTGGCTTCCTCGATCAGTTGGGCGCCGCGCTTTTCAGCGTTGGCGATCAGTTCGGCAGCCTTTTCCTTGCCTTCACGGAGGGCATCCGTGGAACGCTTGGTGGCCAGTTCGAGATCTTGCTTGCCGCGTTCAGCAGCAGCCAGACCATCCGCGATCTTCTTCGCACGCTCGTCGAGCGCCTTCACAATGGGCGGCCACACGAATTGCATCGTGAACCACGCCAGAATGAAGAACACAACGAGCTGTGCAAACAACGTTGCGTTCAGATTCACGGTTCTAGTCCTCTTCTAAAGGGTTGATCGAAGAGGATCAATTAAACCAGTTGGAACGGGTTGGCGAAGGCGAACATCATGGCGATACCGACGCCGATCAGGAAGGCGGCATCGATCAGACCGGCCAGCAGGAACATCTTGGTCTGCAGGGCGTTCATCAGCTCCGGCTGGCGAGCCGATGCTTCAATGTATTTGCCGCCCATGAGGCCGATACCGATACAGGCACCGATAGCGCCCAGACCAATGATCAGGCCGGCAGCCAGAGCAACAAAACCGAGAACGTGTTCCATGACAACTCCTTGCTAAGTTTAAGTAATGAAAAGGTAAAGCTAAAACAGGGTTACTACGTTAAATCTGTTGGGTATTTCTTAGTGTGCTTCGTGGGCCTGACCGACATAGACCAGCGTCAGCATCATGAAGATGAAGGCTTGCAGTGTGATGATCAGGATGTGGAAGATGGCCCAGATCGAACCGGCGATGACGTGACCGACGAAACCGAAGACGGTGGCGGTGCCGCCGAGCAGGGCGATCAGCATGAACACCAGTTCGCCGGCGTACATGTTGCCGAACAGTCGCATGCCGTGGGAAACGGTCTTGGCGACGAATTCGATCATCTGCATGACGAAGTTGACCGGGTAGAGCAGCGGGTGGCTGCCGAACGGCGCGGTGAAGAGTTCGTGAATCCAGCCGCCGAGACCCTTGATCTTGATGTTGTAGTAGAGACAGACGAGCAGCACGCCGAGCGACATGCCGAGGGCAGCGTTGAGGTCGGCGGTGGCGACCACGCGCTGGTAGTGGATGCCCATCATTTCACCGATCTTCGGCAGCAGATCGACCGGCAGCAGGTCCATCGCGTTCATGAAGAAGATCCAGACGAAGACCGTCAGTGCGAGCGGTGCGACGAACTTGCGGGATTCGGCGCTGTGGATGATGCCCTTGGCCTGATCGGAAACCATTTCGACCAGGATTTCGACGGCGGCCTGGAAGCGGCCCGGAACGCCGGAGGTGGCCTTGCGGGCGGCCAGCCAGAGCACGAAGATGGTGACCAGGCCAAGCACGATGGAGTAGAACATCGTGTCGATGTTGATCACGGACCAGTCGATCACGGACTTCTGGGCGTGACCGGTGGAATTCAGGTGGGTCAAGTGGTGGACGATGTACTCGCCAGATGTTGGTGCTGCGCTACCTGCGGCCATGTTCATTTCTTCCAAAAGGCTAAAAAACCAGCATGCAAGACAATCGCCAGGCCGATCAGCAAGCTCGGCCAGTGCATCTCGGGATATCCCTTGATGGCGATTGCCAGAATTCCGATGGTGGCCGCAATCTTGAGGAACTCACCGATGAAGAAATTCGCCGCGTAGGATGCACCGGGGCGGTTTTTCAACATCGTCAGCCGGACGGCAAAGAAAAGGTTGGGAAGTATCGCTGCCACTGCCGCAAACCCAACCGAAACCAGCCCCCGCGTACCCACGATTGCACCGGCCAGGATTGCAGTTATCAACGCTGCACCAAGTTGCAGATATATCGCTCTCAACATGGTGTCATGCATTCCTTGACCGGCGGTGCCACACAGACCTAAATGATACAAGACTTCAAAAAATACCGTCAATGAAAATTAAGGGTTTACCGCAATGCAGCATGTCCCCAAACCCGCTTAACGAAGCCGTCCGAGGATGCCTTCAAGCTGGTCGAGGTTGCCGAATTCGATGGTGATCCTGCCGGCGCCCTTCTTGTTGCTGCGGATGGCGACGGCGGCCCCGACAGCGTCGGAAATTTCTTCCTGCAGACGCAGCAGGTCACGGTCGACCGGCGGCGCGGCAGTCTGTTTCGGCGGATTGACGATCTGCTGGACGAGACGTTCGGCCTCGCGCACCGACAAGCCCTTCTGGACGATGCGCTGGGCCACCGCGACCTGCTGGGCGCCAGGCAGCGGCAGCAGGGCACGGGCGTGGCCCATGTCGAGCTTGCCGGTCATCAGCAGTTCCTGCACCGGTGCGGCGAGTTGCAATAAGCGCAGCAGGTTGGATGCAGCCGGGCGGGAACGGCCGACGGCGTCGGCGGCCTGCTGGTGGGTCAGGCCGAATTCGTCGATCAGGCGCTGCAGGCCCTGGGCTTCTTCCAGCGGATTGAGATTCTCGCGCTGGATGTTCTCGATCAGCGCCATCGCCAGCGCCTGCTCGTCGGGGATGCCGCGCACCAGCACCGGTACTTCGCTCAGGCCGGCCTGCTGGGCGGCGCGCCAGCGGCGTTCGCCAGCGACGATCTCGTAGCGCTCGGCGCCCGGCGTCTTGTCGACGGCGCGCACCAGGATCGGCTGCATCACGCCCTGGGCCTTGATCGAGCTGGCCAGTTCGGCCAGCGACGCCGGGTCCATCTGCGTGCGCGGCTGGTATTTGCCGGGCTTGAGGCGGTCCACCGGCAGATTGCGCAGTTCGTCTTCGGGTTTGGCATCGCTGCCGGCGAGCAGCGCGTCGAGGCCGCGGCCGAGTCCCTTCATCTTGATCATTTGGCGACCCTTTCGAGAATTTCCTGGGCGAGTGCGCTGTAGGCCAGCGCACCCTTCGAATTTTTGTCAAAGGCGATGACCGGCTTGCCGTACGACGGCGCTTCGGCCAGGCGGACGTTACGCGGCACGATGGTCTTGTAGACCTTGTCGCCGAAGTGGCTCTCGAGTTCGTTCGAGACCTGCTGGGTGAGCGTGCTCTGGCCGTTGTACATGGTCCGCAGCAGGCCTTCGACCTCGAGCCGCGAATTCAGGTGGTGACGCACCTTGCGCAGCGTCTCGACGAGATCGGACAGGCCTTCGAGCGCGTAGTACTCGCACTGCATCGGGATCAGGACCGAATCGGCGGCGACCAGCGCATTGACCGTCAGCATATTGAGCGCCGGCGGGCAGTCGATGAGGACGAAATCGTACTCGTCGTGATTCTGCTGCAACGCGTTCTTGAGTCGGTATTCGCGCTGGTCGAGCTCGATCAGTTCGACTTCGGCGCCCGCCAGTTCGCGGTTGGCCGGCAGGATGTCGAAGGCAAACTCGGTCTTGATGCAAACCTCGACCAGCGAGGCAGCGCCGATCAGCAACTGATAGACGGTCGGCAACGCTTCCTTCTTGGTGATGCCAGCGCCGGTCGTGGCGTTGCCCTGCGGATCCATGTCGATCAGCAGCACGCGTTGACCTTCGGCCCCGAGCGAGGCGGCGAGGTTGACGGCGGTGGTCGTCTTGCCGACGCCGCCCTTCTGGTTGGTGATGGCGAGTACTTTCATTGGCCCGCTTTCAGGATGATCAGATGTCTTTCGGCGTCCAGTCCGGGCACGGACAAGGGCAGGATGCGGTCGACAACGATGTCGGCCGGCAGGGCGGCGATCTCGTCGTCGGGACGCACGCCTTTCATCGCCAGCCAGCACCCGCCGGGTGCCAGCAGATGACGTGTCAGTTCAACAAAAAGCTTCAGTTCGGCGAAAGCGCGCGAACTGATCTGCGCGTACTGGCCGGTCAATTCCTCGACCCGTGCGTGGTCGACGGCGACGTTCTTCAGCCCGAGCTGGATCGCCGCCTGCTGCAGGAAGGTCGCCTTCTTCTGCACGGTGTCGACCATGCGCACCGACAGTTGCGGCCGGGCGATGGCCAGCGGGATGCCGGGCAGGCCGCCGCCGGAACCGACGTCGAGCAGTGGCCCGTCGCCGACGTGCGGCAGGATGGCCAGTGAATCGAGCAGATGATGCGAGATGGCCTGGTCCGGATCGCGCAGCGCGGTCAGGTTGTAGGTCTTGTTCCACTTGAGCAGCAGGTCGCGGAAGGCGAGCAGTTGCTGCTGGGTGGTGTCGGGCAGGTCGAGGCCGAGTTCGGCCAGGCCGCTGGCGAGGGTGATCGTGCTCATGCGGCTTGCAACAGCTTGAAGCGTTTCAGGTGGATCAGCAGCAGCGAGATCGCCGCCGGCGTCACGCCCTGGATGCGCGAGGCCTGCCCGATGGTCTGCGGCTGGTGCAGCTTGAGCTTCTGCTTCACTTCGTTCGACAGGCCGGCCACCGTCGAATAGTCGAGATCGGCCGGCAGCGGCGTGTTCTCGTAGCTGGCCGATTTGGCCACTTCCTCGGCCTGGCGGTCGATGTAGCCCTGATACTTGGCGGAAATCTCGAGTTGCTCGACGACCTGCGGATCGCTCTGTCCTTCGCCAGCGCCGGGCAGGGTCAGCAGGCTGGCGTAAGTGACTTCCGGACGGCGCAGCAGGTCGAACAGGTTGTATTCATGCTCAATGGCCTTGCCGAGCACGCGGATGCTGTCCTCGGCCGGAACGATCTTGGGATTGACCCAAGTCGCCTTCAAGCGCTCCTGTTCGGCGGCGATGGCGTCACGTTTGCGGCAGAAGGCATCCCAGCGGATGTCGTCGACCAGGCCGAGCGCCCGGCCCTGTTCGGTCAGGCGCAGGTCGGCGTTGTCTTCGCGCAGGCTTAGCCGGTACTCGGCACGGCTGGTGAACATCCGGTAGGGGTCGGAGACGCCGCGCGTGATCAGGTCGTCGACGAGTACGCCGAGGTAGGCCTCGTTGCGTTTCGGGCACCAGCCGTCGCGGCCCTTGACGTAATTCACCGCGTTGATGCCGGCGAGCAGGCCTTGCGCCGCCGCTTCCTCGTAGCCGGTGGTGCCGTTGATCTGGCCGGCGAAGAAGAGGCCGTTGATGGCCTTGGTCTCCAGCGTGTCCTTGAGGCCGCGCGGGTCGTAGAAATCGTATTCGATGGCGTAGCCGGGGCGCAGGATATGCACGTTCTCCATACCGCGGATCGAGCGCACCAGTGCCAGCTGGATGTCGAAGGGCAGGCTGGTGGACACGCCGTTCGGGTAGATCTCGTGCGTGGTCAGGCCTTCCGGTTCGAGGAAGACGTTGTGCTGGGTCTTGTCGGCGAAGCGGTGGATCTTGTCCTCGATCGACGGGCAGTAGCGCGGGCCGACGCCCTCGATGACGCCGGTGTACATCGGCGAGCGGTCCAGGCCGCTGCGGATGATGTCGTGCGTTTTCTCGTTGGTCTCGGTGATCCAGCACGGCAATTGGCGCGGGTGCTGCGCCGCGTTGCCGAGGAAGGAAAACACCGGCAGCGGATCGTCCGAGTGCTGCTCTTCCATCACCGAGAAGTCGATGGTCTTGCCGTCCAGGCGCGGCGGCGTGCCGGTCTTCAGGCGGCCTTGCGGCAGGTTCAGTTCCTTCAGCCGCGCGGCCAGCGACACCGACGGCGGATCGCCCATGCGTCCGCCGGTGTAGTTTTCCAGGCCGACGTGGATCTTGCCGTTGAGGAAGGTGCCGGCGGTGAGCACGACGGCCTCGGCCAGGAAGCGGATGCCCAGTTGGGTGACTGCGCCGCACACCTTGTCGCCCTCGACGATGAGGTCGTCGCAGGCCTGCGCGAAGATGGTCAGGTTCGGCTGGTTCTCCAGGCGTGTGCGGATTGCCTGCTTGTATAGCACGCGGTCGGCCTGGGCGCGGGTGGCGCGGACGGCCGGGCCCTTCGAGGCGTTGAGGATGCGGAACTGGATGCCGGCTTCGTCGGTGGCTGCCGCCATCGCGCCGCCCAGTGCATCGACTTCGCGCACCAGATGGCCCTTGCCGATGCCGCCGATCGACGGGTTGCAGCTCATCGCCCCGAGTGTGTCGAGGTTGTGCGTCAGCAACAGCGTGTTCGCACCCGACCGGGCTGCGGCGAGCGCAGCTTCGGTGCCGGCATGGCCGCCGCCGACAACGATGACATCGAAACGGGTGGGGTAGAGCATCGGAATGGGAATGTTGCGGCGCAGTATGGGACCGGCGATTTTACGTCAGCTTGCTGAAAAATCACAGGCTTAGCCTGGCAACAGGCGGAAGGTGCTGGGCGCGTCTTGCCCTGCATGATGAACTCAAGTAATTTGCCGAAATGAACACACCAGCAGGCAACAGCCTTGGCGCGCTTGACGATGAGGAGATGCTCCTCGTCCTGCAGCAGTCGCTGACCAAAAAGCGCGTACTGATCGTCGACCGGCACTCGCCGGCGCGCGATTCGTTGCGGCTGATGCTCGGTGCGCTCGGCGTCACCGCGGTGCACGGCGCCGGCAGTTCGGCAGAGGTCATCCGCCAGGTCAAGGGCAACCGTTTCGACATCATCCTGTCCGATTTCGTGCTCGACGACGGCCGCGACGGCCAGCAGTTGCTCGAGGAACTGCGCCATGCCCACCTGATTCCGCTGGCGACGGTGTACATGATCATTTCCAGCGAACGCAGCTACACCAACGTGGTGGCGCTGGCCGAACTGTCGCCGGACGACTACCTGATCAAGCCGTTTACCTCCGAGCAGTTGCAGGCGCGGCTGGTGCGGTCGATCTACAAGAAACATGTATTGCGCAAGATTTACGAGCAGATCGAACGCGGCGAACTGCACGAGGCCATCGCCGCCTGCGACCGGGTCATCCAGCAGCAGCCGATGTATCAGTTCGATGCCTTGCGGTTCAAGGGGGAGTTGCTGCATCAACTGGGCCAGACCACCGAGGCCGAAGCCGTTTACCGGCGCGTGCTCGAAGGACGGATCGCGCCCTGGGCAAAGATGGGGCTGGCGACCGCGCTGCGCGACCGCAACGCGCTTGACGAAGCCGAGCAGCTGGCCGAGCAGGTCTTGCAGGAAGCGCCGGATTTTCTTTCGGCCTACGACTTCCTGGCCTCGGTACACGAAGCCCAGGGCAAGTTGAAGGAAGCCCAGGCCGTGTTGCAGCGCGCCGCCGATGTGTCGCCGCACAATACCTTGCGGCAACGGCTGGTCGGCGACATTGCCGCCCGCAACAAGGACTTGCTGGCCGCGGAGAAGGCCTATAGCAAGGTCATTGCCCGCAGCAAGGGCTCCAGTCTGCGCACCGTGGACGATTTCGCCAACCTGTCGCGGGTTCTGGTCGAACGCGGCGATGTCGAGGCGTCGCGCAAGGTGACGGCCGAGATGAAGCGCGAACTGCGCGGCGACAAGCAGGCCGAACTGGCCGCGCTGGTCAGCGAGAGCCTCTGCCTGGAAGCCGAAGGGGCCCCGGAGAAGGCCAAGCAACTGGTCGATCACGCCTTGTCGCTGCAGGGCGAGGTCGAAGCCGAAAGCTACAGCAAGGGCCGCGGCGTTTCGCAGCGCCTGGCCATCGATCTGGCGCACGCCTGCTATGCGACCGGCAAGCCGGCGGACGCGGAAAAAATCATGCGCCAGGTCGCCGCCGAAAACCACGAAGACACTCACCTGATCGGTCACATCACCGATGTCTTCGCCAAGACCGGACGTCCGGATGCCGGCAAGGCGCTGCTCGAGCAGGTCGGTCGCGAGATCGTCGAGCTCAACAACAAGGGCGTCATGGCGGCGCGCGCCGGCGATTTCGAAGGTTCGGTACACCTCCTGATGCAGGCCGCCGATCAGGTGCCCAACCTGCAGTTCCTGGTCAACGCGGCCAAGGCCATCTATACCCTGATGGACCAGAAGGGCTGGAGTCCCACGCTCGCCGAACGGGCTTTCGACTACCTGCAGCGGGCGCAGCGCAAGGACCGCAAAAATCCGAAGGTGGTCTCGGCACGCCAGCTCTACGTCACCGTGGCAAAAAAATACGGTATCGAAACCACACTCTAGGCAGGGAATTGGCCTGGCTGGCGTGATAAAGTCGCCATTTTTCCCACCCCGGATCCTGCCATGTTCTCTGGAATTGTCGCGGCGGTTGGCCGCATCACCAAACTCACGCCGCGCGAAGTCGGTTACCGCCTGACGGTCGAAGCCGGCCGGCTCAACATCGACGATGTCGCCCTCGGCGACTCGATTGCCCACAACGGCGTCTGTCTGACCGTGGTCGGCAAGGAAGGCAGCGCTTTCCAGGTCGACGTGTCGCCCGAGACGCTGTCCTGCACCGTCGGCCTCGATGCCCCGGGCCCGGTCAATCTGGAAAAGGCGCTGCGCCTCAACGACGTGATCGGCGGCCACCTGGTTTCCGGCCATGTCGACGGCGTCGGCGAAGTCTTGCGTTTCGACCCGGTCGGCGACAATCGCCTGCTCGAAATCCGGGCACCGAAGGAAATCGCCAAGTTCATCGCGCGCAAGGGTTCGATCGTGGTTGATGGCACCAGCCTGACGACCAACGAGGTCAAGGGCACCGACTTCACCATCAACCTGATCCCGCACACGCTGGAAAACACCACCCTGAACCGCCTGCAGTCGGGCAGCAAGGTCAACCTCGAAGTCGACCTGATCGCCCGCTACTGCGAACGTCTGCTGGCTGCCGAGCGCGAGGCCTGAGCGCCAGCCGACGAACGGCGGTTGAAAAACCGCTCCCCTGCCCCCATAATGGTTTCCATGGTTGTAATTCCAGCAATCTGGAGGCGTTCTGGACAGGGGGTCGATTCCCCTCACCTCCACCAATAACGAAACCCCAACCGTTCTC
>DKNF01000157.1 GCA_002470165.1 Betaproteobacteria bacterium UBA7395 | reverse complement strand
CGGCGCGCCCCGGCATCGACCAGCAATCGCTGGACGAACTGATTGCCCGCCGCGTCGAACACCTGAGCGCTTACCAGGATGCAGCGCTGGCCGCCCGCTACCGGGCCGGACTGGCGCCCATCCAGGCGCTGGGCGACGACGCCCTGAGCCGGGTCATCGCCGTCCAGTACGCGCGCCTGCTGGCGCCGAAAGACCCCTGGGAGGTGGCCCGCCTGCTCAGCGCGCAAAGTTTCCTGGCGCAATTTGCCGCCCGCTTCGACGGTAAGCTCAAGCTCGGCTTCCATCTGGCGCCCCCGGGACTTTCCCGCCAAGGCAGCGACGGCCGACCTCGGAAAATCCATTTCGGTCCCTGGCTGCTGCCGCTGCTTCGTCTGCTCGCCCGTGCCCGCCGCTGGCGCGGCAGCTGGCTCGACCCCTGGCGCAACGGCGAGGAGGCCCGCCTGGATCGGCAATTGCTGGCGGATTACGAAGCCGACCTGAAACGTATCGCCACCATGCCGCCCGGCCCCGGACGTCTGGCACTGGCCGCCTGGCCGGAATCGGTACGCGGCTTCGGCCCGGTACGCCAGCAGGCGGCCGCACGAGCGGCCAAAACCCGGGAGGGCTTGCTGCAGGCATCTCGATAAGCAGGAGTCATGTGCTCGCCCGGCAAACCTGGCCGGGCGATTTCCCTTAGAATCCTGCCATGATTTCCACCCCGACCCGCCAACTCGCCCTGCAAGGGGCCGCCGTCATCGTCGTTCTCTCGCTCGCCTGGCCGTATTACGGCTGGCAGGCGGAAGCCATGCCCTGGCAGCAAACCAGCCTGGCCATCGGCGCCGTCGCCCTGGTCTTCGCCACCCTGAGCCGCCAGCCCTGGTGGTGGCGCGTGATGCATGCGCTGTTCATGCCTCTGGTCTGGGTGACCTACCACCTGGCCATCGACCCGGGCTGGTTCCTGCTCGCCTTCATCCTGCTGCTGCTCGTCTATCGCGGCGCACTGAGCGGCCAGGTCCCGCTCTATCTGTCCAATCCGGAAACCGTCGCTGCTCTCGACGAACTGCTCGGCAAGGAAGAAGCCGAGAGCTTCCTCGACCTCGGCGCCGGCCTGGGCAGCACCGTCATCCCGCTGGCCGACCGCTGGCCCGACCGCCAATTCACCGGCATCGAGAATGCACCGGCCACCTGGCTGGCCGGCCGACTGCTCAGCGTCGGCCGACCCAATCTGTCATGGCGCTGGGGCGACATGTGGCAGATGCCACTACACGAGCACGCCGTGGTCTATGCCTTCCTGTCGCCGGCACCGATGCCGCAACTCTGGGAGAAGGCCAAGGCGGAGATGAAACCGGGCAGCCTGCTGGTCAGCAACAGCTTCCCCATCCCCGGCGTGGCGCCGGAATGCGTTATCGACGTCGCCTGCACGCCGCCGCGACCGCTGTACTGCTACCGGATCTGACGCATGTTCAAGCGCCAGCCGGAACAGCTCGCCCTGAGCCTGGCCCTGGCCGGGACACTGGCCGTCCTGATCGCCTTCGTGGTCGACCTGACGCTGTCCTACAAGCGCGACATCGACACCGGGGAACAGCGTCTGCAACAGTTTTCGGTGATGATGGCCGAACACACCGCCCGTGCCTTCGAGGCGGTCGACGTGCTGGTCAAGGAAGTCGCCACCGATCTGTCCCACAGTCGCAACAACTGGCCCGACTGGGAGCCGGTACGCGGCTGGGAGTACATCGCCCAGCGCCATTCCCGGGCGATGCCGCAACTGCGCGACCTGATCGTCTTCGACCAGCTGGGCAATCAGCGCTTCATCTCGACCTATTTCCCGCCGCCGCCGATCAACGTACGCGACCGCCCCTACTTCGTCGCGCTGGAAAACGGCGCCCCCTGGTCCACGTTCGGTCCCTACGTCGGACGTAATTCCGGACGCTATACCTACGCCATCGCCCATCGCCTGACCGATGCCGAAAACCGCTTTGCCGGTGCCGCCTTCGCCGCCATCGAGCCGGCCTACATGCAGGACTTCTGCTGGTCCAACCGCCTGTCCGACGATTTCGATGCCGTGCTGACCAATGCCCGGGGCGAAATTGTCGCCTCCTGCCGCCCGGCCGACCTGAGCACCTATTCCGGCATCCTCGGCCGGCCGGCCGGCAGCACCCTGTTCGACGGCCGGCCGGCCGGCCTGATTCCGGAAACCGGCCTGGCGCGCGGCAACGGCCTGCTGATCTCGACCTCGCCGGTACCCGGTTTCCCGGATCTGCGCATGGTTGCCATCATTCCCACCGATTCCGTGCTTGCCGGCTGGCGCAACCGGCGCTTTGAAATCGGTACGCTCGGGGCCATGCTGATCGCGCTGATGTTCAGCGGCGCGATGTTCTTGCGCCGTCAGGTCGGCGAACTGCGGGAAATGACCGAAGCCCTTTCCGACAGTCGCGACCAGCTGGAAACCCGGATCGACCAGGCGACCGCCGCACTGGCGGCGGAAAAGGATGCGGCCGAACGCGCCAACGCGGCCAAGAGCCGCTTCCTGGCCGCTGCCAGCCATGACCTGCGACAACCGCTGCACGCCCTCTCCCTGTTCACCACCGACCTGCAGCGCCAGGCGGCTGCAGGCCGTCTGCGCGAGGTCCCGCGCATTGCCGAACAGATCGGCGCGTCGACACAGACGCTGGGCGACATGCTCAATGCGCTGCTCGATATCTCGCGCCTGGACATCGACGGCGTCCGCCCCGATATCCAGGTGTTTGCGCTCAACGATGTCTTCCGCCAACTGCATGGCGCCTTCCACCGGCAGGCCGAGGCCCATGGCCTGCGCCTGCGCTTTCATCCTAATCGCTATTACCTGCGCAGCGACCCGCGCCTGCTGGAGCGGATGATCGGCAACCTGATCGCGAATGCCCTGCGCTACACCCCGGCCGGCGGCAGCGTGCTGGTCGGCGCCCGCATTCGGGAGGACGCCATCCGCATCGAGATTCGCGACAGCGGCATCGGCATTGCCCGCGAGTACCGGGCGGCGATCTTCGCCGAATTTTTCCAGGTCGCCAACGTCGCCCGCGAGCAGGACGGTGGCCTCGGCCTCGGCCTGTCCATCGTCGAGCGCCTGGCCAAAGGCCTGGACATCGAGGTATCGCTCGATTCGGAAATCGGCAACGGCACGACGTTCGGCCTGCTCGTTCAGCGCGCCCGGGCACCCTCCCAGGAAACGGTGGCACAGCAAAACGGCACGGTCGGCCTGG
Source organism: Betaproteobacteria bacterium UBA7395 (assembly GCA_002470165.1). GTDB lineage: Bacteria > Pseudomonadota > Gammaproteobacteria > Burkholderiales > Rhodocyclaceae > Azonexus. The sequence continues at coordinate 19,576 of DKNF01000157.1, read as the reverse complement.
TGCATTTCGTCGGCAATTCGCCGGACCTGCTGGCGTCGCGGGCGCTGGTCGCCAGCTGGAACTACCGGATCAGCGAGGGCGACTGCGCGTCGGTGGCACAGTTGCGCAGCGACAGCATCGTCATCTGCGATGCGGAAAACATCCCCGACATCGATCCGGACATGCCCTTGATCATACTCGGCAGCCCGCCCGAGATGCCCCTCCCCAAAGGAAGCCACCGCCTGGGCTTGCCGTTGCGTCCGGCCCGCCTGCGCGCCCTGTTGCGGGCCAGCGCACTGCGCCGGCCACAGGCCGGCTAGAAAACGTCGCTGAAATCGATGCCGTAACGCGCCGCGGTAACCAGCGCCTGCGTCCGGCTATTGACGCCCAGCGCCTTGAATACGGCGGTTGCGTGGATCTTGACGGTACCTTCGGAGAGATCGAGTTGCTCGGCGATGTCGCGATTCGACAAGCCACGCACCATCAGGCACAAGACCTGGGCCTGACGTTCGGTCAGGCCGATTTCCTCGGGCCGCACGCTGACGCTCGACGGCGGCACGGGAATGGCATCGTCCATGCGGGCCGGCTGCTGCCCGCTGGGTCGGAAAATGTTCCCGGCCAGCACTTCGCGCACGGCGTTCAGCAGGCATTCGCCGTTCAGGGCCTTGGGAATGAACCCCGAAGCCCCCAGGTTGAGCACCCGCGTCACCGTCGGCATGTCGTCGAAGGCCGACACCACGGCAACCGGCATGGCCGGGTAACGACGACGCAGGATGTCCAGCCCGGCAAACCCGTCTATCCCCGGCAGGGCCAGATCGAGCAAGACCAAATCGAAATCCCCCTCACTGTCGAGCATGCCCAGCGCGCTCTCGAAATCGGCGCTTTCGTACACCTCGACGCCATCCTCCATCTGGGATAACAGACCGACCAGACCTTCACGTACCAGGGCGTGATCTTCGACTACCAGCAACTTGAGCATCTATTCCCCTTTCATAACGACGGGTAATTTATCATTTTGCGACACAAAGTGGTTTAAGATCGTCACATGCATTAACTCAGGGAGACGATCATGGCTGACGAACAGGCACACGACCCACTCAATTTCATGCGCAACATGTGGGGCAACATGGGCTTCTCCCTGCCCGGCATGGTCGCTCCGACCTTCGACCTGGAAGAACTCGACAAGCGGATCAAGGACATGAAGGCGGTCGAAGGCTGGCTGCGCATGAACCTGTCGATGCTGCAGATGACCATCCAGGGACTCGAAATGCAGCGGACCACGGTCAGCACGGTCCAGGCCATGGGCCAGATGGCCTCCGATGCCGCCCGCAAGATGAACGAGGAAGCCGCACCGGAGGCGCCGGCAGAAGCGCCCGGCGCACTCTCGGAAGCCGCGCTGTGGCCCTGGCAGATGATGCAGCAGATGCGCGAGCACATGCAGCAGAATGCCGAAGCCGCCACCCAGGCAGCACAGCCGGCACCGGAAAAACCCAAATCCCGTCGCAGCACGGCCAAGAAATAAGCCTCGAAGGAAAGCCCGATGCAGCCCGAATGGTGGCACTGGATCGTCGGCGGCGTGCTGCTGACCCTGGCCGAACTGGCCATTCCCGCTTTCTACATCATCTGGTTCGGTCTCGGCGCGCTGCTGGTCGGCGTCATCGTCCTGCTCGCTCCCGGCTTGTCGGGAACCGCCCAGATCAGCCTGTGGATCATCGCTTCCCTGGCCATGACCGTGCTCTGGTTCCGCGTCTTCCGCCAGGGCTTCGAACGCACCCGCAGCGGCACGGCCGGCGAGGTCATCGGCGAGGCCGGCCTGGTGGTTGCCGCCATCGAACCTTTCGCCAAGGGGCGGGTACGTTTCCAGCGCCCGCTGCTGGGATCCGACGAATGGGTATGCCTGGCCGACGAGAGCATTGCCGCCGGCGAGCGGGTGCGTGTCGTTGCCGTTGAAGGCAGTTTCCTCAAAGTCACCAGAACCGGAGTTTAAACATGGAAGCAGGCCTGATCGTCAGTGTCGTCGTACTCGTCTTCGTCGCCGTCACCATCGCCAAGGGGGTGCGCCTGGTGCCGCAGGGCGAGGAGTGGATCGTCGAGCGCCTGGGCAAATATCACGGCACGCTGAAACCCGGCCTCAACGTGGTCATCCCCTATATCGACCGCATCGCCTACCAATTGATCACCAAGGACATCATCCTCGACGTCCAGGAACAGGAAGTGATCACCCGCGACAACGCGGTGATCCTGACCAACGCCATCGCCTTCGTCAAAGTGACCGACCCGGTCAAGGCGGTCTATGGCGTCACCGACTTCTCGGAGGCCATCCGTAACCTGATCATGACCACGCTGCGTTCCATCGTCGGCGAAATGGAACTCGACGAGGCGCTGTCATCGCGCGACAAGATCAAGGCGCGACTGCGCGAAAGCATCGCCGACGAGGCGGTGGACTGGGGCCTGACGGTCAAGTCGGTCGAAATCCAGGACATCAAGCCGTCGCAATCGATGCAGAAGGCCATGGAGATGCAGGCCGCCGCCGAACGCGAGCGCAAGGCCGTGGTCACCCGCGCCGAAGGCGCCAAGCAGTCGGCCATCCTGGAAGCGGAAGCGCGACTGGAATCGGCCAAGCGCGACGCCGACGCCCAGGTCATGCTGGCCGAGGCCTCGGCCGAGGCAATCCGCCGCATTACCGCCGCCATCGGCGATCAGACCGGCCCGATGTCCTACATGCTCGGCGAAAAATACATTGCCGCCATGGAGCGCCTGGGCGAGAAGGACAACGCCAAACTGGTGGTTCTCCCCGCCGACCTGCAGGAAGCGGTGCGCGGCCTGTTCGGACGCAAGGCCTAGTCGTCGCGCCGGCTTGCCGGCGCCTTGACCTCATCGACGTCGTCGTACTGCCGGCGCAGTCGGTTCAATCCCTGCTGGAAGGCCTCCGCATCCCCATGATCGAAGAACTTGGGGTAGCGGTCATGCGCCGCGCGGATGCGTCGCGCGTGCTTGATCGGGCACCAGTACTGTTCGGTCCGCGCCGCCACTTCCCGGACATAGGCCGCCACACCGTTGCCATAGGAACAATAGAAACAGTTGAATTTCTCGATCAGGTTCAGGTAGGGCAGGTCTTCGCGGTCGAAGACGATGTAGTCGGCCCGGCGGACCTTGGGAATGCGATAGACGGGAAAGCAGATGCTCTGGTAGATCGTGACGAACAGATCGATCACCAGGAAAGGAATCCAGCCGGCGTAGATCACCGGGGCCGTCAGCAGGACCAGAATGCGCGAACGGACGATGAAACGGAACAGTCCGGTCTTGTAGCGTCGCTGCTGGCGGGCCAGCTCATCGGCCAGTTCGGCCTTCTTGCGGGCCCAGTCCTCGCGTGCCCGGCGATATTCGTTATCCAGCTCGTCCTGCAGCGCCGCAATACGTGCCAGCAGCTCATCTATCTTGTCCTTCATCGACCCATCCTCTCTTGAATCCGCGATCATGCCCGAAGCCGCCGGTGCATGCGATACTTGGCCGACATCAACAACGAGAAAATCCACATGGAGACATCAGCAACAAAAGCCACCGGGCCGCTCGCCGGCATCAAGGTCGTCGAATTCGCCGGCATCGGCCCCGGCCCCTTTTGCGGCATGCTGCTCGCCGACATGGGCGCCGAAGTCACGCTGCTCGAACGCGCCGGTGGCACCTTCGCCTCGCAACTGTTCGGCGGCGGTCGCAAGGCCGTGGCCAACCGCGGCAAGAAATCGCTGTGCATCGACCTCAAGAATCCGGCGGTGCGGCCGCTGGTCATGCAGTTGATCGCCGAAGCCGATGTCCTGATCGAAGGCTTCCGACCCGGTGTCATGGAGCGTCTGGGCTTCGGCCCCGAGGTCTGCCTGGCCGCCAATCCGCGCCTGATCTACGGACGCATGACCGGCTGGGGCCAGGACGGCCCGCTGGCACCGCGCGCCGGCCATGACGCCAATTATGCGGCCATCGCCGGCGTTCTCGATACCGGTCGCCGTCACGGCGGCGCCCCGTGGGCGCCACCGACCCTGGTTGGCGATATGGGCGGCGGCGGCCTGCTGCTGGCCTGGGGCATCGCCTGTGCGCTGATCGAAGCCAGGAACAGCGGCCAGGGTCAGGTCATCGATGCCGCCATGTGCGAGGGCGCCGCCCTGCTTGCCCACGGCCTGTTCAACCTCGACGCACTGGGCGAATGGCACGGCCAATGTGCGATCGATTCGAGCGCCCCGTTCTACGACGTCTATTGCTGCGCCGACGGGCGCTGGCTCAGCGTCTGCCCGCTCGAACCGCAGTTCTACGCGACCTTTGTCGCCCGCCTCGGCCTCAACGACGATCCGGATTTCAGCGGCCGGCAGTACGACACGCAAACCTGGCCGCGCATGAAACAGCGGCTGAGCGAAATCTTCAGCCGGCAGCCGCTGGCCCACTGGGAGGCGCTGTTCGCCGACAGCGACGACTGCGTGTGGCCGGTACTGAGCATGCGGGAAGCGACCGAGCACCCGCACAATCAGGCGCGCCAAGCATTTGTGGACATCGCCGGTGTGCGTCAGCCATCGCCGGCACCACGACTCTCAAGAACGCCGGCGACAGTACAGGCTGCCCCGCCGCTGCTCGGCGAGCACAGCCGCGAACGCTTGCAGGCACTGGGGTTGAGTGAGGCGGAGATCGAGCGTCTGGTCAGCCTCGGCGCGGTAACGCTGGGCGGCTGAGGCGAATCAGGAACAGGGGCCGAGCAGGTCGGCCTCGAGTTCGACTTCCATGCCCTTTTTCAGGGGCTGGTCGAGGAACATGCCGCGGTACAAACGCCCGGCATTTTCGGCCTTGCGCATGTGTGGCGTTTCCCAGGACTCGACCCGCAGCCGGACCAGGCCGACCTGTTCCTCACGTTCCGCCTCGCCGGCCGCCAGGCAGGGGGTGGCTCGAACCAGGCGGACATACTCGTCGCGGCTGTATTGTTCGCGGGTCTTGCCCGCGACCGCCGGACACTGCACCAGGCGGCGCGTCGTCACCTCGGAAGAACTGACGGTGCCGCGCAGGTAGTACAGCGGTTCGACCAGGATCCAGCCGGCCCCGCCTTCGCGATAGGCAACGCAACTGCCCGGCCGGACCAGCTCGGGATGTTTGAACAACAAGCCCGCCGATGGCCTCAGGGCGGGCTCTTCAGCCTGCAGGGGCAAGGCCAGCACGGCCAGGACAAGCGCCAGAAAACGCATTGGAAAATTCCGGATCAATAGACCCGCTTATCTTCGATCACCTTTCCATCGTTCGGCAAGCCCCCGGGCGCAAAAAATTCCACGCTGCCGCGCAATTTGGTTTGTTCGCGCAACGCGTTGACCAGACTTTCCGCCAGCGCGGCGTCGCTGGCGCCGGCTTCGCAGCAAAGCACCATCCGGTCCTGAGCGTCGGGATTGTCGACGACCAGGCGCATCCGGGAAATCTGCGGATAGCGCTTGGCCACTTCGGCAATCTGCTCGGGGTGGACAAACATCCCCTTGACCTTGGTCGTCTGGTCGGCCCGTCCCATCCAGCCCTTGAGCCGCATGTTGGTCCGCCCGCAGGGCGAGACGCCGGGCATGACCGCCGACAGGTCGCCGGTGGCAAAGCGGATCAGCGGGTAATCGGCATTGAAGGTGGTGACCACGACTTCGCCGACCTCGCCCTCGGCGACCGGATCACCGGTTCCGGGGCGGACGATCTCGACCAGCGCACCTTCGTCGACCACCAGGCCGGCATCGGGCTCGCTCTCGTAGGCAATCACTCCGATCTCGGCCGTCGCATAACACTGGCGGACGGTGATCCCGCGCTCACCCAGCCACTGGCGGACGACGCCGGGCAAGGCCTCGCCGGAAACACAGGCTTTCTGCAGGCTGCGGATGTCAGCGCCGCTCTCCTCAGCCTTCTCGATCAGGATGCGCAGGAAGGACGGCGTGCCGACGTAACCGTCGGGACGCAGATCGACCATGGCCTGGATCTGCTGTTCGGTCTGCCCGGTGCCGCCGGGAAAAACCGAACAGCCGAGCTGGCGGGCGCCGCCCTCGAAGATGAAGGCACCCGGCGTGAAATGATAGGAGAAGCAGTTATGCACCAGGTCACCCTGGCGGAAGCCGGCTGCGTAAAGGGCGCGTGCCATCCGCCAGTGATCGGTTTCCTGGCTCTGGACTTCGTAAATCGGCCCCGGCGACGAAAACACCCGACGCGCCCGCGAACGCGGCCCGGCATTCAGTCCGCCGAAGGGCGGGCAGGATTTCTGCAGTTCGATGAGGTCGCGCTTGCGGGTCAGCGGCAAACGGCTCAAGGCCTGGCGGCTGACGCAAGCCGCCGGATCGACGTCGGCCAGCAGACGCACGTAATGCGGCGCATGCGCCTTGGCGTGCGCCACCTGACGCGCCAACTGGGCGAACAGTTGCACCTCGCGCTCGGCCGGCGCGCGGGTTTCCAGGGTATCGTAGTAGCTCACGACAGCCACCGCTTGCGCCGACGGTAATGCTTGACCTCGCGGAAGGACTTGCGGCCCGACGACGACAGCCCGAGGTAGAACTCCTTGACGTCCTCGTTGTCGCGCAGCTCGCTCGCTGCCCCTTCCATGACCACCCGGCCGTTTTCCAGGATGTAGCCGAAGTCGGCATAGCGCAGGGCGATATTGGTGTTCTGTTCGGCCAGCAGGAAGGTCGTGCCCTCCTTCTCGTTCAATTCCTTGACGATGGTGAATACTTCCTCGACGATCTGCGGCGCCAGGCCCATCGACGGCTCATCGAGCAGGACCAGCTTGGGCTTGGCCATCAGGGCGCGACCGATCGCGCACATCTGCTGCTCGCCGCCCGAGGTGTAGGCGGCCTGGCTGGTGCGCCGGGTCTTCAGCCGGGGAAAGAAGTTGTAGACCTTTTCCAGGGTTTCCTGGACGGCGGCCTTGCCGTCGGTACGCGTATACGCCCCGGTCAGCAGGTTTTCCTCGATGGTCAGGTGGCCGAAGCAATGCCGCCCCTCCATCACCTGGACGACGCCGCGACGCACCAGATCGCCCGGCGTCATCGCCTGGACCTGTTCGCCCTTGAGCTCGATCGAGCCCTTGGTCACTTCGCCGCGCTCGCCGTGCAGCAGATTGCTGACCGCGCGCAGCGTGGTTGTCTTGCCAGCCCCGTTGCCGCCCAGCAGGGCAACGATCTTCCCTTCCGGCACGCTGAAGGAAACGCCCTTGAGGACCAGGATGACGTGGTTGTAGATGACCTCGATGTTGTTCACATTGAGGAATGTCGCGTTGGCAGCATTCATCGTCGACTCTCTGTTCAGTACGTCCGCGCCCCGAAGGGCGCGGACGTTTGTTTCAGCTTATTGCTTGCACTGTTCCGGCGTACGCGGGGTGATCTTCTTCTCCTCGGCGTAACGCGTCGAAGCAGACATCACCATCGGACGCAGCACCTTCTGGTCGGCCTGGTACCAATCCGAAGAGAAGTTCCACTTGGCGCCGTCCCAGGTATGGATACGCGCCCACGGCGAACCCATGTGGTCGGTACAGGAGGTCTGGATCGGACGCAGCACGCCGGCGAAGCCCAGGTCGGCCAGCGCCTTGTCGTCCAGGTTCAGGTTTTCCAGGCCCCAGCGAGTCTGTTCGCCGGTCATGACCTTGCCCTTGCCATAGCGTTCCTGCGCCTTGCGCACGCCTTCGACGGCGACCATGGCCGAAATCAGGCCGCGCATGTAGAGCACGGAACCGACTTCATCCTTGGGGCCGGTCCCCTGGCCCTTGGCGTGGACCATCGCCAGCATGTCCTTGACCACCTTGGAATTCGGCTCGGCACCGTGTTGCAGCGTGATCGCGCTGTAGCCCTTGGCGCCCATGCCGACGTCCTTGACATCGGGTTCGGCACCGGCCCACCAGATACCCAGCATCTTCTCGCGCGGATAGCCGGTCGCCTGGGCTTCCTTCAGCGAGGTCGAGTTCATCACACCCCAGCCCCACAGCAGGACGTTGTCCGGACGCTCGCGGCGGATCTGCAGCCAGGTCGCCTTCTGCTCCACGCCCGGGTGGGCAACCGGCAGCAACTGGAGGGTGAAGCCGTGCATCTTCGCCCGTTCCTGCAGCAGCGGGATCGGCTCCTTACCGTACGGGCTGTCGTGGTAAACCAGCGCGATCTTCTTGCCCTTCAACTTGTCCAGACCGCCGTACTGCTTGCCCAGATGCTGGATGGCGACGTCGGCGCCGACCCAGTAGGTTCCGAGCAAGGGGAAGTTCCAGTCGAACACGGCACCGTTCTGCGACTCGCTGCGGCCGTAGCCGGCAGTCACCAGCGGAATCTTGTCGACCGGCGCCTTTTCCGTCAGGGCGAAGGTCACCCCGGTGGACAGCGGCTGGAAGACGGTGGCGCCTTTACCCTTGAGGCGCTCGTAACACTCGACACCACGGTCGGTGGCGTAGGCGAATTCACATTCTTCGAAGCTGATCTTGACGCCGTTGATGCCGCCCTTGGCATTGACCAGCTTCAGATAATCGACGTAACCGTTGGCCCACGGCGTACCGTTGGGACCGTAGGCACCGGTGCGATAGACGAGCACCGGGAAGAACTGCTCCTTAGCCTGGGCATGAGCACTGGGGCTGACGACAGCGGCACTCAGGCCAACCGAGGCAATGGCGGCCGCAAGGGCCAGGGAACGAAATTTCATGGGTTGTCTCCTCCTGTTATAAGTGAAGCGTGGGTACTGCGCATGCCGCGTCAGTGGGGGAATGGCCACAGACGCAGTTTCTCCTTGGCGATTGCCCACAAGCGGGCAAGGCCATGGGGCTCGACGATCAGGAAGAACACGATCAACGAACCGAAGATGATGAATTCGGCGTGGGCAACGCCCGCCGTCGAGATGGCGATACCGAACAGGCTGCCCAGCGCCGGCAGGGCCTGGTTCAGGAAGATCGGCATGATGACGATGAAGGCGGCACCGAAGAAACTGCCCATGATCGAACCGAGACCGCCGATGATGACCATGAACAGCAACTGGAAGGAGCGGTCGACCGAGAAGGCGGCCGGCTCCCAGGAACCCAGGTGCACGAAGCCCCACAAGGCACCGGCGACGCCGATGAAGAAGGAACTCACGGCGAACGCCGACAGCTTGGCCCACATCGGCCGGATGCCGATGACCTCGGCGGCCACATCCATGTCGCGGATGGCCATCCACTGCCGACCGATGCTGGCGCGCGTCAGGTTCTTGGCAAAGAAGGCGAAGGCGACCAGGAAAAGCAGGCAGAACAGGTATTTCTCGACCGGGCTGTCAATCGCCCAGCCAAACGCACTGAGGTTGGAGATCGACACCGAACCCGACGGCGAATAGTTGGTGAACCAGCCCAGACGCAGGAAGGCCCAGTCGCAGAAGAACTGCGCCGCCAGCGTCGCCACCGCCAGGTAGAGGCCGCGCACACGCAAGCTGGGAATCCCGAAGATGATACCCAGCGCTGCAGTCGTCGCGCCCCCGAGCAGCAAGGCCGCGACCAGCGGCACGCCATCGACGCGGATCATGAAGTTGTACGCCGCGTAGGCGCCGATGGCCATGAAGGCCCCCGCCCCAAGCGTGATCTGGCCGCAGTAACCGACCAGGAGGTTAACCCCCAGCGCCGCCAGCGACAGGATCAGGAAGGGAATCAGGATCGCCCGGAACATGTACTCGTCGGCCAGCATCGGCACGCCGATGAAGGCGAAGGCGATCAGGCCGAGGACGAACCACTTGTCCTGGGCGATGGTGAAGATTTGTTGGTCGGCCGCGTAAGTCGTCTTGAACTGGCCATTTTCGCGATAAATCACTTTGTATTCTCCCGTTTAGCCGTGGTCAGACGCGGTTGATAATTTTCTCGCCGAACAGTCCTTGCGGACGGAACAGCAGGAAAACAAGGGCCAGCGCATAAGCGAACCAGATTTCGATACCGCCGCCGACATAAGGGCCGAGATAGACTTCGGAGAGCTTTTCGCCGACACCGATGATCAGGCCACCGATGATCGCGCCGGGGACCGAAGTCAGGCCGCCGAGGATGACCACCGGCAGCGCGCGCAACGCCACGGTCGCCAGCGAGAACTGAACGCCGAGTTTGGAACCCCAGATGATGCCGGCCACCAAAGCGACGATACCGGCGACACACCAGACGATGACCCAGGTCCGGTTCAACGGAATACCGATCGACTGCGCCGCCTGGTGATCGTCAGCCACCGCGCGCAGGGCACGACCGGTCGGCGTCTTCTGGAAGAACAGCGTCAGCACACCGACCAGCACGGCAGCGATCAGTGCGGCGATGAAGTCCTCCTTGTTGATCATGATGCCGCCCTCGAACAGCGACTCGAACATGATCACCGGGTCCTTCGGCATGCCGACGTCGATCGTGTAAATCTGGCCGCCGAAAATGGTCTGGCCGACGCCTTCGAGCACGTAGGCAATACCGAGGGTGGCCATCAGCAGCGTCGCACCTTCCTGGTTGACCAGGTTGCGCAGCACCAGCCGCTCGATGATCCAGGCAACGATGAACATCACCACGCCGGCACCGAGGAAGGCGATCAGGTTGGCCAGGAACAGGCTGTCACCGCCCAGCACGATGTTTGCCCATTCGGAGAAGCGCGCCATGGCCAGCGCGGCGAACAGCACCATCGCCCCCTGCGCGAAGTTGAAGACCCCCGAGGCCTTGAAGATGAGCACGAAGCCCAGTGCCACCAGGGAATACAGCATGCCGGCCATGAGGCCGCCGATCAGTGTTTCAACAAAGAATCCCATGTTCCGCTCCGCTTAGTGTCCGGCACCCAGGTAGGCCTTGATGACCTCCGGATTGCTGCGTACTTCATCGGGTACGCCGTCGCCGATCTTCTTGCCGTAGTCGAGTACGACCACCCGGTCCGAAATGTCCATGACCACACCCATGTCATGCTCGATGAGCACGATGGTGGTGCCGAACTGGTCATTGACGTCGAGGATGAAGCGACACATGTCCTGTTTTTCCTCGACGTTCATGCCGGCCATCGGTTCGTCGAGCAGGAGGATCTGCGGCTCCATGGCCAGGGCCCGGCCGAGGTCGACACGCTTCTGCAGGCCATAGGGCAAGCGGCCGACCGGGGTCTTGCGGATATGCTGGATTTCGAGGAAGTCGATGATTTCCTCGACCTTGCGCCGGTGTTCGATTTCCTCCTTCTGCGCCGGACCCAGCCACAGGGCCTGGAGCAGGATGTTGGTCTTCATCTTCAGGTTGCGCCCGGTCATGATGTTGTCGAGCACGCTCATGCCCTTGAACAGCGCAATGTTCTGGAAGGTGCGGGCGATACCGGTGCTGGCCGCCATGTGCGGCTCCATCTTGCGACGTTCTTCGCCGCGATAGAAGATCTTGCCTTCCTGCGGGTGGTAGACGCCGTTGATGACGTTGAGCATCGAGCTCTTGCCGGCCCCGTTCGGGCCGATGATGGCGCGCACTTCGTGCTCGCGGATATCGAAGGAAATGTCGGTCAGTGCCTTGACCCCGCCGAAGCGCAGCGAGATGTTCTGCAGGTCAAGGATGACGTCGCCGATTTTTCTGCTCACGTTCTGTTCTCCTTACGCCGTCTTGCCGGCGACCGGGAAGGTCTTGGCGTCGACGATCTTCAAGTCGGCTGATACCTTGCCGCGGCGTCCGTCCTCGAACTTGACCTCGGTTTCGATGAACTGCGAGGCCTTGCCCTCGTACAGCGCATCAATCAGCACCTTGTATTTTTCCGAGACGAAATTGCGCCGCACCTTGCGCGTGCGCGTCAGCTCGTCGTCATCCGGGTCGAGTTCCTTGTGCAGCACCAGGAAACGATGCACCTGCGAATCGGCAACCATGGCATCGCCGGCCAGCGCTGCGTTCACCTCCTCGACGCATTCGCGGATCAGTTCCAGCACCTGCGGCTTGCCGGCCAGGTCGGTGTAGCCGGCGTAGGCGATGCCGCGCCGTTCGGCCCAGTTGCCGACGGCACCGACGTCGATGTTGACGAAGGCGCAGACCATGTCGCGCTCGTTGCCGAAGCAGACCACTTCCTTGATGAACTGGAAGAACTTCAGCTTGTTCTCGATGTAGTTCGGCGCGAACATGCCGCCATTGGTCAGCTTGCCGACGTCCTTGGCCCGGTCGATGATCTTCAGCTGGCCGTCGGCATCGAGGAAGCCGGCGTCGCCGGTGAGGAAGTAACCGTCGGCGTTGATCGATTCGGCGGTGGCGTCCGGACGCTGGTAGTAGCCCTTGAGCAGCATCGGCCCCTTGACCAGCACTTCGCCGTTGTCGGCAATCTTGATCTCGACGCCCGGCGCCGGCGCGCCGACGGTGTCGGACTTGACGTGGCCGTCAGGCTGCAGGCAGACGTAGGCGCAGGTTTCGGTCTGGCCGTAGAGCTGCTTGAGGTTGATGCCGATCGAGCGGTAGAAGCTGAACAGTTCCGGCCCGATCGCCGCCCCGGCGGTATAGGCGACGCGGATGCGGTTCATGCCGAGCACGTTGCGCAGCGGCCCGTAAACCAGCAGGTTGCCGAGTGCGTACTGCAGGCGGTCACCGGCGGAAACCGGCTTGCCGTCGAGAATGTCGGCACCGCAGCGCTTGGCCACATCCATGAAGTGATGAAAAAGCTTCTGCTTGATCTTGCCGGCGTCCTCCATGCGGATCATCACCGAGGTCAGCAGGCCTTCGAAAACGCGCGGCGGGGCGAAGTAATAGGTCGGCCCGATCTCGCGCAGGTCGGTCATCACCGTCTCGCCCGACTCCGGGCAGTTGATCGTGAACCCGGCGACCATCGCCTGGGCAAACGAGAACAGGTGGTCGCCGACCCAGGCCATCGGCAGGTAGGAGAGGATGTCCTCGTCGGCGGTCAGCCGGTCGACTTCGATGCCGCCACGGGCGGCGGCGATGAACGAGGCGTGCGTCTGGCAGACGCCCTTCGGCTTGCCGGTGGTACCGGAGGTGTAGAGCATGACCGAGACATCGTCGAAATGGCCCTGCTCGATCTCGCGGTTGAGGAAATCGGGATGATTGCGGTCGTGGATGCGGCCCATTTCCATCAGTTCATGCACGTCGTGCAGGAAGGTCTGGTTGTAATGGCGCATGCCGCGCGGATCGTCGTAGATGATGTGTTCGAGTGCCGGCAGCTGGTCCTTGATCTCGAGCAGCTTGTCGACCTGTTCCTGGTCCTCGACGATGGCGAAGCGGACACCGGCATCCTGCAGGACGAACAGCATTTCCGCGGCCACCGCATCCTGGTAGAGCGGCACCGGCACGCCACCGAGGCATTGGGCGGCGGCCATCATCATGTACAGGTGAGGACGGTTGTCACCGATGATCGCCAGGTTGTCGCCGCGCTTGAAGCCCAGTTCAGCCAGGCCGCAGGCCAGCGCGCGAGCGCGCTCGGCGACGTCGAACCAGGTCCAGGTCTGCCAGATACCCAGCGATTTCTCGCGGATGGCCGGCGCACCGGGACGAGTGGATGCGTGATGCAACAGCAGGCGCGGGAAGGTGTGCAAACCATCCAGCGCGGCGATTTTCGCCTGCGTGGGCATAAATTGTCTCCTCCGCCGCGACTCGTTGTTCGCGGTCATCTGTCATTTGCTTCATTGTGGCGCCGGCATTCTTACACCAGACTTGCAGGCGCCGGCTTTTCCTGACCTGAGACCCAGTGTAAGCACAGGTGCAGCGTATAATTGTCGTTCGGCAGACAATCCGGAAAAAAAATGAAAAACGCTGAGGAACTGCTACGCGCATCCCAGTGGGGACAGGCACTGAGCGAAGAGGAGATGCAGCGCGCCCTGGCCGGCACGGTCGAGCGCAGCTTTGCGCCGGGCGCCTTCATCTGCATGAAGGGCGAACCGGTCACGCACTGGATGGGCATCGTCAGCGGTCTGGGCAAGATGGCCAGCCACTGGACCACCGGCAAGACCACCTCGCTGACCGGCATCACCACCGGCGGCTGGTTCGGCGAGGGCTCGCTGCTCAAGGAGGAGCCGCGCCGCTACGATGTCATGGCCATCCGCGAGACGCGCGTGGCCTTCATGAACCGCGCCACTTTCCTGTGGCTGCTCGATCACAGCATTCCGTTCAACCGCTACATGATCGCCCAGTTGAACGAGCGCCTGGGCCAGTTCATCGGCATGATGGAAAACGAGCGCATGCTCGACATCGACACGCGGATCGCCCGGGTACTGGCCGCCCTGTTCAATCCTGTGCTCTACCCCGGCACCAACCGCCTGCTGCAGATTTCGCAGGAAGAACTGGGCTATCTGGCGGGCGTTTCCCGCCAGCGTGCCAACCAGGGCCTCAAGGTACTGGAAGAAGCCGGCCTGGTACGCAGCGAATACGGCGGCATCAACGTCATCGACCTCGACGGCCTGCGCCGCTTCGGCGACTGAGGCTTACTTCACGTAACCCCAGCCCTGCAGGCGACTGTAGGCATATTTTGCGGCGTCGCCCTGCTGCTGACGGCGCAGGAAAGCCGCGTAGTGATTCGCCGCTTCCTGACGCTTGCCCATGCCCTCCAGCGACACGCCCTTGAGGAAGGTGATGCCGGCGTCGCCGGGCAGCATGCGGTCGTAGCGATCAAGGTTGGCGAAAGCCGCGGCCGGATCCTTCAAGCCCAGCGCCAGCACGCCGGACAGTTTGTGCGCCTGCGCTTCCTGCGGATAGATTTCCTTGGCCGCCTCGGCGTAACGCATGGCGTCGCCGGTCTTGTTCTGGGCCTGCAGGCACTGGGCCATCAGCACGTTGCCGGCGTAGTCGCGCGGCGTCTTCTGCAGGGCCGAGCGGAACTCGCCTTCGGCCTTGGCGTACTGCTTGCCGGCCATCGCCATTTCACCGTTCTGGCAGGCGGCGATGGTCGGCTTGATCCGGCGCAGGCTGGCCGAGCTGTCCATGAAGCGTTCGCGTCCGGCATCGCGCTTGAGGCTGGCCGCATATTTCTCCTGGGCCAGCCGCTGCGCCGTGTCGCGCCGCTCGACATTCATCGGATGCGTCGAGAACATGGTCTGCAAGAGGCCCGGCGATTCCTTCTGCTGATCGACCAGCAACTGGTGCAGGGCGACCATGCCGCTGGCCGGATAACCGGCCCGGACCATGTATTCCTGCCCCAGCGCATCGGCCTCGCGTTCGTTGTCGCGCGAATAGCTCGACAGCAGGGCGCTGGCCCCCAACTGGCTGCCGATCGAGACCAGCCCGCCCCACTGGCTGTTCGACGCGGCAATGCTGGCGCCGGCCACCGCGACCTGGGCGACCATCGCCTGCCCCTGGCGTTGTGCGGCGTGGCGCGCATTGACGTGGCCCATTTCATGACCGAGCAGGGCCGCCAGTTCGGCTTCGTTCTGCAGATCGACCATGATGCCGCGCGTGATCCCCATCGCCCCGCCCGGGAAGGTATAGGCGTTGACGTAATTGGCGTTGAGCACGCGATAGGAGTACGGCATCTGCGGCCGGTGCGTCAGCTTGTCGAGCCGCTGGCCGACCGAACTGACATAACTGTTGATCCGCGCATCCTGCACCGGTCCGAGATCCTGCGAGAACTGCTGCGGCGAGACCTGCTGGTCGATGCTCTTCTCCTGCGCCTCGCTCATGCCGACCAGGATGGACTTGCCGCCGACCGGCGACTGCGCGCACCCGGACACCGCCGCCGCACCGAACAGCCAGAGCACCTGGCGGCGGGTGACGCCGTTGCGCTGAAGATTGCGGGAAAGTTCATCGTTCTTGGACATGGCGGTCTCCTCGGGGCGATCCTTGATGAGCTGAATTGTCCGGCAAAAACGGCAGCGATTGCGTAAGGAATTGTTGCTGCCCGCGAGCTCAGGCAGGCGGCCGGACCCGGTACCAGGCGGCATAGAGTGCCGGCAGGAAGAGCATGGTCAGCAGGGTGGCAACGGTGAGCCCGCCCATGATCGCCACCGCCATCGGCCCGAAGAAGGCCGAGCGCGACAGCGGGATCATTGCCAGAATGGCGGCCGCGGCGGTCAGCACGATGGGCCGGAAACGGCGCACGGTGGATTCGACGATGGCTTCCCAGGCGTGACGGCCGGCGGCCATGTCCTGGCGGATCTGGTCGACCAGGATCACCGAGTTGCGCATGATCATGCCCGACAGGGCAATCGTTCCGAGCATGGCGACGAAGCCGAACGGCCGATTGAAGGCGAGCAGGAAGAGGGTCACGCCGATCATGCCGAGCGGGGCGGTGAGCACTACCATGACGGTGCGCGAGAAACTCTGCAGTTGCAGCATGAGCACGGTCAGCACGACCAGGATGAACAACGGCACCCCGGCCGCCACCGAGCTGCCGCCCTTGGCGCTTTCCTCGACGGCGCCGCCGACCTCGACCCGGTAACCGAGCGGCAGGGCGCTGCGCACCTGATCGACGGCCGGGGTCAGCTGGCCGACCACCACCGCCGGTTGTACCTTGCCGTACAGGGTGGCGCGGACGGTCACCGTCGGCAGGCGGTTGCGACGCCAGATCACGCCTTCCTCGAAGCCGTATTCGGCGGTCGCGATCTGGGCCAGCGGCACGCTGCGCCCGCCGGCGACAGGCACCGCGAGGTTGGGCAGCTGGCCGAGATGGACGCGTTCGGAACGGGCACCGCGCAGCACCACGGCCAGGGTTTCGTTGCCCTCGCGATACTGCGTCACCGTCGTCCCCTGCAGCGAAGTGGACAGCAGACGGGCGATGTCGCTGCTCGACACGCCGAGCAGGCGAGCCTTGTCCTGGTCGATTTTCAGGCGCACGACCTTGGATGGCTCTTCCCAGTCGAGATGGACGTTCGACAGTTCGGGATGTTCGCGCAGCAGCGCCGCCACCTGATGCGCGATACGCCGCAATTCGCCGGTATCGCTGCCGCTCACCCGGAACTGGACGGGGAAGCCGACCGGCGGCCCGTTTTCCAGGCGGTTGATCATGGCCCGTAACGGCCAGGGTTCCTCCTCGAACAGGCGGATCAGTTTGCCGCGCAGGGCTTCACGCTCCTCGACGCCGGCCGTGAGGATGACGAACTGGGCAAAATTGGTCTGCGCCAGTTGCTGGTCGAGCGGCAGGTAAAAACGCGGGCTGCCGCCGCCCAGCCAGGCAACGTAGTTGTCGATGCCTTCCTGCTCGGCCAGGAACTGTTCGAGACGATGAACCGCCGCTTCGGTGGCCTGGTGCGAAGCGCCTTCGGCCAGGCGCAGATCGACCAGCAGCTCCGGGCGCGTCGAGTCGGGGAAGAACTGCTGCGGCACCAGGCGCACGAAGGCGACCATGGACAGCGCGAAGGCCAGCACGGTCAGCCCGATCACCGGCCAGTGGTGGCGCACGCAAGCATCGACCAGGCGACGGAAGCGCTGGTAGAAGGGCGTGTGATAGATCGCATATTCGTCGTGAACCTGCTCGTGCGCGACCTCACGCTCGGCCAGGCGGCGGCCGAGTGCCGGGGAAAGACGCGTCAGCAGTCCGGCCAGTCGCGACGGCTGGCGATGCTTTTTAAGGAAATCGGGCAGCAGGTGAAAACCCAGATAAGGCACGAACAACACCGCCGCCACCCAGGACACGAGCAGCGCGATCACCGTCACCTGGAAGATCGAACGTGTGTACTCACCCACCCCGGAAGCCGCGGTGGCAATCGGCAGGAAGCCGGCAGCGGTAACCAGAGTGCCGGACAGCATCGGCATCGCCGTCGAGGTGTAGGCATAGCTCGCCGCCCGGGCGCGTTCCCAGCCCTGCTCCATCTTGGTCGCCATCATCTCGACGGCGATGATCGCATCGTCGACCAGCAGGCCGAGAGCGATGATCAAGGCGCCGAGCGAAATCTTGTGCAGGCCGACGCCGAGCATGTGCATGAACATGAATGTGATCGCCAGCACCACCGGGATGATGATCAGGACGACGACCCCGGTGCGCAGGCCGAGCGACAGCAGGCTGACCGCCATGACGATGGCCACCGCCTCGACCAGCACCTTGACGAACTCGCTGACCGAATTGCGCACCGCCCGCGGCTGGTCGGCGACCCGCTCGAAGCGGATACCGACCGGCAGTTGCGCCTCGATCCGCTGCACTGCCGTATCCAGATTGCGCCCCAGGGCGACGATGTCGCCACCGGCACGCATCGACACGCCGATGCCGAAAGCGTCCTCGCCCATGAAGCGCATGCGTTCGCTCGGCGGATCCTCAACCCCGCGCCGGACCTCGGCGACATCGCCGAGACGGAAGCTGCGCCCGCCGATGCGGATCAGCGTGTCGGCAATCGCCTCGACTTCGTCGAAAGCGCCGGACGGGCGCAGCCAGATACGCTCCTCGTCGGTCTCGAAAAAGCCGGCGCCGGTGACTGCGTTCTGCGCCGACAGGGCATTGGCGATCTCGGCGATGCCGACCCCCAGGGTCGCCAGCTTGGTATTCGACAGTTCGATGTAGATGCGTTGCGACTGTTCGCCGAAAAAGCTGACCTTGGCCACGTCGGGCACCCGCAGCAATTCGCTGCGGATCGCATCGGCGTGGCGTTTCAGGTCGGCCGGCGACACCCCTTCGCCGACCAGGGCAAACAGGTTGCCGTAGGTGTCGCCGAATTCGTCGTTGAAGTACGGGCCGCGCACGCCGCTGGGCAGCGTGCCCTGGATGTCGCCGATCTTCTTGCGCACCTGGTACCACACCGCCGGCATGCGCTGCGAATGGACCGAATCGCGGGCAAGGAAGAAGACCATGCTTTCGCCGGGCTTGGAATAGCTGCGGGCAACATCGATCTCGGGAATTTCCTGCAGCTTCTTCTCGATCTTGTCGGTGACCTGCTCGGCCATCTCGCGCGCGCTGGCACCCGGCCATTCGGCCCGCACCACCATGACCTTGAAGGTGAACGGCGGGTCTTCGGACTGGCCCAGGCGGGTATAGGAATAGAGCCCGATCACCGTCAGGGCGACCAGGAAATACAGCACCAGCGATTGATGCTGCAAACCCCATTCGGAAATATTGAAGCGCTGCCGCCGGGCTTTCATCGCCGCACATCCAGGGCCGGCGCACTACCCGCTTCCAGCGGACGCACGCTTTCCCCTTCGATCAGCCGGTGCACGCCGGCCACCACCACTCTTGAGCCGGCCGGCAGGGCTGTCTTCAGGATCGCCGCATCCTCGCGCAAGGCTGCGATCTCGACCGTCTGCGGCACCACCTTCTGCTGCGCGTCGACCAGCCACACCGTGGCCTTGCCCTCGCGCTGGGTCACCGCCGCCAGCGGCAGGGCGAGTTGTGCCGGCCCACCATCGGCCAGCGCCACGGTCGCCGTCGCGCCCAGCGGCAAATCGCCGGCATCGACAATCGCCACCCGTACCGCATAGGTCCGGGTCGCCCGGTCAGCCGACGGCGACACTTCGCGCACCCGGCCCGACAGACTGCGTTCCGGCGCCATCCACAAACGCACCGTGGCCGGCGCGCCGACGACCAGACCGGCCAGGCGGCTTTCCGGCACATGCACCAGCACCTCGCGCTCGCCCGGCCTGGCCAGGCGCAGCACGCGCTGACCCGCCGCCACCACCTGGCCGGCATCGACGCTGACTTCCGTGATCACCCCGGCGCTGTCGGCCAGCAACTCGGTGTAGGACTGCTGATTGGCGGTGCCGGCGGCCTGCGCCTGCGCCTGGCGCAAGCGCGCCTCG
>DKNF01000134.1 GCA_002470165.1 Betaproteobacteria bacterium UBA7395 | reverse complement strand
GCCCAGGGCGGCACGCTGTTCCTCGACGAAATCGCCGAAATGCCCGCCGCCGCCCAGGCCAAGCTGTTGCGCGTGCTCGAGGAGCGGCGCATCCGGCCGGTCGGCTCGGAACAGGAAATCCCGGTCGACGTGCGCGTCATCGCCGCCACCAACCGCAATCTCAAGGAAGAAGTCGCCCAGCAGCGCTTCCGCCAGGACCTCTACTACCGCCTGCAGGTCGTCGAACTCAATCTGCCCGCCCTGCGCGAGCGCCCCGACGACATCGCCCTGCTCGCCCGCCATTTCATCGCCAGCATGGCGCAGGCTCTGAACGTGCCGCCGCTCGACCTGACGCCGCGTGCCCTCGCCCGCATGGCCGCCTATGACTGGCCGGGCAATGTACGCGAACTGCGTAATTTCATCGAACGCTCGCTGATCCTCGGCTGGTTCGACCTGGGTACCGACGACGACAGCGGCGACGACGGTGAAAGCGCGAGCGGCGAGCGCCTGGAAGCCGTCGAGAAACGGCACATCCTGGCCACGCTGCAGGCCTGCCACGGCAACAAGTCGGAAGCCGCGCGCCGCCTGGGCATCTCGCGCAAGACCCTGGACCGCAAGTGCACCGCCTGGGGCTGCGAGTGAGCGACAAACCCCGGCGGCAGTCGATCCGCCAACGTCTGCTGGCGCTGGCCCTGTTGCCGCTGGGCGTCGTGTTGCCGCTGCTGCTGATCATCCTCACCCAGTGGGGCAGCGCCTATCTCGACCGCTTGCTGGTGGCCAAGGTCGGCGCCGATCTGGGCATCGCCAACGGCTACTACGAACGCGTCAGCGCCGGCATCGGTACCGCCGTCGAAGGTCTGGCCGGGTCGACCCGCCTGGCCGCTGCCGCCGCCGCCCCGGATGCCTTGCCCCGCTGGCTGGACGCGGAGCGACAGCGCCTGAAGCTGGATTTCCTGCACCTGCTCGACGCCGACGATTGCGCCCCCGCTTATGCCGGCAAGCCCTGCTTCGCCGGCTGGCCGGTCATCGAGCGCGCCCGTTCAGGGCAGGCGCAGACCGATAACGACATCTTCACCCCCGGCTTGCTGGCCGCCATCGACCCCGCCCTGGCCCGCCGCGCGCATACGCCGCTGCTGCCGACCCAGAACGCGACGCCCGACCCGCGTGTGGCCGAAGACCGGGGTCTGGTCGTGCATAGTGCCGCCCCGGTCTACGCGCACGATGGCCAGCTGCTCGGCGTGCTGGCCGGCGGCGTGCTGCTCAACGGCAATCTCGAATTCGTCGACCGCCTGAACGAAATCGTCTATCCCGATGGCGAACTGATGCTCGGCAGCGTCGGCACGGCAACGCTTTTCCTCGGCGACGTGCGCATTGCCACCAATGTCCGCCTGTTCGAAGGCGGCCGCGCCATCGGCACCCGCGTCTCGCAGGCGGTACGCGACGCCGTGCTCGGCGCGGGCGAAACCTGGCTCGACCGCGCCTTCGTCGTCCAGGACTGGTACTACTCTGGCTACCGCCCGCTGATCGACAGTCGCGGCGAGCGCATCGGCATGCTTTACGTCGGTTTCCTCGAAACGCCGTTTGCCGAAGCCCGCAATTCGGCGCTGTCCGGCATCGTCGCGCTATTCGCGCTGACCATGCTGCTGGTTGCGGTATTCGGCGTGCTCTGGGCGCGCCAGGTGTTTCATCCGATCGAGCGCATGCACGCGACCATGAACGCCATCCAGAACGGCGATGGCACCGCCCGCGTCGGCCCGGTGCCCAATGTCGACGAGGTCGGCGACCTGGCCCGGCACTTCGACCGCCTGCTCGAAAGCCAGCAGGCGCAGGCGCTCGCCCTGCAACGCTGGGGCGAAGCCCTGGACGGCAAGGTGGCCCAGCGCACTGCCGAATTGCAGGAAGCGCTGGCAACCCTGCGGTCGACGCAGGGCAAGCTGATCACTCAGGAAAAAATGGCCGCCATCGGCCAGTTGACCGCCGGCGTCGCCCACGAAATCAACAATCCGATTGCCGTCATCCAGGGCAATCTGGAAATGGCCCGCGAAGTGCTCGGCGAGCAAGCCAAACCGGTCGAGCCGGAGTTCCGGCTGATCCTCGATCAGGTGCACCGCATCCGCCTGATCGTGACCAAGCTGCTGCAATTCGCCCGGCCGCAGGAATATGTCGGCTACCTCGAACCGGTCGGCGCCCAGCAACTGATCCACGACTGCCTGCTGCTGGTCGGTCACCTGTTGCGCAAGGGCAATATCGCCATCGAACAGCAGATCGATTCGGCGCGACTGGTCACCTGCAACAAGAACGAGCTGCAGCAGGTCGTCATCAATTTGTTGGCCAACGCGATCCAGGCCATGCCCGACGGCGGCACGCTGCGCCTGGCGGTCGAGGACTGGGACGAAGCCGACATGCCGATCGGCCTGCGCCTGAGCGTCGCCGACTCCGGCCCGGGCATCCCGGAAGCCGACCGCGAACACCTGTTCGAGCCCTTCTACACCGCCCACAAACCCGGCGGCCACGGCCTTGGCCTGTGGGTCAGCAAATCGCTGGTCGAACGCTACGACGGCCGCATCACCGTCGACTCCCCAGACGGGGGCGGCGCCGTATTCACGATCTGGCTGCGCTGCGAGCCGCTGGGCTGAGGCGGCGGTTCAGCCGTGACGCCGCCGCAATCCGCTCATTCGGTCGGCGCGAACCCGTAGTAGGAACCATAGGCCGACGGCGCCGGCGCGTAGGCGGCAACCTTGATGGCGTCTGCCAGGGTGACCTGGTTGGTGAGGCCGTCGATGCCGTCGGTCTCCCTCAGCCACCGCTCTTCGACTTCCCTTTCGCTCAGGCCGTTGAGGCACAGATTCGTGTCGAAACGCTCGGAGCGGTATTCAAAAGCCATGTCATGGGCGATGAACAGGGTATGGATACAGGCGGTGATCAAGGTTTCGTCCACCGGATCGGCCCCCATCACCCGGGTGCCGCAGAAAGGGCAATGCACCGGGGTGTAGTAGAAAGTCTTGAGCTGGTTGCGCTGGATGGCGTGGGTCATGGTCATGCTGTTCTCCGTGTCGTTTTGAACGGACTGGGCCGAAGGCTTTCGGCCAGCCGCCTGAATCTCACCGCTCGATGAATTGATAGCGCTGAAGGTCGGAATGGGACAGTCCGGCCAGTTCGCCAACCACCCGGTTGATGCCCCGGCCCAGTAGCCACCAGGCGTTGCCGTAGGGCAGGACGGAAATACCCGATTCGGCGCACAGGCGTTCCGCCAGGGCACGTTGTTTTTCTATGTTCATTGATTCTTTTCTAGGTTTGCCCGGGAATCGGCAGGCGCCGATCCGGGGACTTCATGCCGGCAATGGGTGTCGGCATGAAGGGACTGACAGTCACGCCAATGCGGCTGTCAGAGAGAAGGCCTGGAGAATCAGGCGATCTGGATGTTGCTGGCTTGTTTGCCCTTGGGACCGTTGGTGATGTCGAAACTCACCCGTTGGCCTTCGGCCAGGGTCTTGAAACCATTGGATTGAATTGCGGAAAAGTGAGCGAAGAGATCTTCGCCGCCGCCTTCAGGTGAAATGAAGCCAAAACCCTTGGAATCGTTAAACCACTTGACGCTACCTGTTGCCATATCTTGAATCTCCGAAAATTGCGGGGCGGAATGCCCCTGGGTGGGGCGAGATCAAGAGGGCAAAGCGAAGATGGGGGAATGGCGCCGCAGAGCTGCGGGTACTAAACCGACAAAATAACAATACAACTAGAAATCGCTGCGGTGCACAATACGCGGCATTGCATCCCTTAGCAAACTAAATCGTCATGGCGGATGCTGACCACGGCACATCCGCCACGTGACCAGACAGGCTGAGCGACTGTTTTTGCAGGGAAAACTTGGCTTTCGGCCCGTCGACGGCTACACTTCACCCCCTGCCGAGGAGCGCTGCGACCATTTCAGTGAATGGCCAGGCTCGGCAACGATCAACGGCGCTCGCAAACCCCAAGTTTCCCGCCGGTTTGCAGCGCCGTTCGCTTTTTGGCGGCGTCACCGGTGCTTTGCCGAGGTAATCCATGATCCAGCCCGACCGTACTGCCGAACTCCACGCCCTGCTCGAACAACGCCTGCTCGTCCTCGACGGCGCCATGGGCACGATGATCCAGCGCCACGGCCTGCAGGAGAAGGACTACCGCGGCGAGCGCTTCAAGGATCACCCGCACGACCTAAAGGGCAACAACGACCTGCTGGTGCTGACCCGCCCCGACATCATCGGCGGCATCCACCGCGAGTACCTGGAAGCCGGCGCCGACCTGATCGAGACCTGCACCTTCAACTCGACCGCCGTCTCGCAGGCCGACTACAACCTGACCGAGATCGTCTACGAACTGAACTTCGAAGGCGCCGCGCTCGCCCGCAAGCTGTGCGACGAATTCACCGCCGCCAACCCGGCCAAGCCGCGCTTCGTCGCCGGCGTCCTCGGCCCGACTTCGCGCACCGCGTCGATCTCGCCCGACGTCAACGACCCCGGCTACCGCAACGTCACTTTCGACGAGCTGGTCGCCAACTACGTCGAAGCCACGACCGGCCTGATCGAGGGCGGCGCCGACATCCTGCTCGTCGAAACCGTGTTCGACACGCTGAATGCCAAGGCCGCGCTGTTCGCCATCGAGAAGTACTTCGACATCGCCGGCCGCCGCTGGCCGGTGATGATCTCGGGCACGATCACCGACGCCTCCGGGCGCACGCTGTCCGGGCAGACCGCCGAGGCCTTCTGGAATTCGCTGCGCCACGTCCAGCCCTTGAGCTTCGGCCTCAACTGCGCGCTCGGCGCCAGCGAACTGCGCCAGTACGTCGAGGAACTCTCGCGCGTCTGCGACTGCTACGTTTCCGCCCACCCGAACGCCGGCCTGCCGAATGCCTTCGGCGGCTACGACGAAACCCCGGAACAACTGGCCGACGAGATCGCCGGCTGGGCCGAGCGCGGCATCGTCAACATCGTCGGCGGCTGCTGCGGCACCTCGCCCGACCACATCCGCGCCATCGCGCAACGTGTCGCGACGCTCACCCCGCGCCAGAAACCGGTCATCGCACCGGCACTGCGCCTGTCCGGGCTGGAAGCCTTCAACGTCACCGCCGACTCGCTTTACGTCAACGTCGGCGAGCGCACCAACGTCACCGGTTCGCGCGCCTTCGCGCGGATGATCCTCGAAGGCCGCTTCGACGACGCGCTGGCCGTTGCCCGCCAGCAGGTGGAGAACGGCGCGCAGGTGATCGACATCAACATGGACGAGGCGATGCTCGATTCGCTCGCCGCGATGGACAAGTTCCTCAAGCTGATCGCCTCGGAACCGGACATCTCGCGCGTGCCGATCATGATCGACTCGTCGAAGTGGGAAGTCATCGAGGCCGGCCTCAAGTGCATCCAGGGTAAAGGCATCGTCAATTCGATCTCGATGAAGGAAGGCGAAGCCAAGTTCCTGGAACAGGCCAAACTGGCCCGCCGCTACGGCGCCGCGGTGATCGTCATGGCCTTCGACGAAAAAGGTCAGGCCGACACCTACGAACGCAAGATCGAGATTTGCGGCAAGGCCTACGAACTGCTCACCGGCATGGGTTTCCCGGCCGAAGACATCATCTTCGACCCGAACATTTTCGCCATCGCCACCGGCATCCCGGAACACGACAACTACGCTGTCGATTTCATCGAGTCGGTGCGCTGGATCAAGGAAAACCTGCCGCACGCCCACATTTCCGGCGGCGTTTCCAACGTGTCGTTCAGCTTCCGCGGCAACGACCCGGTGCGCGAGGCGATCCACACCGTCTTCCTCTACCACGCCATTAAAAACGGCATGACCATGGGCATCGTCAACGCCGGCATGCTCGGCGTGTACGACGACCTGGAGCCGGAGCTGCGCGCCAAGGTCGAGGACGTGGTTTTGAACAAGAACCCCGGCGCTGGCGAGGCGCTGGTCGATTTCGCGCAGACGGTCAAGGAAGGCAAGGCCAAGGACGCCGGCCCCGATCTCTCCTGGCGCGAGCAGTCGGTCGAGAAGCGCCTGGAACACGCGCTGATCAAGGGCATCACCGATTTCGTCGTGGCCGATACCGAGGAAGTCCGCGTCAAGCTGGAAAGCGAAGGCAAGCCGCCGCTGGCGGTCATCGAAGGCCCGCTGATGAGCGGCATGAACGTCGTCGGCGACCTGTTCGGCGCCGGCAAGATGTTCCTGCCGCAAGTCGTCAAGTCGGCGCGCGTCATGAAGCAGGCGGTCGCCCACCTGCTGCCCTACATCGAAGCCGAAAAGGCCCGTACCGGCCTCGGCTCCAAGGGCAAGATCCTGATGGCGACGGTCAAGGGCGACGTGCACGACATCGGCAAGAACATCGTCGGCGTGGTGCTCGGCTGCAACGGCTACGACGTCATCGACCTCGGTGTCATGGTGCCTTGCGACAACATCCTCAAGGCGGCGCTCGAACACAAGGTGGACATCATCGGCCTGTCCGGCCTGATCACTCCGTCGCTGGAAGAAATGGCACACGTCGCCGCCGAGATGAAGCGCCTCGGCATGAACCAGCCGCTGCTGATCGGCGGTGCGACGACCAGCCGTGCCCACACCGCGATCAAGATCGCCAGCAACACCGACAGCCCGGTGGTCTACGTGCCGGACGCGTCGCGCGCCGTCGGCGTCGCCACCAAGCTGCTGTCGACCGACCAGAAGGCCGGCTACGTCGCCGAAATCGCCGCCGAGTACGAAACCGTGCGCGCCGAACACGCTGGCCGCAAGGGCGCCACGCTGGTCAATCTGGCCGACGCCCGCGCCAATCGTTTCACGTGGAACGAAGCACACACGCCGGTCAAACCAGCGCAACTCGGCCGCCAGACGCTGGACATCCCGCTCGCCGACCTGGTCCCGTTCATCGACTGGTCGCCCTTCTTCCAGAGCTGGGACCTGGCCGGCCGCTACCCGGCCATCCTGACCAACGACGTCGTCGGCGAAACCGCCCGCCAGCTGTTCCACGATGCGCAGGCGATGCTGGCGAAAATCGTCGCCGAGAAGTGGCTGACCGCCAGAGCCGTGTTCGGCCTCTACCCGGCCCGCGGCGAGAACGAGGACATCGTGCTGTACACCGACGAGTCGCGCCGTGTCGAAGCCACCCGCTGGGTCGGCCTGCGCCAGCAGATCAAGCAACCGGCCGGCCGTTTCAACACTGCGCTGGCCGATTTCGTCGGTGAAAACGACTACGCCGGCGCCTTCGCCGTCACCGCCGGCCTCGGCATCGACAATCGCGTCGCCGCCTTCGAAGCCGCCCACGACGACTACTCGGCGATCATGCTCAAGGCCCTGGCCGACCGCTTCGCCGAGGCGGCCGCCGAATGGCTGCACAAGCAAGTACGCACTTACTACTGGGGCTACGCCAAGGACGAAAAGCTCGACAACGACGCGCTGATCGCCGAGCAATACCAAGGCATCCGCCCCGCCCCCGGCTACCCGGCCTGCCCCGACCACACCGCCAAGCGCGAACTGTTCGCCCTGCTCGACGCGCCGGCCATCGGCATGGGCCTGACCGAATCCTGCGCCATGACCCCGGCGGCAGCCGTCTCTGGCTTCTACATCGGCCATCCGGGCGCCAAGTACTTCGCCATCCCCAAGATCGGCCGCGACCAGCTCGAAGACTGGGCCGCACGCAAGGGCATGGCAGTCGGCGAAGCCGAACGCTGGCTAGCGCCGCTGCTGTAAGCGAGGGGGAGCGATGGCCAAGCGCTTCCCGCTCCACCCCAAACACCCCGAGCGCATCTGCTGGGGGTGCGACAAATATTGTCCGGCCGGTGACCTGCAATGCGGCAACGGCTCCGGCCGCACCATGCACCCCGCCGAAATGCTCGGCGACGACTGGTATACCTGGGGCGACTGGGGCATAACGCCGGACGACTACGACCCGTCGACGAGGGAGAAAACTCAATGAGCACGCAGATGAAACGACTCGAAGGCAAAACCGCACTGGTCACCGGGGCGGCACGCGGCATCGGGGCGGCGATAGCAAGCGCCTTCGTCGATAACGGGGCATTCGTCTATCTGACCGATATCGACGATGTCACCGGACGCTCGACTGCCGAAAAACTTGGCGGGCAAGCCCGATACCTGCATCTCGATGTGCGCGTCGAGGCTGATTGGCAGTCGGTCACCACGGCAGTCCTCAAGGAACGCCAGGGCCTGCATGTACTCGTCAACAATGCCGGGATCACCGGCTTCGAGGAAGGCAATCTCGTCCATGACCCCGAGCATGCTTCCCTCGAAGCCTGGCGTGCCGTTCATCAGACCAATCTGGATGGCACGTTTCTGGGTTGCAAACATGCCATCCAGACAATGAGACAAGCCGCGTGCACCGGTTCGATCATCAACATTTCCTCGCGCTCCGGCCTGGTCGGCATTCCGGGGGCGGCGGCCTATGCTGCCTCGAAGGCGGCGGTGCGCAACCACAGCAAGACGGTGGCGCTGTACTGCGCAGAGCAAGGACTACCGATCCGCTGCAACTCGATTCATCCGGCAGCCATCCTGACGCCGATGTGGGAACCCTTGCTCGGCAGCGGTCCGGAACGCGAGGAACGGATGCGTGAATTCGTGCAGGATTGTCCGTTGCGTCGCTTTGGCCGGCCGGAGGAAGTCGCGGCAGTCGCGGTGATGATCGCCTCGGACGAAGCCACCTACATTACCGGTGCGGAGCTGAACATCGACGGTGGCATACTCGCAGGCGCCATCGCCGCACCGGCGTCCACAAAATCCTGAGCCGGTTTCTTGCCGTAAGCGCACCGATACTCAGGCCATCCTTCGTTCTTTGCCTGTACATTCCCCCATGCCCCGCTACCCGCACATCGTTTTTGACCTCGACGGCACGCTGATCGACTCCGCCCCGGCCATCCTCGCCAGTTTTCGCGCGGCTTTCGCGCAGACCGGCATCGCACCGGCTGTCGCCATCGATGCAAGCGTGATCGGCCCGCCGCTGACCGAGACCCTGCAACTGCTGTCGGGTAGCGCCGATCCCACGTTGATCGGGCGGCTGGCCGAGGCCTTCAAGGCCAGTTACGACGGCGCCGGCTACCGGGAAACCGCCGCCTATGCCGGGGTTGGCGAACTGCTCGCCGAACTCGCCGGGGCCGGACTGACGCTGTCGATTGCCACCAACAAGCGTATCCACCCGACCCGCTTGATCCTCGACCACCTCGGCTGGCGCGGGCATTTCACCCATGTCTATGCGCTCGACCTGATTTCGCCGCGCCTGCCGAACAAGGCGGCGATGATCGCCCGGCTGCTCGCCGACCAGGGTATCGCCAAGGAACAGGCAATCTACATCGGCGACCGCAGCGAGGACGGCGAGTCGGCCGACGCCAACGGCCTGCCCTTCATCGCCGTGACCTGGGGTTACGGCAGCCTGAACGCCGACGAGATGCGTGCTGGCTGGCGGGCGGCGGCACAGCCGGCGGCGCTCGGCGCGATGCTGCTGGCCGACTGAGCTTGTGCGGATTTCCGCACCGGCGCCTTGCCTGATTCCGGAATTCCGCACTGAGTGACCGTCGCCAGTTATCGTCAGCCAGAAAACAACTTCAATAAATCAATGACTTGCCAGCCGGCGACGCGGCTGGCACAGGTCCTGCGATGTCTTCCTCCGCTGCCGCCTTGCGGCGCGTCCCAATTCCACGGAGGAGATAATATGAAACTGCGTTCCCTCCCGAGTTCGACAGTTATA
>DKNF01000066.1 GCA_002470165.1 Betaproteobacteria bacterium UBA7395 | reverse complement strand
GCTCTGCACCGGGCCGACGAACTGCAGGAAATCGGTATACACGTAGGCCATCACGTAGGCTGGCACGGCCAGCGGCAGGACCAGCGCCCATTCGAAGAAACGGCGGCCGGGAAACTCGTGCATCGCCGTCAGCCAGGCCGTCGACACGCCGATGAGGCCGACGCCCAGGCCGACGCCCAGGCACAGCAGCAGCGAATTGGCGATGTACTCGGGCAATACGGTCTGCGACAGGTGGGCCCAGGTGTCGCTGGTACCGCCGACGAACAGGTTCAGGCCGACGCTGGCGACCGGCAGGGCGGCCAGCACGGCCACCGCGATACCGACGATCAGCAGGAAGGGAAATGAGCGCGTGTGCAGGTGCATGAATGCGAATTATAATCGAGCACCATGACACAGCTCGAATTGATTGGCGTAATTCAACGCTACGGCAAGCATACCGTCGTCGACGGGGTCGATTTTCGCCTGGCGCCCGGACAGATTGCCTGCCTGCTTGGCCCGTCCGGCTGCGGCAAGACAACCCTGCTGCGCTGCATTGCCGGCTTCGAGGACATTGCCGGCGGCGAAATCCGGCTGCACGGCCAGACGGTCAGCCGACCGGATGCCCGGGTCGCTCCCGAGAAGCGCCGGATCGGCATGGTCTTCCAGGATTACGCGCTGTTCCCGCATCTCACCGTCGATGAAAACGTCGCTTTCGGCCTGGCCGACCGGCAGAGCGAAGCTGCCTCGCTGCGCGTGCGTCAGTTGCTCGCCACGGTCGGCCTCGGCGGCCAGGGCAACAAGTATCCGCACGAACTTTCCGGCGGCCAGCAGCAGCGAGTGGCCCTGGCCCGGGCGCTGGCACCGCGCCCCGAACTGATCCTGCTCGACGAACCCTTCTCCAACCTCGACGTCGGCCTGCGCGAGCGGCTTTCGGTCGAAGTGCGAGAAATCCTCAAGCGCGAGGGCTCGACCGCGATCATGGTCACCCACGACCAGCACGAAGCCTTCGCCATGGCCGACGAGATCGGCATCATGCACAACGGCCGCATCCAGCAATGGGATACGCCGTACAACCTCTACCACCGCCCGGCCAACCGCTTCGTCGCCGACTTCGTCGGCCAGGGCGTGCTGCTCACCGGCACGGTCGGCGAAGGCAATTCGGTGTGCATGGAACTGGGCACGCTGATTTCCGACACGCCGGTGGAGTGCAACGAAAGCTGCTCGCATTGCGAAGACGGCTGCCGTGTGGACATCCTGCTGCGGCCGGACGACATCGTGCACGACGACGCCAGCCCGGTGCAGGCCGAAGTCCTGCACAAGGCCTTCCGCGGCGCCGATATCCTGTACACCCTGCGTCTGAGCAGCGGCAGCGAGGTGTTGTCGCTGGTTCCGTCGCATCACAACCACGCGCTGGGCGAGAAGATCGGCATCCGCCTCGACGCCGACCATGTGATCGCCTTCAAGAAACACGATGCCTGCGACGACGATCCGGCATGCGAAATCCGCGTCGAACAACAGGCGCTTGCCGAGCAGCCGGTGACCTGGCACCGCTGACCGCCGGCGCATGATTCCCTTTCTCGGCCCGCTCGACCCGTTTCCGCCGGTCACCGAGGCGCGCCAGGACATGAACGGCTTGCTCGCCGTCGGCGGGCTGTTGCTGCCGGATCGCCTGCTCGACGCCTACCGGCGCGGCATCTTTCCCTGGGGCACGATCGAGGGGCAGGCCCTGTGGTACAGCCCGGACCCGCGCATGGTCATGTTCCCCGAAAACTTCCGCCTGTCGCGCAGCCTGCGCCGCCTGTTGCGCAGCGATGCGCTGGGGATCAGCGCCGACCGGGATTTCCCCGCAGTCATCGCGGCCTGCGCGGCAACCCGGCGACGCGGGCAGGACGGCACCTGGATCAGCGACGAGATGATGGAAGCCTACACCCGGCTGCATGAACTCGGCTGGGCGCATTCGGTCGAAGTCTGGGAAGAAGGCGAACTCGTCGGTGGCTTGTACGGCCTGGCCATCGGCCGGATGTTCTACGGCGAGTCGATGTTCTCCCGGCGCGACAATGCCTCGAAGTTCGCCTTCGCCTATCTGATCCGACTGTTGCGCGAGCGGGGTTTCGGCATGATCGACTGCCAGATGCACACCGACCACCTGGCTTCGCTCGGGGCGGCGGAAATTCCCCGCAGCGAATTCCTGCAGCGCATGCAAACGCTGATCGGCCAGGGCGAACGCAGCGTCTGGCAGCTTGCCGTGAGCACTGACTGGTAACCCCCATGTCCCAAGCCAACGACGCCGACCTGCCCTTCTCGCTGCTGCAGTTCTACGCGACCTCGCCCTACCCGTGCAGCTATCTGCCCGACCGCGAAGCCCGCTCGCAGGTTGCCACGCCCGCCCACCTGATCGACAGCGGCATCTACAGCACGCTGGTCCGGGCCGGTTTCCGGCGCAGCGGCATCTTCACCTACCGCCCGCACTGCGACCAGTGCCAGGCCTGCGTCCCGGTCCGGCTGCCGGTCGCCGACTTCGCGCCCTCGCGTAGCCAGCGCCGTGCCTGGAAACGCCACGCGGATCTGCAGATCCGCGAGCTGCCGCTGATCTCGGTGGCCGAGCATTTCGACCTCTACGTCCGCTACCAGGCCAGCCGCCATCCCGGCGGCGGCATGGACGAGGACAACCACGACCAGTACGCACAGTTCCTGCTGCAAAGCAGTGTCGACACCCGACTGATCGAATTCTCCGAGAACGATCAGGTACGCATGGTCAGCCTCATCGACGTCCTCGACGACGGCCTGTCGTCGGTCTATACCTTCTTCGACCCGGACGTCCCGGGCGCCAGTTACGGCGTTTTCAACATCCTCTGGCAGATTCAGCAATGCCGCGGACTCGGCCTGCCCTACCTGTACCTCGGCTACTGGATCGCCAACAGCCGGAAAATGGCCTACAAGACCACTTTCCGGCCGATCGAGGGACGTGTCGACGGTCACTGGAAGCTGTTAAGCTCCTCCTAATATCCCACTCCGGAGTTCTCCATGCGCCTGCGCCTCCTTACCCTGATCGCCCTGCTCGTCACCCTGCTCTCGGGCTGCGGCTACAACCAGATCCAGATCAACGACGAAGGCGTCAACGCCGCCTGGTCGGAAGTGCTCAACCAGTACAAGCGACGCGCCGACCTGGTGCCCAATCTGGTAGCCACGGTCCAGGGCTACGCCGCCCACGAAAAGGAAGTGCTGACCCGGGTCACCGAGGCTCGCGCCAAGGTTGGCGGCATCAACGCCACGCCCGAGCTGGTCAATGACGAAGCCGCCTTCGCCAGGTTCCAGGCCGCGCAATCGGAAATGAGCAGCGCCCTGGCCCGCCTGCTGGTGGTCGCCGAAAACTATCCGCAACTCAAGGCCGACGCCAATTTCCGCGACCTCCAGGCCCAGCTCGAAGGCACCGAGAACCGCGTCACCGTCGCCCGCAACCGCTACATCGAGACGGTGCGCGTCTACAACGTCTCGGTGCGCACCTTCCCGAACAACCTGACGGCGATGGTCATGGGCTGGAAACCCAAGGCCAACTTCAGCGTCGACAACGAAAAGGCCATTGCAGACGCCCCCGCCGTCAAGTTCGACAGCAAGTAAGCGATGTTGCGCTGGCTGCTGCTCTGCCTGTTCACGCTCCTGCCGGCCACCGGCTGGAGCAGCGGCCCGCTGGCCCTACCGGCGCTGAGCGACCGCGTCGTCGACCTGACCGGCACGCTGTCGGCCGGCGACCGGGCCGGCCTGATCGAACGGCTGAGCCGGCTGGAACAGGAAAAAGGCGCGCAGATCGCCGTCCTGCTGCTGCCGACCACCGAGCCGGAAAGCATCGAGCAGTTCGGCATCCGCCTGGCGGAAAGCTGGAAAATCGGGCGTCAAGGCGTGGACGACGGCGTCATCGTCATCGTCGCCAAGGACGACCGACGCATGCGTATCGAAGTCGGCTACGGGCTGGAAGGCGCGATTCCCGACGCCATTGCCAAGCGCATCGTCGACGAGCAGATGGCGCCGCGTTTCCGTGACGGCGACTTTGCCGGCGGCCTCAGCGCGGCCGTCGACACGCTGGTCCGCGTCATCGACGGCGAGAGCCTGCCGCCGCCGGAAGAGAAAAAACCGGACGGCGCCGGCTTCGACACCGACAGCCTGTTGTTCATCGCCATCTTCGTCGCCAGTGTGGCCCGCGCCCTGTTCGGCCTGGTCGGCGCGCTCGGCATTTCACTGCTGGCCGGTGCGCTGGCCTGGTTCAGTTTCGGTTCGCTCGGCGCCGCCGTGATCGCCGCGCTGATCACCTTCTTTGCCTCCTTCATGCGCGCCGGCAAGGGCGGCTGGCACAGCGGTGGCGGCGGTGGCAGTCGTGGC
>DKNF01000203.1 GCA_002470165.1 Betaproteobacteria bacterium UBA7395 | reverse complement strand
GGCGTCGCGACCGCAGCCTCAACCGGGACGGTAGCCGCGGGCACCGCTTCCTGCACGACCGGCGCCTCGTCGACGACCGGCTCGACCGGTGTCACCGGCTGCGTCACCATCTTCTTGGGCGCGACCGGCACCGGTTCGGTGAACACCCGGACTTCCTGCTCTTCTGCCGGCTGGGACAGATGGTCGAAAACCGCCAGCATGCCCAGCAGGATCGCCACCAGGCCACCGGCCACGGCCAGCCGCCGGATCATCTGGTTACGCAAGTCAGGGCTTGCTGCCGCTTCATTCATATCACCGGCTGCCGGCTTGTCCGTCATGCTCATTCCTCACTGAACCTGGCTACGGGCAAGCGCCACCACCAGTTCGGCTTCGGCGCGCGCGATCCCGCAGCGTTCGGCAATCGCCGCTGCATCGTAACCGGCCGCCGCCATCTGTACCGCGTCGCCGTAGATCGGCGAAACCGTCTGTGCGGCGCGCAAATGCGCGACTTCCTGCAGCATGTCCTCGCGTAGCGCGGCCAGTTCCCCGCGCATCGCGTCAACTTCGTCGCGCAACTGGCTCAGTTCGCGCGCCAGCCCCTCGGCGACCAACTCGCCGGCCATTCGCGCGGACGACGAGGCAAATGCCTCGGCCGACAGGATCTCGTCGCTCCGGTCCGGCACTGGGGATTCAGGCTCGTTGGCGGAGACCACAGGGGCTTCGGTCGGTCCGGGTTGGCCCGCACCAAGGCCGCTGGCTTGCTCCGCCGATGCGCCCCCCAGCCGCCGCATCCGCCACAGGACCACGGCAATGTACAGCGCAACCAGAACGATCAGCGCAAGTACGGCCTCGCGCACGCCGATGGTCAGACCGGCGATTTCGAGCGAAGGCAGACCGGCGCCGAACACGACCCCTTAGAACCCGATCGAATACTGGACGCCCACGACATGGGCACCGCTCTCGTACTTGCCCGCGGGTTGGCTGATCTTGGCATCGCGCATGTAACGATAAGCGTAGCCGACATCAAGCACGCTGCTACGGCCAAAGGTCCATTGACCGCCGAGGGACAACCACAGGCGGTCGCTGTCCGGCATGCGCACGGTGCGTTTGCTGTCGCTGACCGGCGAGCGGTCATAGGCGATGCCGAATTTCAGCTTCGCCTGATCGGTGTATTTGTAGGCAGCCCCCCAGGCCAGGCGCCAGGAATTGTCAAAGCGCATGCCGGTGAAGTCGGCCGACTTCCAGCGCGTGTGCGACAGGTCGCCCATGGCTTCCCAGCGATCCGAGACCTGTTGCCAGACCGACAGGGTGAACACGCCCGGGGTATCGATGTCGTGCCGTGCGGCAACGCCGTTGTTGCGTCCGGAAACGTCGTGCTCGATTTCCGAGCGATAGGCGACCCCGACGCGCATGGCCGGCGACAGCGTAAACAGCGCACCGACGTTCCAGCCCAGCGCCTTGTCGTCACCCTTGAAATTCTCGGGCACGCTGCTGGTCCGGCGCAGGTCCAGCGTCTGGTAATTCAGGCCGGCACCGACAGACACCAGTTCATTGACCTTGTAGGCAATGGCCGGATTGATGTTGACCGTGGTCAGTTCGGTATCGACGCCCGCGGCGCTGCCAACCCAGCCGGCGTCGTAGCGCGTATCGAGCAGGTAAGGCCGGGAAATGCCCAGGCCGACGCTCAGGGCCGGCGTGAACTGCCAGGTCAGGTAGGCGTTGGGCAAGGCATTGCTCTCGCCGGCATCGCCGCCGGAAGCGACCCCGCCGGTCGTGCGGAACTTGTGGCGTTCGGACACGCCGACCACGCCCATGGAGAAGTTGACGCCCTCAAGGCGGCTCATGCCGGCCGGATTGGCAAACAGCGTGGCGGCATTGTCGGCGATTGCCGCCGAGCCTGCGTACGCGACACCGAGGCCGCTGGCATTCTGCTCAAGCGCCTGGTAGCCGGCTGCCGATGCCAGACCGGAAAAGGCCAGCAGCATCGCGGCGGGCAGGGTACGCATGGTGGTCTTGTTCATTTCCTGAATCCCCGAAGACATCCGAATTATTTGATCGCGCGATTTTATTCCATTTCCGCGCCATTTTTAGCGGGAACCTCACGTTTGTTGCCCGATTCGTCGATTGCCACGTAAGTCAGTTCGGCCTGGGTCACCTTGACGGTGATCGGATCGGCATAATTCCGCTCGGCAAACACCTCGACGCGCACCGTCAGCGAGGTCCGCCCGACGTGCACGATTTCGGCGTAAAGACTGACGATGTCGCCCACCGACACCGGTTGCCGGAACTGGAAGGAATTGACGGAAACCGTGGCCACTCGACCGCGGGCCCGGCGCATGGCGGGAATGGCGCCGGCCACGTCGACCTGGGCCATGACCCAGCCGCCGAAAACGTCGCCGTTCTGGTTGAGGTCGGCGGGCATCGGCACCACCCGCAAGGTGGGCTGGCGGTCCGGCAAATTGAGGCACTGCTTGTTCATGAAAAATCCTTGACGACAGATTCTGCCGATTCTCCCGGAAATCCCGCTTATTTCATATACTCGTTGCCTTCGAGACTCAGGGTAGCCCCCATGCGCCGCGCCACCGCCTTACCGAAACCGCCTGCCGGGCAACCGCTGCAGGAAATCCACGTCTGGCAGACGGTGCGCAAGCTCTTCCCCTATCTCTGGCAATACCGTTTCCGGGTCGTCGCCGCCCTGCTCTGCCTGGTTGCCGCCAAGCTGGCCAATGTCGGCGTACCGCTGGTCTTCAAGGACATGATCGACGGCCTGTCGGGCGAGGTGCTGGCGTTGCCGGTGATGCTGCTGGCGCTTTACGGCGCGTTGCGTTTTTCCAACTCGCTGTTCACCGAATTGCGCGAACTGCT
Organism: Betaproteobacteria bacterium UBA7395; assembly: GCA_002470165.1. Classification (GTDB taxonomy): domain Bacteria; phylum Pseudomonadota; class Gammaproteobacteria; order Burkholderiales; family Rhodocyclaceae; genus Azonexus. The sequence goes on along the minus strand of DKNF01000203.1, from coordinate 18,379 downwards.
GTTTGCCCGCGTCACCCAACGGGCCATCCGCAAAGTGGCGCTCGAGGTCTTCGAACACCTGCATGCGCTGTCCCTGCGATTTCACCTGGAACGGCAGACTGGCGGCATTTCCCGCGACCTTGAACGCGGCACGCGCTCGATTTCGAGCCTGATTTCCTACACGCTGTATTCGATCCTGCCGACCCTGATCGAGATCGGGCTGGTGCTGGTCATCCTTTACGTCCAGTACGACATCGGCTACGTGTTGATCACGGCTGCCTCCCTGGTCGCCTACATCGTGTTCACGGTCAAGGTCAGCAACTGGCGCATCGCCATCCGCCGTGCAGTCAACGAAAGCGATTCGGCCGCCAACACCAAGGCCGTCGACAGCCTGCTCAATTACGAGACGGTCAAGTATTTCAACAACGAAGCCTGGGAGGCGCGGCGTTACGACGAGCAACTGGTCAAACTCGAAGACGCCAGCACCCGTAGCCAGAGCAGCCTGGCCCTGCTCAACCTCGGCCAGCAGGCGATCATCGCGCTGGGCGTGACGGCCATGATGTGGCGCGCCGCCAACGGCGTGGTCGAGGGCCGGATGAGCATCGGCGATCTGGTGCTGGTCAACGCCTTCCTGATCCAGCTCTACATGCCGCTGAATTTTCTCGGCATCGTTTATCGCGAAATACGCCAGGCGCTGACCGATATCGAGCGGATGTTCGGGCTGCTCAACGAAAACCGCGAGGTTGCCGACGCCCCGGATGCGCATGAATTGCCGGCGGACCGGCAGATGCGGATCGACTTCGAACAGGTCGGTTTTGCCTACGAACCCAACCGGCGCATCCTGCACGAGGTCAGCTTCACCATTCCGGCCGGGCAGACCTACGCGGTTGTCGGCCATTCAGGCGCCGGCAAGTCCACGCTGTCACGCCTGCTCTACCGTTTCTACGATGTCAGCGACGGCAGCATCCGGATCAACGGCCACGATCTGCGCAGCGTCACCCAGCACAGCCTGCGCTCGGCCATCGGCATCGTCCCGCAGGACACCGTTTTGTTCAACGACACCGTCCTCTACAACATCCGCTACGGCAAACCGGATGCCGACGATCAAGCCGTCTTCGCCGCGGCCCGCGCAGCCAGCCTGCATGAATTCATCGACGGCCTCCCGGACAAGTACCAGACCCGGGTCGGCGAGCGCGGCCTGAAGCTTTCCGGTGGCGAGAAACAACGGGTGGCAATTGCCCGGGCCCTGCTCAAGGATCCGCCGATCCTGATCTTCGACGAGGCCACCTCGGCGCTCGACTCCGCAACCGAGCGCGCCATCCAGCAGCAACTCGAACTGGCCGCCCGCGGCCGGACCACGCTGATCATCGCCCATCGTCTGTCCACCGTGATGAACGCCGATTGCATCCTGGTCATCGAGGACGGACGCATCGTCGAACGCGGCACCCACGCGATGCTGCTTGCAGCCGGCGGCAAGTACGCCGACATGTGGTACCTGCAGCAGCGGGAAATTCAGGAGCCGGGCAGTGAAGGCGTGGTAGCATGAAAACGCCGGCCGGTACCTGAGCGCACCTCCGATTGAACCTTGCCATGACAATGAATAACGCATTCGAGAAGATGAGCGTGCTGGCGGTTGACGACAACCGCACCAATCTGCACATCCTGCAGGTCTTCCTGAAAAAACTCGGGCACGAGGTCATTCTTGCGGAAAACGGCGAGGAAGCCATCGCCCGCTTCCAGCAGTACCATCCCGATCTGGTGCTGCTCGACATCATGATGCCGGTCATGGACGGCTTCGAGGCGGCGCGCCGGATCAAGGCCGCCAGCCGGGACAAATGGGTTCCCATCATCCTGCTTTCGGCACTCAACCGCGACGAGAATCTGGTCGAGGGTCTTGAGGCCGGCGCCGACGATTACCTGACCAAGCCGATCAACTTCGTCGTCCTCGAAGCCAAGCTTCGCTCGATGCAACGCTCCCTGTCGATGCAGCGCAGTGCGACGGTCGCGCTGGAACGCCTGCTAGCCATCTCCGACAACGTTCCCGACGCCATCGTCACCTGCAACGGCAGCGGCGAAATCCTGACGGTCAATCGTGCGACCGAAATCATTTTCGGTCACCCTGCGGCCGGGCTCGTCCAGCGCCCGATTGGCCTGCTGGTACCCGATCTGCAGTGCACCGCGCCGACGACAGCGACGACCCGGAATCGTGAACGCGAGGCCATCGGCCATCGCCGTGACGGCAGGGCATTCCCGGTCGAATACGGGCTCTCCGAAGTCAGCATCGACCATGAGCGGATTTTCGTCATCGTCATTCGCGACATCACCCAGCGCAAGCTGGCCGAATCGCAATTGCAGCAAAACGCCGCGCTCTTGCAGACCTACTACGACCATAGCCAGAACGAACAGCAACTGGCGCTGAGGTTGATGGAGAAGTTGCTGCATCGCCCTGGCCTGCTCGACGCCCGACTGCGCTACAAGGTCATTGCCACCGAGAACTTCAGCGGCGACATCGTGGCCGCGTCGCATTCGCCCGAAGGGCGCTTCTACGCCCTCCTCGCCGATGCCACTGGACACGGACTGCCCGCCGCGATCAGTGTCCTGCCCGTATTGGCACTGTTCTACCGGATGACCCGCCTGAACCGGACCATTCGCGAACTGGTGCTTGAAATCAACCAGCAGTTGAAGGAGTCGATGCCGATCGGCCGCTTCGTTGCCGCCACCATCGTCTGTCTGGACGAGATCAGCCTGAGCGGCGAGATCTGGATCGGCGGCACCCCGGAAGCCCTGTTGATCGATGCCGACGGCCAGATCTGCGAACGCTTCCCCTCGGAAAATCTGGCGCTCGGCATCATCGACAGTGCCCAGATGAACGACCAGCCCCGACGTTTCGAATGGCAGCCGGGCAGCCAGCTGCTGATGTATTCGGACGGCGTCCTCGAAGCAGCCGATCCGGAAGGACGGCAATTCGGCAGCCAGGGAATCAGCGACGCGGTACGGGGCACATCCAGGGAAGTGCGCTTCACGGCACTGGAGGACGCACTGTCGGCCCACCTTGGCCAGAATGCCGCGGGCGACGACGTGTCGCTGATGCTGATCGACTGCCCCTGAATTCCGTCCTGCAAAAATAGAAAAAGGCCGGTTACCCGGCCTTTTTGCATTGCGTGAGCTGGACGATTACTCGGCCGACTCGTCGACTTCAACGGCTTCGGTCGGCTCGGGACGATCGAGCAGTTCGACGAAAGCCATCGGTGCGTTGTCGCCAACGCGGAAGCCGCACTTCAGGATGCGCAGGTAGCCGCCCGGACGGGTAGCGTAGCGCGGACCGATTTCGGCGAACAGCTTGACCACGATCTCGCGATCGCGCAGGCGGTCGAACGCCAGACGCTTGTTGGCCAGCGTCGGGTTCTTGCCGAGGGTGATCATCGGTTCGACGACACGACGCAGTTCCTTGGCCTTCGGCAACGTGGTCTTGATGGCCTCGTGGCGGAGCAGGGAAACGGTCATGTTGCGCAGCATCGCCAGGCGATGGCTGCTGGTACGGTTCAGTTTGCGAAGTCCATTGCGGTGACGCATGGTTAATCCTTTCTATGTTCTGCAGGCGTCCCTTGACTGCCCGGATCGGAAAAAGGCTTACGCCTTCTCCAGACCGGCGGGCGGCCAGTTTTCCAGTTTCATGCCGAGCGTGAGACCACGTGCGGCAAGAACTTCCTTGATTTCGTTGAGCGACTTGCGACCCAGGTTCGGGGTCTTGAGCAACTCGTTTTCGGTGCGCTGGATGAGGTCGCCGATGTAGTAGATGTTCTCGGCCTTGAGGCAGTTCGCAGAGCGAACCGTCAGTTCGAGATCATCGACCGGACGAAGCAGTACCGGGTCGACCTGGGCCGGCTTAGACGCTTCGGCAACCGGCGCCGTGCCTTCCAGATCGGCAAAGACCGACAGTTGTTCGATCAGCACGCGGGCAGCGTAGCGGATCGCTTCTTCCGGTTCGACCACACCGTTGGTTTCGATATCGACGATCAGCTTGTCCAGGTCGGTACGCTGCTCGACGCGGGCGTTCTCGACCGAGTAGGCAACGCGACGAACCGGGCTGAACGAGGCATCCAGCACCAATTGACCGATGGTCTTGGCATCGCCAAGATTGCGGACATTACCCGGAACGTAGCCACGGCCCTTTTCAACCTTGATTTCCATGGCGAGCTTGCCGCCGGTGGACAGGTGGGCAATGACATGCTCCGGATTGATGATTTCGACGTCGTGCGGCAACTCGATGTCGCCGGCGCGAATCACGCCCTCGCCTTCCTTGGCCAGCTTCAGGGTGACGACCTCGCGGTTGTGCAGCTTGAAGACGACCCCCTTGAGGTTCAGGAGGATATCGACGACGTCTTCCTGGACGCCATCGATGGTCGAGTATTCGTGCAGCACACCGTCGATCGACACTTCCGTCGGTGCATAACCCGGCATCGACGACAACAGGATGCGGCGCAGGGCGTTGCCGAGGGTGTGACCGAAACCGCGTTCAAACGGTTCCATGACCACCTTGGCTTCGACCGGCGAAACACTCTGTACGTCGATGATGCGGGGCTTGAGAAGTCCACTGCTTTGCATGGGCTAGATTCCTCTGCTTGCGGGTTACTTCGAATAAAGTTCGATGACCAGACCTTCGTTCAGGGTAGCCGGCAGCTCGGAGCGCTGCGGCATGGCCTTGAACGTGCCCTTGCCTTCCTTGACATCGACCGAGATCCATTCCGGGAAGCCACGGGCTTCGGCAGCTTCGAGAGCGGCCTTGCAACGCAGCGACGCGCGGGAGCGATCGGTCAACTGGACGACATCACCCGGCTTGACCAGGTAGGACGGAATATTCACGCGCTTGCCGTTGACCAGGACGCCGTTGTGACGGACGATCTGGCGCGATTCGGTACGCGAGGCACCGAAACCCATGCGGTAGGCGACGGAATCCAGACGGGCTTCCAGCAGCTGCAGCAGGTTTTCGCCGGTCTGGCCCTTGCGGCGCTCAGCTTCGGCAAAGGTGCGACGGAACTGGCCTTCAAGCACGCCATAGACGCGACGGATCTTCTGCTTGGCACGCAGGTGGACGCCGTAGTCGGAGAGACGGGCGCCAGACTTCTGGCCATGCTGACCCGGCGCATACGAGCGACGCTCGATGGCACACTTGTCGGTAAAACACTTTTCGCCCTTCAGGAACAGCTTTTCGCCTTCGCGGCGGCACTGACGGCATTTCGGATCGAGATTACGAGCCACTTGTCTTTCTCCTTAGATGCGGCGCTTCTTGGGCGGACGGCAGCCGTTATGCGGGATCGGCGTGACGTCGGAAATCGCGGTGATCTTCATGCCCAGGGCGTTCAGCGCACGGACAGAAGATTCGCGGCCGGGGCCGGGGCCCTTGATGCGCACTTCCAGATTCTTGACGCCACATTCCTGGGCTGCCTTGCCGGCAGCTTCGGCGGCGACCTGAGCAGCGAACGGGGTGGACTTGCGCGAACCGCGGAAGCCGGCACCGCCGGAAGTTGCCCACGACAGCGCGTTGCCCTGGCGATCGGTAATGGTGATGATGGTGTTGTTGAACGACGCGTGAATGTGGGCGATGCCCTCGGCGACGTTCTTCTTGACCTTCTTGCGAACTTTGGTAGCAGTCTTAGCCATGTTCTATCCCTATTACTTCTTGCCAGCGATGGCCTTGCGCGGACCCTTGCGGGTACGGGCGTTGGTCTTGGTGCGCTGACCGCGGCAGGGCAGGCCCTTGCGGTGACGCAGACCACGGTAGCAACCGAGGTCCATCAGGCGCTTGATGTTCATCGTGACTTCGCGACGCAGATCACCTTCAACGGTGAACTTCGCCACTTCATCACGCAGACGGTCCATATCCGTATCGGAAATGTCCTTCATTTTGGTGGTACGACCAACACCGGCCGCGTCACAGATTTGCTGTGCGCGGGTACGGCCGATGCCGTAGATCGCCGTCAGGGCGATGCAGGCATGCTGATGGTTCGGAATGTTTACCCCTGCAATACGGGCCATCGATTCACTCCAATATTTCTAAAATTAACGAATGCCGACTTCGTCAGGAATTAACCCTGGCGCTGTTTGTGACGCGGATCCTTGCAAATGATGCGCACGACACCCTTGCGACGGATCACCTTGCAATTGCGGCAAACGCGCTTCACTGAAGGTTGCACTTTCATGTTTCACTCCTCGTCTGCGAGAGCTTGGAAGCAGCCGTGATTCCTTGCCCTGCGGTTTATTGCGTAGAGAACTTTTACTTTGCCCGGAAAACGATCCGGGCCTTGCTTAAATCGTACGGGGTCAATTGCACCGTGACCTTGTCGCCGGGAAGGATGCGAATGTAGTGCATGCGCATTTTTCCGGAGATGAAGCCAAGCACAACGTGCCCGTTTTCCAACTTGACCTTGAAAGTTGCATTGGGGAGGTTTTCGATGACCTCGCCCTGCATCTCGATATAGTCTTCTTTTGCCATCGCGCTTACTTGATCATCGGTGATCCCTTGAAGTTTGCCTTCTTCAAGAGACTTTCATATTGCTGGGACATGACGTAGGCCTGAACCTGGGACATGAAATCCATGGTAACGACAACAATGATCAGCAGCGAGGTACCGCCGAAGTAGAACGGCACGTTCCACTTGAGAATCAGGAACTCCGGCAGCAGACACACCAGCGTGATGTAGGCAGCACCGATCAGCGTCAGGCGCATCAGGATCTTGTCGATGTAGCGCGCGGTCTGTTCGCCCGGGCGGATGCCCGGCACGAAGGCGCCGCTCTTCTTCAGGTTGTCGGCGGTTTCCTTGGAATTGAACACCAGGGCCGTGTAGAAGAAGCAGAAGAAAATGATCGCTGCCGCGTACAGCATGACGTAGATCGGCTGACCGGGCGACAGCACGGCCGCCATGTCCTTCAGCCAGGTCATCGACTCACCCGAGCCGAACCAGCCGGCCAGCGTTGCCGGGAACAGGATGATCGACGAAGCGAAAATCGGCGGGATGACGCCCGACATGTTCAGCTTGAGCGGCAGGTGCGAGCTCTGACCGCCGTAAATCTTGTTGCCCACCTGACGCTTGGCGTAATTGACCAGGATCTTGCGCTGCCCCCGTTCGACGAAGACGACGAAGGCGGTGACCACGACGACCAGGATACAGATCACGATGGCGGTCAGCGGATGCATGGCACCGGTGCGGACCAGCTCGAGCAGGCCACCGATGGCGCTGGGCAGGCCGGCGGCAATACCCGCGAAGATGATCATCGAGATGCCATTGCCGATGCCACGTTCGGTAATCTGCTCGCCGAGCCACATCAGGAACATCGTGCCGGTCAGCAGCGTCGACACCGTGGTCAGACGGAACATGAAACCGGGATCGTTGACCAGACCGGGCTGGGCTTCGAGCGCAACGGCAATGCCGATACCCTGGAACAGGGCCAGGACGACGGTGCCGTAGCGGGTGTATTGGGTAATCTTGCGCCGACCGGCCTCACCCTCTTTTTTGAGGGCTTCGAGCTGCGGGCTGGCGACACTCATCAACTGCATGATGATCGATGCCGAAATGTACGGCATGATCCCCAGCGCGAAGATGGTGAAACGCGACAGGGCACCACCCGAGAACATGTTGAACATGCCCAGGATGCCGCCCTGTTGGGAATTGAACAGATCGGCCAGAACGTTGGGGTCGATACCGGGAACCGGAATATGCGCGCCGATGCGATACACCACCAGTGCACCAAGCAGGAACCAGAGACGACGCTTGAGGTCGCCAAACTTTCCGCCCTTGCCTACGGTATTCGGATTTGCTGCCAACGTTCTGCCCTTTCCGTGTCTTACTCGCCGACCGAGCCGCCAGCGGCTTCGATCGCTGCCTTGGCGCCCTTGGTGGCGCCAATGCCCTTGAGGACGACCTTGCGGGTGATCTCACCCGACAGGATCACCTTGGCGGACAGGGCGTCATTCGGAACGACACCGGCAACCTGCAGAACCAGCAGATCGATTTCCTCGACCGGCAGGGCTTGCAGTTCACCGAGGCGAACTTCGTAATTGCGGGCACGCGTCAGCGAGTTGAAACCGCGCTTCGGCAGACGGCGTTGCAGGGGCATTTGACCGCCCTCGAAACCGACCTTGTGGAAACCGCCGGAACGGGACTTCTGACCCTTGTGACCACGGCCACAGGTCTTGCCGAGGCCCGAACCGATGCCGCGACCGACGCGCTTGGCGGCCTTCTTGGAGCCTTCAGCCGGCTTGATGGTATTCAGACGCATGGTTTAGCCCTCAACCTTGACGAGATACTGAACCTTCTGGATCATGCCGCGCACAGCCGGCGTATCCAGCAGCTCGGCAGAGCTGTTCAGCTTGCGCAGGCCCAGACCGCGCACGGTGGCGCGATGGTCCTGCTTGGTGCCGATGATGCTCTTGACGAGCGTCACTTTGATTTTCTTGTCGGACATGACTTACCCCAGGATCTGTTCAACCGACTTGCCGCGCTTGGCAGCAATCTCGGCCGGCGTATTCACCTTCATCAGACCGTCGATGGTGGCACGCACGATGTTGTAGGGATTGGTGGAGCCGTGAGCCTTGGCGACGACGTTGGTGACGCCGACGACTTCGAAGACGGCGCGCATAGCACCGCCGGCGATGATGCCCGTACCTTCCGGTGCCGGCTGGATCATCACGGTGGTGGCACCATGGCGACCCATCACAGTGTGATGGACGGTACCGTTCTTCAGGCTGACCTTGGCCATCTTGCGACGCGCCTCTTCCATTGCCTTCTGTGCGGCGACCGGGACTTCGCGGGACTTGCCCTTGCCCATGCCGATGCCGCCGTCGCCGTCGCCGACGACCGTAAGTGCTGCGAAACCGAGGATGCGACCGCCCTTCACCACCTTGGTGACGCGGTTGACCGCAACCATCTTCTCGCGCATGCCGTCATCACGCTCTTCAGCTTGCTGCGGCTTCTTGTTTCTTTCAGGTTTAGCCATTTTGTAACCTATTCCTTTCGCAGCGATCAGAACTTCAGGCCGGCTTCACGCGCGGCTTCAGCCAACGCCTGAACACGACCGTGGTACTGGAGGCCGGAGCGATCGAAAGCCACTTGCTCAACACCGGCGGCCTTGGCGCGCTCAGCGATCAGCTTGCCGACAACGGCAGCGGCGGCCTTGTTGCCACCATTCGCGACATCGCCGCGAACGTTCTTGTCCAGCGTGGAAGCCGAAGCCAGGACCTTGCCGCCGCACGGCGAGATGACCTGGGCGTAAATGTGGCAGTTCGTACGATTGATACACAAACGTACAGCCTTGAGCTCGGCGATCTTGGCCCGGGTTTTGCGGGCGCGACGCAGACGTGCTTCTTTCTTGTTAAACATATGCCACCCTTACTTCTTCTTGGTTTCCTTGATAACCACCACTTCGTCGGCATAGCGAACGCCCTTGCCCTTGTAGGGCTCCGGCTTGCGATATGCGCGAATTTCGGCGGCAACCTGACCGACCTGCTGCTTGTCCGAACCCTTGATCAGGATTTCGGTCTGCGTCGGACACTCAACCTTCACACCAGCGGGCATCTTGTGTGCAACCGGATGCGAGAAACCCAGCGACAGGTTCAGCACATCACCCTGGGCCTGGGCACGATAGCCCACTCCGACGAGTTGCAGCTTGCGTTCGAAGCCCTTGGAAACCCCGGTCACCATGTTGTTGATGTTGGCACGCATGGTGCCCCACATGGCGGAGCCGTTCTCGGCGCCGGCCACCTTGGCAACGACGACGCTTTGACCTTCCTGGCTCACCTGGACAGCGGGATTCGCTGCCGTCTTCAAGGTACCCAGCGGGCCCTTGACGACGATCTGCTCACCGACGGTGATTTCCACACCGGCCGGAAGAACAATTGGATTCTTACCTACACGAGACATTTGCTTCGCTCCTTATGCCACGATGCAGAGGACTTCGCCCCCGACACGGGAAGCGCGCGCCTTGCGGTCGGTCATCACACCCTTGGGGGTGGAAACGATAGCCACACCCAGACCGTTCATGACGCGCGGAATGTCCTCGGCGCCCTTGTAGATGCGCAGACCAGGCTTGGACACACGCTCGATGCGCTCGATGACCGGACGACCGGCGTAGTACTTCAGCGCAATTTCAAGGTTGGCCTTGCCATCGTCGGACTGACGAACGGCAAATTCTTCGACGTAACCTTCGTCCTTGAGCACGGCAGCGATAGCCACCTTGAGCTTGGACGACGGCATGGACACAGACGCCTTTTCGGCGAGCTGGGCGTTGCGGATGCGGGTCAGCATGTCCGCGATCGGATCGCTCATAGCCATTTCTGTATCTCCTATTACCAGCTGGCCTTGACAACGCCCGGGATCTCGCCATTGAAGGCAAGTTCGCGGACCTTGTGACGGCACAGACCGAATTTACGGAACACGCCACGCGGACGACCGGTCAGCTGGCAGCGATTGCGCAGACGGGACGGGCTGGCGTTGCGGGGCAGGGCCTGCAGCTTCAGACGAGCTTCATAACGCTCCTCGTCAGACAGGCTCACGTTGTTGATGATCGCCTCAAGGGCAGCACGCTTCTTCGCATACTGCGCCACCATCTTGCGGCGCTTCTCTTCACGGTTGATCAGAGCAAGTTTTGCCATGATTGCCTCAATTCTTGAACGGGAACTTGAACGCGGCGAGCAGGGCCTTGGCCTCTGCATCGGTCTTCGCGGTCGTCGTGATGCTGATGTTCATACCACGGAGCGCATCGATCTTGTCGTATTCGATTTCCGGGAAAATGATCTGCTCTTTGACACCCATGTTGTAGTTGCCCTGGCCGTCGAAACCCTTGCCGGCAACACCACGGAAGTCACGAACGCGCGGCAGCGCGATGGTGACCAGGCGGTCGAAGAATTCGTACATGCGCGGACCGCGCAGGGTAACCATGCAGCCGATCGGGTAGCCGTCACGAATCTTGAAACCGGCGATCGAGGTACGAGCCTTGGTGGTAACCGGCTTCTGACCAGCAATCTTCTGCATGTCGCCGACGGCGTTCTCGAGAACCTTCTTGTCGGCAACCGCCTCACCCACACCCATGTTCAGGGTGATCTTGGTGATACGCGGCACTTCCATCACGGACTTGTAACCAAACTGCTTGGTCAGCTCACCGACGACGGTTTCCTTGTAAAACTGTTGCAAACGCGCCATGACTACCCCTTATGCGTTCACCAGTTCGCCGTTCGACTTGAACACGCGAACCTTGCGACCATCTTCAAGCGCCTTGATGCCAACGCGGTCGGCCTTCTTGGTCGCCGGATTGAACAGCGCAACATTGGAGATATGGATCGGCATGTCCTTGTCGACGATGCCACCCTGAACACCCTTGATCGGGTTCGGCTTGACGTGCTTCTTGGCGCGATTGACACCCTCGACCAGCACGTGGTCGGCATCGACACGAGCCAGCACGGTGCCGCGCTTACCCTTGTCCTTGCCGGTGATGACGACGACTTCGTCGCCCTTGCGAATCTTTTCCATTGCCCTCTCCTTACAGCACTTCAGGCGCCAGGGACACGATCTTCATGAAACGCTCGGTACGCAGTTCGCGGGTCACCGGGCCAAAGATGCGCGTGCCGATCGGCTCGAGCTTGTTGTTGAGAAGAACCGCGGCATTGCCATCAAAGCGCACCAGCGAGCCATCGGGACGACGAACACCCTTGGCGGTACGAACCACCACGGCATTGTAAACGTCACCCTTCTTGACCCGACCACGCGGGGCAGCATCCTTGATGCTGACCTTGATGATGTCGCCAATACCGGCGTAACGGCGCTTGGAGCCGCCAAGCACCTTGATACACATAACTGAACGGGCGCCGGTGTTATCGGCGACGTCCAGCGTCGTCTGCATCTGAATCATTTAAATAAACTCCAACTTAATCCGCTGCGCGGTCAGTCTTGGAACCCGTACGGGTCGAACAAATTTGCGGCACGAAGGCGTGCTCGCAAAAAAGAAGCCGGATTATACCGGCTTCTTTACTGAATGCGCAAGTACCTGAAAAAAATTACATCAAACGATGATGGCTTTTTCCAGAACGCTGGTTACGGCCCAGGCCTTGGTCTTCGAAACCGGACGGGTTTCGACGATTTCGACCAGGTCGCCCGCCTTGGCAATGCTGCCTTCGTCGTGCGCCGCATACTTCTTGGAACGGACGATGACCTTGCCGTACATCGGGTGCTTGACCTTCCGTTCGACCAGGACGGTAACCGTCTTTTCCATCTTGTCGCTGACGACACGGCCGATCAGCGTACGCTTGATGCTGGTGGTTTCGCTCATTGCTGCACCGCCTTTTCACGGATGAGGGTACGCACGCGAGCGATGTCGCGACGAACCTTGGACATTTGGCTGGTGTTGGACAGCTGCTGCGTGGCGATCTGCATGCGCAGACCGAATTGTGCCTTCAGCAGTTCCAGCAATTCCGTCTTGAGCTCGTCCACGCTCTTGGTTCTCAGTTCACTAGCTTTCATGATTACCCCAGATGACGAGTCACGAAGGTGGTGGCGATCGGCAGCTTGGCAGCGGCAAGGGCAAACGCCTCGCGGGCCAGCGCTTCATTGACACCGTCCATTTCGTACAGGACCTTGCCCGGCTGGATTTCGGCAACCCAGTACTCCGGGTTACCCTTACCGTTACCCATACGAACTTCCGCCGGCTTCTTGGAAATCGGCTTGTCCGGGAAGATACGGATCCAGATGCGACCGCCCCGCTTGATATGGCGGGTCATCGCACGACGAGCGGCTTCGATTTGTCGCGCGGTCAGACGACCACGACCGGTCGCCTTGAGGCCCCACTCACCGAACGACACCTTGGTGCCGCGGGTGGCCAGACCTTCATTGCGTCCCTTGTGCTCCTTGCGGAACTTGCGACGATTAGGTTGCAACATGATTAAGCACCTGCCTTTCTGACGCGCTTGGCCGGCTCGCCAGCACCGTCGGCCTTCTTGACCGTACGGGTGCGGGGCTTGTCGCCCTCAGGCTTGCCCGGTGCACGACGCGGACGACGCTCTTCAGCAGTCGGCTCTTCAGCCACCGGCTGCTCGTTACGATCGAGCATGTCGCCCTTGTAAACCCAGACCTTGATACCGATGATGCCGTACGTGGTCAGCGCTTCCGAGGTTGCGTAGTCGATGTCGGCGCGCAGGGTGTGCAGGGGCACACGACCTTCGCGATACCATTCGCTACGGGCGATTTCGGCACCGTTCAGACGACCGGCGCTCATCACCTTGATGCCCTGGGCACCGAGGCGCATGGCGTTCTGCATCGCACGCTTCATGGCGCGACGGAACATGATGCGCTTTTCGAGCTGCTGGGCGATCGAGTCGGCGATCAGCTGGGCATCGATTTCCGGCTTGCGGATTTCTTCGATCGACACATGGACGGGAACGCCCATGATGCGCTGAAGATCCGTACGCAGGGTTTCGATGTCCTCGCCCTTCTTGCCGATGACCACGCCCGGACGGGCGGAGTAAACGGTGACGCGGGCGTTCTTCGCCGGACGCTCGATGGTGACGCGACCCACGGAGGCATGCGCCAGCTTACGCTTCAGGTACTCACGAACCTTGACGTCTTCCTGCAGCATACCGGGGAAGTCCTTGCTGTTGGCGAACCAACGCGAACTCCAGTTCTTGGTGACGGCCAGACGGAAGCCAGTCGGATGAATTTTCTGTCCCATGGCTCTTCCTTAGTTACCAACGGTCAGATAGATGTGGCAGGTCGGCTTGCTGATCCGATTGCCACGACCCTTGGCGCGCGCGGTGAAGCGCTTGAGCACCATGCCTTTTTCGACGTAGATGGTCTTCACCGTCAGTTCGTCGATATCGGCACCATCGTTATGTTCGGCGTTGGCGATGGCCGACTCCAGAACCTTCTTGATGATACCGGCGCCCTTGGTCGGGCTGAAAGCCAGGATGTTGAGAGCCTGACCAACCGGCTTGCCACGCACCAGATCCGCAACCAGGCGGCCCTTTTGCGCGGAGAGGCGTACGCCCCGCAAACTTGCACGAGTTTCCATGTCAGCTCCTTACTTCTTGGCCTTCTTGCCGGCGGTGTGACCCTTGAACGTCCGGGTCAGCGAGAACTCGCCGAGCTTGTGACCGACCATATTCTCGGTGACGAACACCGGGATATGCTGCTTGCCATTGTGGACCGCAATCGTCAGGCCGATGAACTCGGGGAGGATCGTCGAACGACGCGACCAGGTCTTGATCGGGCGCTTGTCGTTGGTGGCGCGGACTGCTTCGACCTTGTCGATCAGGTGCGCATCAACAAACGGGCCCTTTTTGAGAGAACGTCCCATTTCCTACCCCTTAACGCTTATGACGGCGCTGAACGATCATGCTGTTCGTGCGCTTGTTGCTGCGGGTACGGTAACCCTTGGTCGGTTGACCCCACGGGTTAACCGGCACGCGGCCTTCACCGGTCTTGCCTTCACCACCACCGTGCGGGTGATCGATCGGGTTCATCGCGGTACCACGGACGGTCGGACGAATACCACGCCAACGCTGAGCACCGGCCTTGCCGATCTTGCGCAGGTTGTTTTCTTCGTTGCCGACTTCACCGATGGTGGCACGGCATTCGACGTGAACGCGGCGCACTTCACCGGAGCGGAGGCGGATCTGGGCGTAGGTGCCTTCACGGGCCAGCAACTGGACCGAGGTACCAGCCGAACGGGCGATTTGCGCACCCTTGCCCGGCAGCATCTCGACGCAGCAGATGGTCGTACCGACCGGAATGTTCCGGATCGGCAGGGCATTCCCGGACTTGATCGGAGCTTCGGAGCCGCTCATGATCTGCTGACCGACCACCATGCCCTTGTTGGCGATGATGTAACGGCGCTCGCCGTCGGCGTAGCAAACCAGGGCGATGTTGGCGGTACGGTTCGGATCGTATTCCAGACGCTCGACCTTGGCCGGGATGCCGTCCTTGGTGCGCTTGAAATCGATGACACGGTAAGCCTGCTTGTGACCGCCACCCTGGTGACGCACGGTGATGCGACCATTGTTGTTGCGGCCGGCGTTCTTCGACTGGCTTTCGACCAGACCGGCAAACGGCTTGCCCTTGTGCAGATTGGCATTGACGACCTGAACCACGGCACGACGGCCGGGGGAAGTCGGCTTGACTTTAACGAGAGCCATCAGGCGTTACCCCCTTCAACGAAGTTGATTTCCTGGCCGGCCTTGAGGCAGACATAGGCCTTCTTCCAACCCTTGCGGCGACCGGTCGCGCCCTTGAAGCGCTTGACCTTGCCCTTGACGTTGGCGACCTGGACAGACTCAACTTCAACCTTGAACAGAAGCTCGACTGCAGCCTTGATCTCCGGCTTGGTTGCATCGGTGGCAACGCGGAAGATCACCTGCTCGTTCTTCTCGGCAACGTAGGTTGCCTTTTCGGAGATTTGCGGTGCCAGCAGCACCTGCATCAGACGTTCCTGGTTCATCCCCACATCTCCTCGAACTTGGCCACGGCGTTCTTGGTGACCAGCACCTTGGCGAAGCGGACCAGCGAAACCGGATCGGCTTCATGGGCTTCGAGCACCAGAACGTTGGGCAGGTTGCGCGACGACAGATACAGGTTCTCGTTCAGTTCGTCGGTGATGACCAGCAGGTTGCCGTCCAGACCCATGTTCTTCAGCTTGGCCGAGAACAGCTTGGTCTTCGGTGCGTCGACCGCGAGATCGTCAATCACGACCAGGCGATCCTGACGGGCCAACTCGGAGAGGATCGCAGCCATACCGGCGCGGAACATCTTCTTGTTAACCTTCTGGGAGTAATTTTGGTCCGGGGAGTTCGGGAAAATCCGACCGCCTCCGCGCCACAGCGGCGAACCATTGGAACCGGAACGGGCACGACCGGTACCCTTCTGGCGCCACGGCTTGGTGGTGGTGTGACGGACTTCGGAGCGATCCTTCTGCTTGCTGTCGCCCGAACGTGCGTTGGCCTGGTAGGCCACGACGATCTGGTGCACCAGCGCTTCGTTGAATTCGCGACCGAACAGCACGTCGGAAGCTTGCAGCTTCGCTGCTTCCTGACCTTGTTCGTTGATAACCTTCAGTTCCATGTCGCCCCCTTAAGCCTTGACTGCCGGACGCACGACGACGTCGGAACCCTTGGCACCCGGAACAGCACCCTTGACCAGAATCAGCTGACGTTCGGCATCAACGCGAACGATCGTCAGACCCTGCATCGTGGACTGCACATCACCCAGGTGACCCGCCATGCGCTTACCCGGGAAAACACGACCCGGATCCTGCGCCATACCGATCGAACCCGGCGCGTTGTGCGACACCGAGTTACCGTGGGAGGCACGGTTGGAACTGAAGTTGTGGCGCTTGATGCCACCCTGGAAACCCTTACCGATCGAGGTACCGGTGACGTCCACCTTCTGCCCTTCGGCGAAGATGGTAACGGCAACCTGGTCACCCGCCTTGAAAGAGGCGAGCTGCTCGGCATCGATACGGAATTCCTTGAGCACATGCCCGGCTTCCACGCCTGCCTTGGCCAGATGGCCAGCCAGGGGCTTGGAAACGCGCGAGGCACGGCGCTGGCCGAAAGAGACCTGAACGGCTGCATAGCCGTCGTTCTCCGGCGTTTTGACTTGGGTCACGCGGTTATTGGACACGTCAAGCACAGTCACCGGGATGGACGCGCCATCCTCAGCAAAAATGCGAGTCATGCCAACCTTGCGACCAACAAGGCCTAGACTCATGGTTATTCTCCTCATCGCCGGCTGCGATTGGCCGGTCGATGTAAAACAACAAATGGGCAGCCGTTGCCGGCCACCCCCGAAAACCGCGGATTATAACCGCGGAACTACTATTACTG
Organism: Betaproteobacteria bacterium UBA7395; assembly: GCA_002470165.1. Classification (GTDB taxonomy): domain Bacteria; phylum Pseudomonadota; class Gammaproteobacteria; order Burkholderiales; family Rhodocyclaceae; genus Azonexus. The sequence goes on along the minus strand of DKNF01000203.1, from coordinate 1,540 downwards.
CAACTTGATTTCGACGTCGACGCCAGCCGGAAGGTCCAGCTTCATCAGCGCATCAACGGTCTTGTCGGTCGGATCGACGATATCCATCAGACGCAGGTGCGTGCGGATTTCGAGCTGATCACGGGAAGCCTTGTTGACGTGCGGCGAACGCAGGATGTCGAAACGCTGCTTGCGGGTCGGCAGCGGCACGGGACCACGAACGACGGCGCCGGTGCGCTTGGCGGTCTCGACGATTTCCTGGGCGGATTGATCGATCAGGCGATAGTCGAAGGCCTTCAGGCGGATACGGATTTTCTGGCTTTGCATTTTCTTGGCTTCCAAAAGAACGATGGGGTGACGGGCCTGCCACCCCGGGTTTTCAAAAGAGCGATTACTCGATGATCTTGGCGACGACGCCGGCGCCAACGGTGCGACCGCCTTCGCGGATGGCGAAGCGCAGACCTTCTTCCATGGCGATCGGGGCAATCAGCTTGACCGTCATCTGGATGTTGTCACCCGGCATGACCATCTCAACGCCTTCCGGCAGCGAGATCGCGCCGGTCACGTCGGTCGTGCGGAAGTAGAACTGCGGACGGTAGTTGTTGAAGAACGGGGTGTGACGACCGCCTTCGTCCTTCGACAGAACATACACTTCGCCGGTGAAGTGGGTGTGCGGGGTGATCGAACCCGGCTTGCACAGCACTTGACCACGCTCAACGTCTTCACGCTTGGTGCCACGCAGCAGGGCGCCGATGTTGTCGCCGGCCTGACCCTGGTCGAGCAGCTTGCGGAACATTTCAACACCGGTACAGGTGGTCTTGACCGTCGGACGGATACCGACGATTTCGATTTCTTCGCCAACCTTGACGATGCCGCGCTCAACGCGACCCGTCACAACGGTACCGCGACCCGAGATCGAGAACACGTCTTCGACCGGCATCAGGAACGGCATGTCGACCGCACGCTCCGGCGTCGGGATGTAGGAGTCCAGGGCATCAGCCAGACGGAAGATCGACGGCTCGCCGATTTCGGACTGGTCGCCTTCGAGGGCCTTGAGGGCCGAACCGTGGATGATCGGGGTGTCGTCGCCCGGGAAGTCGTACTTGGACAGCAGCTCGCGCAGCTCCATTTCGACCAGCTCGAGCAGCTCGGCGTCGTCAACCATGTCGCACTTGTTCATGTACACCAGAACGTACGGCACGCCAACCTGACGGGCCAGCAGGATGTGCTCGCGGGTCTGCGGCATCGGGCCGTCAGCGGCCGAGCAAACCAGGATCGCACCGTCCATCTGGGCAGCACCGGTAATCATGTTCTTGACGTAGTCGGCGTGGCCCGGGCAGTCAACGTGAGCATAGTGACGGTTGGCGGTTTCGTACTCGACGTGCGCCGTGTTGATCGTGATACCGCGAGCCTTTTCTTCCGGGGCCGCATCGATCTGGTCGTATGCCTTGGCGGCGCCGCCGAACTTGGCTGCCAGCACGGTGGTGATCGCTGCCGTCAGCGTGGTCTTGCCGTGGTCAACGTGACCGATGGTGCCAACGTTCACGTGCGGCTTGGTACG
>DKNF01000247.1 GCA_002470165.1 Betaproteobacteria bacterium UBA7395 | reverse complement strand
CACGCCGACTGCCGGCACCAGCCGCCCGGCAGCCCCGCCCCCGGTTGCCACCCCGCGCGGCGGCGGTTATTACAAGGATGACGGCCCGGCCAGCGAGATCCCGGATAACCTGGACCAGATCCCCGACGCCGTGCCGCGCTGGGAACCGCTGCACCGGCCTGCGCTGCGGCCGTATGAAGTATTCGGCAAACGCTACGAACCGAACACCTCGGTCCGCCCGTACAAGGCCCGCGGCCTGGCCAGCTGGTACGGCAAGAAGTTCCACGGCCAGAAGACCTCGATCGGCGAACCCTACGACATGTTCGCCATGACTGCCGCCCACCCGACGCTGGCCCTGCCGTCGTACGTCCGCGTCACCAACCTGCGCAACGGACGCTCGGTCGTCGTTCGCGTCATCGATCGCGGCCCCTTCCACGCCGGACGCATCATCGACCTCTCCTACACCGCCGCGCACAAGCTGGACATCGTCCGCAACGGCAGCGCCGAGGTTGAAGTCGAGGCTATCGTCCCGACCGGCAGCAGCACCAGCTATGCCCAGCTAGCACCGCCGCCGCAGCCGGCAGTGGCTCAACCTGTGGTGGAAAACACCCTGCCGGCAGGGGTTTACCTGCAGCTCGGCGCCTTCGCCAACGCCGACAATGCCGACAACCTGAAGCGCCACCTGGTCGGCGAACTCGACTGGGTCAGGGAAGAAATGCACATCGTCCGGGCCAACGGCCTGCACCGTCTGCAGCTTGGCCCCTATGCCACGCGCCCGGCGGCCGAAAACGTCGCCGAACGCATCCGCAACGCCCTCGGCTACAAGCCGACCGTCGTCCTGCGCTGAGAAATATCAGGGCCGCGGCGACAGACTGACGCTGGCCGTCACGACGTTGCCGCGGCCTTCATATTCAAGGCTAGAAAAACTGGTCAGCCGGGCCATGGCGATGCCGCGCCCGTTCGGGTCGAACGCCCGCTCGGGATCGAAATCGAGGAATTTTCGCCAGTCGAAGCCCTCGCCCTCATCGGTGATGCGGAAACTGATCGCCTCGCTGTTGCGGGTCACCCGAATCGTCGCGCGCCGACCGCTGAACGGCGCGATATTGAGCCGGCGGCGGATTTCCGCCTCCCAGTCGCCATCCCATTTGAGCAGCGACTTCTCCCGGTAGGTGATGCCCAGGTTCCCATGCTCGACGGCATTGAGCATCAGGTCCGAGAGGCCCGGTGCCACGCGGTCAGGATCCGGGCACAGGGCGGCCAGGACCGGGACCAGACAGGAGACTTCCTCCAGCGTGGCAAAACCGTACTCGGCACCGAGCAGCAGCTTCTGCGCTTCCTCCAGACGGGCCGCCCGGGTACGCAACGAAGCCCGGGCCCGGCGATCGTCGAGCGCGGCACGGACGATGGAAATCAGCGCTTCCGGCGCATACGGTTTGGTCAGGTAGTAGTAGGCTCCGGCCTCCAGCCCCTCGCGCACCTGTTCCGGTGCCGACGCTGCCGTCTGCATGATCACCGGCACATCCTCGAAGCGGCGGTCGGCCTTGATTCGCCGCAGCAGTTCCATCCCGTCCATGCCGGGCATCATCCGGTCGAGCACCACCAGCGAAAAATCGCTGTTCGGCTCGGCCAGTCGCTGCCAGGCCTGCAAGGGATCGCTGAACAATTCCAGCGCCAGTTTTTCCTGCTCGAGGAAATCCTCGATCAGCATCAGGTTGATGGCTTCATCGTCGACTACGAGGACATGATTCTGGGACATGGATGCTGAATGCCGGTACGGGAATGTTGCCGGAATCCTAGCACGAGCCGGGGTTTTGATGAGGATCAATGGCTGCCCCGACGCACTGGCTATACTTTCCCCTTCTCCGGAATGAATGTTTCTCATGCCCACTTTGCCCGATCTCGTTTGCCCCGCCGGTAGCCTGCCGGCGCTCAAGGCAGCCGTGGATAATGGCGCCGACGCCGTCTATCTCGGATTCAAGAACGATACCAATGCGCGTAATTTCGCCGGCCTGAACTTCGACCAGAAAGGCATGAGCGAAGGTATCCGCTACGCCCACGGCAAAGGCCGCGAGGTCCTGCTGGCGATCAACACCTTTCCGCAGGCCGGGCGTACCGACGACTGGCGCAAGGCGGTCGACGCCGCGGTCGACCTGGGCGTGGACGCGATCATCCTGGCCGACGTCGGCCTACTCGATTACGCCACCCGCCGTCATCCGCAACAGCGCCTGCACCTCTCGGTCCAGGGCTCGGCGACCAGCTACGAGGCGATCAATTTCTGCCAGCGCGAATTCAACATCCGCCGCGCCGTCCTGCCGCGCGTACTGACACTGGCCCAGGTCGAGCATGTGATCCGGAACACCTCGGTCGAAATCGAAGTCTTCGGTTTCGGCAGCCTGTGCGTGATGAACGAGGGCCGCTGCTGGCTGTCGTCGTACGCCTGCGGCGAATCGCCGAATACCGTCGGCGCCTGCTCGCCGGCCAAGTACGTCAAATGGGACAAGCAGCCCGGCGCCATGGAGACCCGGCTCAACGGCATCCTCATCGACCGCTTCGGCGACGACGAACCGGCCGGTTATCCGACGCTGTGCAAGGGCCGCTTCGACGTCCAGGGCGAAACCTATTACGCGCTCGAGGAGCCAACCAGCCTCAACGTCCTCTCCATCCTGCCCGACATCCTCAAGATCGGCGTGCGCGCGATCAAGGTCGAAGGCCGGCAGCGCAGCCCGACCTACGTCACCCAGGTAACCCGAACCCTGCGCGCCGCACTCGATGCGCTGCGCGAAGGCGACGCGCGCTACCACGTCAAACCGGCCTGGCAGAGCGAACTGGCCAAGGTTTCCGAAGGCAGCCAGGCGACGCTTGGCGCCTACAACCGGCCGTGGAGGTAAGCATGAAACTGTCGCTCGGCCCCCTGCTCTACTTCTGGCCCAAGGCCGAAGTCATGGCCTTTTACGCGGAAATGGCCGAAAACCCGGCCCTCGACATCATCCATGTCGGCGAAGTCGTCTGCTCGCGGCGCCAGCAATTGCGCACCAGCGACTGGATTGGCCTGGCCCGCGACCTGACCGACGCCGGCAAGGAAGTCATCGTTTCGGCGCAGGCCCTGCTCGAATCGGAAAGCGACCTGAAGGCCCTGCGCCGCCTGGTCGACGACGCCGGCTGCAAGGTCGAGGCCAACGACCTCGGCGCGGTCAATCTGGTTTGCGGCAAGCCCTTTGTCGCCGGGCCGCACCTGAACATCTACAACGAGGAAACGCTGGCCACCTTCGCGCGCTACGGCATGTGCCGCTGGGTACCGCCGCTGGAAGCCTCGCGCCAGATGATCGAGCACCTGCATCGTTACCGGCCGGCCGGCGTCGAGACTGAAGTCTTCGCCTTCGGCAAGTTACCGCTGGCCTTTTCCGCACGCTGCTTCACCGCCCGTCATTACGACCTGAACAAGGACGACTGCCAGTTCAAGTGCCTCGACCATGAAGAAGGCCTGACCCTGCGCACCCGCGAAGGCCAGGATTTCCTGACCATCAACGGAATCCAGACGATGTCGGCGCAGACCTACAGCCTGCTCGGCGAGATGCCGGCACTGCGCGCGATCGGTATCGACATCGTCCGCCTCAGCCCGCAGAAGAAGCACATGACCGAAATCATCGCCGCCTTTGCCGCCGCCGGAACCGGACAGGCCACCACCCCCGACACCTCGGACTGGAGCGAAAGCGGCCTGGTCAACGGCTACTGGCACGGCGACGCCGGTATTGCGGTACATTCCGCCAACGAACTTCCCGGAGTCATCGCATGAGCCCGAACTTCGTCATTCCCCGCTTCCGCCTGCCCGCCTTCATCGCCCGCGTCGGCCACAAGCTGCCGCAATGGCCGCACACGCTGGCCCTGGTCGGCGCACTGAACGCCGCCCTCAAGCTCAGGCTGCTGCCGGAGAGCGAACTGGCGGCACTGGAAGACAAGCTGTTCCGCGTCCGCATCCTCGATACCGGCGGTGAAGCCAGCTATACCTTCCGCAACGGCCTGTTCCGCCCGGTGTTCCAGGCCCAGCGCGAACCCGACCTGGCCTTTGCCGCCAACCTGTCGGCCTACCTGCAACTGCTCGCCCGCCAGGAAGATCCAGATACCCTGTTCTTCAACCGCGAACTGGAAATCACCGGCGACACCGAGCTCGGACTGATCGTCAAGAACATGCTCGATGCCGTCGAATGGCCGGCCCTACCGCAACTGCCTCTGCCCGGACGTTGAAAAGCCCGCACTCGGCGGGCTTGATCAGGGAGAGATGCCGAATCAGTTGGCGCTGGTTTCGGCAATGAAAATCTCGACCCGGCGGTTCATCGCCCGGCCTTCCGCCGTCGCATTATCGGCAATCGGCTCACGCGAACCGCGACCATCGATGGCAATCCGCGACGATGCCACACCGCGCGGCACCAGATAATCGCGCACGGCGGCCGCGCGATTCACCGACAGCGGGTTATTGACCGCATCGGACCCGACGCTGTCGGTATGGCCGACAACGGTCACCCGGGTCACCGGATGCTGGGTCAGCCCCTGCGCCAGTTTATCGAGCACCGGACGCAAGGACGGTTTGATGTCGTAGCGACCGGAATCAAAGGAAACATCGCTGGGGATTTCCAGCTTCAGGCGATTGTCGGCCGTCTGCGTCACGTCGATACCGGTGCCCGCGGTCGCCTGCTCCATCGCCGCTTTCTGCTCCTGCATCCGCTTCGACCACAGATAACCGCCGCCGGCGCCGATGGCGGC
>DKNF01000196.1 GCA_002470165.1 Betaproteobacteria bacterium UBA7395 | reverse complement strand
AGCAGCACCGCGCGCTTCGGCGAGGTGTCGTCGATGAAGCTCTTGTCGATCTTGATCGTGTCGAACGGGAAGCGGGTCAGATAGGACAGTGAGGAGTAGCCGGTGCCGAAATCGTCGATGGCCAGCGTGAAGCCGGCATCGCTGAGTTGCCCGGCGAGTTCGATGGCCAGGTCAATGTTGCGCATCATGCCGCTTTCGGTCAGTTCCAGCTCAAACAGTTCGGGCGATAGCCCGAAGCTGCGCACGCGCGTTTCGACCCATTGCGGGAAGGCCGCATCTTCCATCTGCTGGGCGGCGATGTTGATCGCCATGCGCCCCGGGAAACGTGCGCCGGCCGACTGCCAGGCCAGCAGTTGCCGGCAGGCGGCATCGATGACCCAGTGGCAGATCATCAGCATCATGCCGCGTTCCTCGGCAATCGGGATGAAGACGCCGGGGCTGATCGGGCCGTGTTGCGGATGTTGCCAGCGCATCAACGCTTCGGCGCCGATCAGCGCCTGGGTGGACAGGTCGAACTGCGGCTGGAAGACCAGCGACAACTGCCCGTCGTCGGCCTGCAGTGCGGTTTTCAGGTCGCGGGCGAGGGCGATGCGCTCGGCCAGGCCGCTGCTCATGTCGGCGTTGTAGAACATGTAGCGCTGCGGGCTGCTCTTGGCCCGATACATGGCGATGTCGGCATTGCGCAGCAATTCGTCGGGCGTCGCGCCGTCGTTCGGGAAGATGGCGATGCCGATGCTGACGCCCAGCGAGAAGGTATGCCCGCCGGTGCTCAGTGGTTCGTTCAGGGTTTGGCCCAGTCGTTCGGCAATGAAGGTCGCGCCGGCATGATCGGTGGCCGTCGACACCACGGCGAATTCGTCGCCGCCCAGGCGGGCCAGCAACTCGTTGTGGCGCAGGACCAGGCGGAAACGATTGGCGACTTCGCGCAGCACGGCATCGCCGATTTCATGCCCCTGGGTGTCGTTTACTTCCTTGAAACGATCGAGATCGAGGAAGAGGACGGCGAGCCTGCTGTCGTTGCGCAGCGACTGGCCGATCGACTGCTGCAGGCGGTCGAGGAAGAGGGCGCGGTTGGGCAGTTCGGTCAGCGGGTCGTAGAGCGCCAGTTGTTCGAGGGCCTGTGCTGCCTGCTTGCGATCGGTGATGTCCTGCAGACTGAACTGCAGCAGCAGGTGATCGCCGTGGTGGAAGGGCATGAGATGGACTTCGGCATCCCAGTGTTCGCCGTCGGGGCGGCGGTGGCGCCATTCAAAGACCTGCGGGCCGCGTTCGATGACCTGGCGGACCTTTTCCTCGCAGGCGAGATGGCTGAGCGTGCCATCCGGTTGGTAGGGGGCCGAGACGTCGCGGATGCCCAGGCCGATGACGTTTTCCCGCTGGCCCAGCCGGTAGATGTCGGCCGCTGCCTGGTTGCAGTCGATGAAGCAGCCGCTTTGCGGATCAAGGACGACCAGCGGGATGCGCGAGCCGAGGAAGAGCACCTTGTTGTAGGCCTCGCTGTCGCGGATTTTTTCTTCGGCATCGTGCAGGGCGGCGATCTTTTCCTGAAGCAACCGACGCATTTCCTCGTGGGCGTTGGCCAGTTGCCGGATTTCCCGGATCGGGCTGGGCGGCAGGGGCGGTGCGGCGAAGTCGAGCTGGCCGATGCGGCTGCTGGCCGTCGCCAGTTCTTCGAGCGGGCGGGCGATGCGCCGCGCCTGCTGGCGGACCACCCAGGTGGCGAGCACCAGCATGAACAGCAGACCACCGCCGACAATGCTGCCGGCCGGCAGCCAGTCCGGGGCGAAATCGCTGGCCGGGGCCAGGGTGACCAGCAGCAGCCGGCTGTCGCCCAGGGGGTAGTCGGCAATGCGCGCAAACCAGTCGGTGCCGTCGACGGCAATCCGCCGGACGCTGGCATCCGGCTTGCCTTGCCACTCGGCAACGGCGCGGTCGAGCACCGGCAGGCCGAGCGCCGAATGCGGTTGCAGCGTATGTTTCAGCCATTCACCGCTCTGCATGCCGGAGGGTGCAGCAGGCAGGGCCAGGGTACGCAGATCGTCGGTCAGGACCAGGGCCAGGCCGTTCCGCCCGACCTTCTCGTGCATCGTGGTCAGCGACAGGTCGCGCAGCATCAGGTCGATGCCGACGACCAGTGTCCGCTCGTCGTCGAGGCTGATCCGGCGGGTTGCGGTGATGCCCGGGTCGCCGGTGGTGTAGAAGGTGTAGGGGGCAGTCCAGCGGGTGCCGCTGCCGAGCATGGCCGCTTCGTACCAGTTGCGCCGGCGCGGGTCGTAATCGAGGGTTTCCCAGTATTCGCGCACCTGGCCGCTGGCATCGCGGTCGACGAAGCGATGGCGTTGTCCCCAGCGCGGCAGGTCGGTGAGCCGGTTGCGCCAGCCGCCGTCGGCGAGTTGCAGCAACATCCAGCCGTGGCCGTCGCTGTCCCCGGCGACGATCGAAGTCGCTTTGGCCTGTGCCTGCAGGATGGGTTCGAACAGGCGGTTGAAAGTTGCCAGATCATCGATCCTGAGCGGGGCATCCTCCAGCCAGCCGGCCGCCATTTCCAGCGCTTTGGCAGCCGGGGTCAAGTTCTGGTCGAGTCGCGCCTCAAGGCGCGCGCTGGCACTGGCGAAATCGGTGGCGGCTATGCGTTTGGCCAGCGGACCGAGCGCCAGCGAGAGAAAACCGGCTGCGACAAGCAACACCGCTCCCGCAACCAGCAGGCCAACCCTGACCCGCAGGCTCTTGCGCAGTGGAACGGTCTTCTCGTCTGGCGGATTCACGGCATGCTGGCTTCATCCGTATGTATGTAGAAACAATATCACAAAGGTCATAGAAGGATAATGACAGTGTGACGTGAAACTTCTCGTGGTTCCGTCCTGTCTGAAACTCGTCTATAGTTGCTGCCTATGTCCATGCTGCTCTCCCGCTTCCTCGTCCTGATCATGCTGCTGACCGTGCTCGCACCCGGTTTCGGCTGGCAGGCGGCTGGCGGCATGCCGGCCGAGGTGGCCGCGGTCGACATGCACCACCAGCACGTAGCTGACGGGCACGATGCGCACGCAATGCACGAAATGCCCTGCGACGATTGCGTCACTCACGCTGCAACCGACGAAGACTGCGCCGAGACGCTGCACCACTGCTGCCCCGGGCACATCCTCGGCCATCTTGCCGTGCAGCAAGTCGCCTCGATGCCGGTGATGTCGCCCGGTGCCTCGTCGCTGCTCGATCGCGGCGACCGTGAATTCGCCTCGCGCGTCCCCGCCGGGCTCGAACGACCTCCCAGACATTTCTCCGCCTGAGCGTCGGCGGCTGAACGTTCCGTTTCCGTAATCCGGTCTGACCGGGCTATCGCGGCGTGCCGCCGACTGATCCTTCATCAGTCGGAGAAACCTGATGCGCATTTTCTCGCGCTTTCCCTTGTGGATACTTTGTTCCGTGGTCCTGGCCCCGCCGGTCCACGCTGAAAACCTGGCCCGCGCTTTCGCCGAAGCCTGGGCGCGCCAGCCCGCTGCGGCGGCGCAGGCCGACCACCA
>DKNF01000181.1 GCA_002470165.1 Betaproteobacteria bacterium UBA7395 | reverse complement strand
AACTGGCGCAGTGCGGCGACCGCGCGCTGGTCCGCGTCGCCGGTATCGTCACCGGCCGCCAGCGTCCGGGCACGGCGACCGGCATCGTCTTCGTCACGCTGGAGGATGAAACCGGCTGGACCAACGTCGTCGTCAAGCCGGCGCTGGTCGAAAAACAGCGGCGCGAATTGCTCGGGGCACCATTGCTCGGGGTTTACGGTCAACTTCAATGTGCCGATGGCGTGGTGCATCTGGTCGCCCAGCGCCTGGTCGACCTGTCCGCCTGGCTGGGGCGACTGGAAACCCGTAGCCGGGATTTTCATTGATCTGGCTGACACCATGTCGGCAACTTCTGGCATGTGCGGCGAAAATTGCGTTAAGCTCAAGGCTGCGCAGGACACAACCGAATCATCGCGGGAGTCGTCATGATGCTTGAGTCTCTTGGAAATCCGCTTGCCGGCATGGCCTGGCCACTGGCTTTGCTGCTGGCCTGGCTGGCTGGTGAAGCGATCAGCCGCTGGCTGTCGTTGCCGCGCGTCTGCGGTTATGCGTTGGCCGGTTTCGTGCTGGCCAGCGGTCAGCTTGGCCTGTTGCCCCAGCCGGCCGGAACGCCGGTGGCGCTGCTGGCCGATTTCGCCATCGCGCTGGTGCTGTTTGAACTCGGCCAGCGCATCAACCTGAACTGGCTGCGGCATAACCGCTGGCTGGCCGTGACCAGCCTGGTCGAGGCCTTCGGCACCTTTATCGTCGTGCTGCTGGTGGCCCGGGGCTTCGGCCTGGCTCCGCTGCCGGCCCTGTTGCTGGCGGCGCTGGCGATGTCTTCGTCGCCGGTGGCGGCGCTGCGGGTGGCCAACGAACTGCGCTGTTCCGGTCAGGTCACCGAACGCATGCTGCATCTGTCGGCGTTCAACTGCGTTTTCGCGGTGCTGGTCTTCAAGGCGATTGCCGGTTACTGGGTGCTGACCAGCGCCGGCGGCCTGCTTCCTGCCTTGTGGAGCAGCCTGGCCGTGATCGGCGTGTCGGCGGGGATCGGTGCGATGTTCGGCGTCGCCGTGCCGACCCTGCTGCGCTGGCAGCGGCGCGGTGGTGGCGATGCGACGGTGATCCTCGCCATCGCCACGCTGCTGCTGGTGACCCTGACACACGCCCTGCAGTTCTCGGCCCTATTGGCGGCGCTGGTCTTTGGGCTGGTCGTACGTTACCGGCGCATCGTGTTTTCCGGTGCGGATCGTGGTTTTGGCACGCTGGGCAGCCTGCTGACCATCTTGTTGTTCGTCTATGCTTCGGCGACCTTGTCCTGGTCGCAGGTGGCCCAGGGTGCCGGGCTGGCACTGGCGGTCCTGGTGGTGCGCACGCTGTGCAAGGTCGGTGCTTGCGTGGCCTTCGCCGGTCTGTCTGGCATCGGCTGGCGCAAGGGGGCGCTGACCGGGCTGGCGCTGACGCCGATGTCGGTGTTCGCCATCCTGCTGCTCGAACAGACGCGCCATCTCGGTATCGATGTATTCGCCCAGGTGGCCGGTCTGGGTCTGCTGGTGCTGGCGCTCGAACTGCTCGGGCCGGTGGCGACGCAGCGGGCGTTGATCCTGGCCGGTGAAGCCGGGCGCGAGGAGGGAAGCTGAGATGACGCTGGAAGCATTCAAGGCAGGGGAAGCGCTGACCATGGGCGTCGAGCTGGAGCTGCAACTGGTTGACCTGACCGATTTCGACCTGACCGCGGCGGCGGCCGACATGCTTTTCCTGCTCGGCAAGCAGCCTTTTCCGGGTGATGTGAAGCCAGAAATCACCGAGAGCATGATCGAGATTTCGACCGACGTTCACACCGATTACGGCGCCTTGCTCGGCCAGCTTGGGCAGATGCGGAACGCCCTGGTCGAGGCCGGCGACCGCCTCAACGTCGGCATCTGCGGTGGTGGCACGCATCCCTTCCAGCGCTGGTCGGAACAGCGTATTTTCGACAAGCCGCGCTTCCAGGAACTATCGGCACTGTACGGTTACCTGGCCAAGCAGTTCACGGTTTTCGGCCAGCATGTGCATATCGGTTGCGCCAGCGCCGACGAGGGACTCTACCTCCTGCACGCGCTCAATCGTTATCTGCCGCATTTCATCGCGCTGTCGGCGTCGTCGCCCTTTCTGCAGGGGGTCGATACGCTGTTCGATTCGGCGCGGCTGAACTCGGTGTTTGCCTTTCCCTTGTCCGGGCGAGCGCCTTTCCTGTTGCGCTGGGAGGATTTTGCCGAGGGCTATTTCGCCAAGATGGAAAGCACCGGCGTGGTCAAGAGCATGAAGGATTTCTACTGGGACATCCGGCCCAAGCCCGAGTACGGGACCATCGAACTGCGCGTCTGCGACACCCCGCTCAGCGTCGAGCGGGCGGCTGCCCTGGCCGCCTACCTGCAGGCCCTGTGCCGGATGCTGCGCGAGCAGGGCGAGCCGGTCAGCGAAGACGACTACCTGGTCTACAACTACAACCGCTTCCAGGCTTGCCGTTTCGGGCTCGACGCGACGCTGGTGCATCCGCGCCGGCATGAAACGCTGGCCTTGCGCGACGATGTGCTGGCAACCCTGAACCAACTGGCACCGCACGCTGCCGTTCTGGGTAGCACCGGTGCGCTCGATGTGCTGCGCCGGGTGGTTGCTACCGGCAACCATGCCGGCGACTTGCGCCGCTGGCATGGCGAGTCAGGCGGACTGCGCGGTATGGTCGATGCCGCGGTACGCACTTTCCGGGGAGATGAATCATGATCTTTCGCCGTCGTCCCATCCATATCGGCCTGTCGGCGCGGATCCACCATCCGCAGCCGGACAGCCGGGGTATCCATACGCGTACGCTGCAGGTGCTGGAGCAGTCGATTGCCCAGTGGGTGCAATCGCGCGACGTGCTGGTGCTGATGGTGCCGTCGGTCCTGCAGGACGGCATCCTGATGCGCAGCAACATCCGCCTGCGCGACTATGCCGAATATCTCGACGGCCTGATCCTGCAGGGCGGCGCCGACGTCAGCCCGCTGGCCTACGGCGAAACGCCGCTGCAGCCGGCATGGGCCGGCGATCCGGTGCGCGACGCCTACGAGCTGGAGCTGCTGCACGAGTTCATGGAGGCGGGCAAGCCGGTGCTCGGCATCTGTCGCGGCATGCAGTTGATCAATGTCGCACTCGGCGGTTCCCTGTACCAGGACCTGCCGACCCAGTGTCCGACGGCAATTGCTCACGAGCACGAGGATTACGACCGCCATGCGCATGGCGTACGTTTTTCCGCCGACGGCCAGTTCACGCACTGGTTCGGCGGTGCGGCGGGGGGTGAGGTGGTGTCGATCCACCACCAGGCGGTGCATCGCCTGGGGAACGAGGTGATTGTCGAGGCTGAGGCCGACGACGGCATCATCGAAGCGATCCGCTGGAAGGGGCGCAGTTTCGTCTGCGGTGTCCAGTGGCACCCGGAGTTCCACCACCACGGCGACGGCGGTTTGCTTGACTGTGCACCTGTGCTCGACGCTTTCCTGGTGGCGGCTCGGCGCTGATACTGTGTCGAAATTGTCAAGGCTGGCGGAGCGTGACTGTCATTTATGGCGCGAAATGCGCCATGGGCGACCATGCTTCCTGCTCCCCGATTTTCGTCGGTAGTCCGGCAAGCCGCTGGTTGCGGTCGTTTCCGCTGAATGTCATGAAGTGTCGCCGTGCCTCCATCGAGCGGGCATGTTTATTGCGCCGGCATGTCCGCTTAATCGGCACTTTCAAACAATTCGAGGGAGAACAGCAATGGCGTGGAATCTGCTTTTTACATCCGATATCGGCTTGCTCAGCCTGTTTACGATTGCATTCATTCTGGTGATGGCCGTCTATATCGGCTATTACGCAGTGAAGCAGATCAACAAGGAGGGCGGCGCTTCGCGGACGCAGTCGCACCCCGGCGCGCATTGATTGCCACTGCCTGAAACACGATTCGCCGGCCTCGTGCCGGCGAATTGCTTTGGTGCTCAGGAAATCAGCCATTCGGGCAGGGCGGCTGGTGTGAATTCTGCCGCACCGGCATCACTTTCGGGCTGGCCGGCAACTTGGCGCAGCGGTACAACGCCTGCCCAGACGGCGATGTCGAGGTCGGCAGCGTCGTCCTCTACACCCCAGTTGCGGATCTTGGCCGCAGCTTCGTCCAGCGCCAGGCGCAGGACGGCCGTACCCGCCAGTTCCGCATCGCTCGGCGGCCGCACCAGCGCCGCACGCCCCGGGCTGACGTGTTCGACAAAGGCGGTGAGGGCAGCCTTCTTCTCGTCCGGCGCGTCGACTGCGACAAATCGCCCGTAAATCACCACCGAGCGGAAATTCATCGAGTGGTGGAAGGCCGAGCGCGCCATGACCAATCCATCGACGTGGGCGATGCAGACTGAGCAGTCGCTGTCGAGCAGGGTTTGCGTCAGGCGCGAGTTGTTGGCGCCGTGGATGTACAGCGCGTCGCCGACCCGCCAGCAGGCCGTCGGCAGGCAATGGACGCTATCGCCCTGATTGAAGGCAATCTGGCAGATCAGGGCGGTATCGACGATGGCGGCGATGGTGGCCGGATCGTAATGACCGCGTTGCGGCTTGCGGCGAACCCGGGTGCGCAGGCTGGGGGCTGGATGTTGCATGAGGTCTCCTGGAAAGTTCGGCCAGTATGCGCGCCATGTGGCACCATTCATGGAACCACGATCGTCTGATTTCATGGAGCCAGATGGCCCTCGAACTTGTCCTTGCCGAACTTCGTTTGCCGCTTGCGGGCGAAGCGCGTCAGCAACGTCTCTATCGCGTGCTCAAGCAGGCGATTCTCGACGCGCGCCTGCACGCCGGCCTGCGCTTGCCGGCCAGCCGCCAACTGGCGCTCGATTGCGGCATGTCCCGCAACGGCGTGCTGTACGCCTATCAGCAACTGGTCGCCGAGGGGTTTCTCGAAGCCGATCGTGGCGGTACCCGGGTCGCCGCCTTGCCGCAGCGCAAGACGGTGACAGCCAGCGTGGCGCGGGCCGGTGTCCTGTCGCGGCGCGCCGGCAGC
>DKNF01000005.1 GCA_002470165.1 Betaproteobacteria bacterium UBA7395 | reverse complement strand
GCTGGAATAGCCGGTGCCGAAATCGTCCAGTGCCAGGCGGATGCCGAGCTCGCGCAACTGGTTCATGCGCGCCAGCACTTCCGGCGTCGGCTGCATCAACGCGCTTTCGGTCAGTTCCAGTTCCAGGCCGGCCGGGTCGGCACCGGTATCGGCCAGGATGCGGCGGACGTCATCGACGAAACCGCTCTGGCGGAACTGCAGGGCGGAGATATTGACCGCCATCAGCAGGTCCAGTCCCCGGGCCTGCCAGGCGGCAAGTTGTCGCGCCGCGTTCGCCAGCACCCAGTTGCCGAGCGGCAGGATCAGGCCGCTTTCCTCGGCCACGCCGATGAACTGGACCGGTTGCAGCAGGCCGAGTTCCGGATGCTGCCAGCGCACCAGCGCTTCGCAGCCGACCATGCGACTGTCGTCGGCAGCGACCTGCGGCTGGTAATGCAGCACCAGTTCATGGCGCTCGATGGCCCGCCGCAGCGCGTTTTCGAGCATCAGGCGCTCGAGCGCATGCACGTCCATTTCCGGCTTGAAATAGTGATAGGTATTGCGCCCCTGGTCCTTGGCGCAGTACATCGCGACGTCGGCGTGCTTGAGCAGCGTGCTGACGTCCTCCCCGTCACTGGGGAATACGGCGATGCCGATGCTGGTCGACACGGTCAGTTCATGGCCCTCGATGGACATCGGCGCCTGCAGCGCGGAAATCAGCTTGCGGGCGACCACGGCGGCGGTCTCCGGATGTTCGAGATGCGGCAGCAGGACGACGAACTCGTCACCGCCCAGGCGGGCCAGGAAGTCGTTCTCGCGCAGGCAGGCTGAGAAGCGGCGGGCGACGCCGGACAGCAGCTGATCGCCGACCGGATGGCCAAGCGAATCGTTGACCGACTTGAAATGATCGAGATCGAGGAACAGTACTGCCAGGCCCTCGCTCAGACGCGAGGCGTTGCGCAATTCCTGATGCGCCCGTTCGTTCCATTGGGTACGGTTGGGCAGACCGGTCAGCACATCGTAGTGGGCGAGGAAGGCGATGTGTTCCTCGGCGGCGCGGGCCGCCGTCACGTCCTGTGCGGTACCGCGGATGCGCACGCCGCCACCGGCGCGCTGATCGCTTTCGATGCGGAAATGCAGGCGGGTGCCGATCGCCCCCGAGACCGCCAGACGGCAATCGAAAGCCGCCTGCCCCGGGGCCTCGGCGAGTTGTTCCAGCGCCCGCTGCAGGCTGGCCCGGTCGTCCGGATGCACCCGGTTCAACAGGTCGTCAGAAACGATCCGTCCGTGTTCGGACAAGCGCATGATCCTGCGCAGTTCCTCCGAACAATGGCATTCGTCGCTACCCGGCAGGATTTCCCAACTGCCCAGCCGGGCAATGCGCTGCGCCTGGACCAGTTCCTCCTGCTGCTCGACCAGTTGGCGACCGGCGTCGGCCAGTTGCTGGGTACGCTCGTCGACCAGGCGTTCGACGCGCCGCGCGCGGCCGCTGGTCAGCAACAGGAAGGCGCCCAGCACCGCCGTGGTCAACAGGCCGATGGCCAGCGTCAACCACACGCCCCAGCTTCGCAGATTCACCAGATAGGTATCGGTAGCGGCAATTTTCAGCTGCCAGCTGCGTCCGGCGAAATCCACCGTATCCTGCCAATGCATGCGCCGCGCCAGCCATTCCGGCCGCTCGCAGCCCCCCGGACCGAACAGCCGCTGCCCCTGGGCGTCATGATCGATCAGGCAAAGCTCCAGCCCCTTCTCCATCTCGCGGCCCAGCGTGGCGTTGAGGGCGTCGTCCATGCGGAACACCCCCGAGATCATGCCGACCTGACGCGCCGGAGAACCGGAGAACACGGCGTGATAGACCACGACACCGCGCTGTTCGCCCTTTTCCTGAACCAGACGGATCGAAGCCGAGGCCACCGGCAACCGGCTTTCCCGGGTGCGCCGGGCGGCGATTGCCGTCTGTTCGAGCACCAGCGGGTCGAGACCGACGACGCTGCGATTGCTGGCCAGCGGTTCGACGAACAGGATGGGCAGGTACTCGGCACGCGACTCGACGACGTAGGTTCGCCCCGAGGGGTCGCGCCCGAGAATGGCGAAATCCGGGATGCCCGAAGCGCGTACCGCACGCTCGAAAGCCGGCCGCCGGGCCTCGGTCACCAGCGGGCTCCAGCCGAAATTCTGCGTTCCCGGATAGCGCTCGAGCAAAGGCGTGACGAATTCCCGCCAGGTCACCGCGTCGAGTGCCGGATGCACGGTAGCCAGACGCTCCAGGGCCTGCATCTGGTCAAGTTGTGCGTCGAGGCGCTTGCGCACCAGGCTGGCCATGTGTCCGGCATCGCGATTGACCCGGGACTGCAGACGCCGCTCCTCCCAACTGCTGACCTGGATGAAGGTGGCCGCGAGAACGGCCAGCGCGATCAGCATCGGTACCGCCACGTTCAGGCGGCGGCTGCGCCAGTCGGCGGCCGGCTGGCCGAAAAAGACCATCAGCAGCGGCACCATGATCAGCACGCCGAGCGTATCGCCGGCCCACCAGTTCATCCAGGTGAAGGCCGCGTCGTTGGGCGCGATCCCCTGCATCAGGTAAATCGCGAGGGTGCCCACCGACGGGCTGATCAGCGCACCGACGGGCGCGACGACCAGCATGAAGGCGAGGATGCTCTCCTGGCTGTCGAGCGGGTTGTTGCGCCCAAGCAGGCGCAGTGCCAGGTGATAGCCGAACCACGCCTGGAAGGTTGCGCCGGCGGCTGAAAGCGCGAGCATCGGCCAGACGTTGCCGCTGAAACCGCTCTGCATGGCGGCCGCGATCTGCACGGCCAGCGAACCGAAGAAAATACCGGGCAGGCTGCGCGGACCATGGACCAGCATGGCGGCCAGCGCGATCCCGGCAGGCGGGAACAGCGGGGCCGCGTACCCCGGCGGTACGGCAATCTGCAACGCCAGCCAGCCGGTCAGCGCATAAATCAGGGCGAGCAGCAAATTGCCGCGCAAGAAACCAGACATCGAGAACCTGTAACAGTGGTGCATGAGCTGCAGGAGATTATAGGCGTCCGACGAGCGCCCCCCTGCGACAATCTGACGCAGCAGAGCATAACGCAGCGCGCCGCAAATCGCCGATAATTCGGCGATGCCGATTCTCTATCACGCCGCCGACAGCAAGGAGTACCTGGTCAATCTGCGCCGCCTGTTCGCGCTGCGCTGGGCCATGCTGGCGCTGATGGCGCTGACCGTGCTGATCGCTCCCGGCCTGCTCGATCTCGTCCTGCCGCAGCCGGCGATGCTTGCCATCCTGGCCGTCGCCGCCGTGCTCAATGCGCTCGGCCACCGGCACGCCGGCC
>DKNF01000032.1 GCA_002470165.1 Betaproteobacteria bacterium UBA7395 | reverse complement strand
CCTGGCGCTCGAAGAAGCGCAGGCCGCCATAAACCTTGTAGGGCACGCCCTTGGTGAACAACTCGTGTTCGAGCACGCGCGACTGGGCGTTCGAACGGTAGAGGATGGCGCATTGCGTCGCCGGCACGCCGTCGCGGACCAGTTCGCGGACTTCGTCGACGATGAAGCGCGCCTCGTCGATGTCCGAATAGGCTTCGAAGGCGCGGATCGGCTCGCCGTCGCCGGCGTCGGTCCACAGGTTCTTGCCGAGGCGCTCGCGGTTGTACTTGATGATGGCGTTGGCAGCAGCCAGGATGTTGCCGTGTGAACGGTAATTCTGCTCGAGACGGATGATGTTGTCGGCGCAGTAGTCGCGTTCGAAGTCGCGCATGTTGCCGACCTCGGCGCCGCGGAAGCGGTAGATCGACTGGTCGTCGTCGCCGACCGCAAAGAGCCTGGCGCCGCCGCCGGCGAGCAGTTGCAGCCAGGCGTACTGCAGCTTGTTGGTATCCTGGAACTCGTCGACCAGGATGTGCCGGAAACGCTGCTGGTAATGCGTGCGTAGCGGCTCGTTGCGCTGCAGCAGCTCGAAGCAGCGCAGCAACAGCTCGGCGAAGTCGCAGACGCCCTCGCGGTTGCACTGGGCCTCGTACTCGGCGTAAATCTCGACGCGCTTCTGCGTGTAGTGGTCGTACACCTCGGCCTGGCCGGCGCGCACGCCCTGCTCCTTGTGCGCGTTGATGAAATGGCACAGCTCGCGCGGCGGGTATTTCTCGTCGTCGATGTTGAGATTCTTCAGCAGGCGCTTGACCATCGCCAGTTGGTCGGCCGAATCGAGGATCTGGAAAGTCTGCGGCAGACCCGCCTCGCGGTAGTGCGCGCGCAGCAGCCGGTTGCACAGGCCGTGGAAGGTGCCGATCCACATCCCGCGCACGTTGATCGGCACCAGCGCCGACAGGCGCGCACTCATCTCCTTGGCCGCCTTGTTGGTGAAGGTCACCGCCATCACGCCGTGCGGCCCGACCTGGCCGGTCGAAATCAGCCACGCGATGCGCGTCGTCAGTACTCGCGTCTTGCCGCTGCCGGCGCCGGCCAGGATCAGCGCATGCACCGGCGGCAGCGTCACGGCCTGCAGTTGAGGAGGATTGAGGTTGGCGAGCAGATCGGACATGGTTTGGACTGGTCACATAAACAGTCCGCCAGTGTACAATGCCCGCCGCCAGCAAAGGACAAATGGTCGGACCAATTTGTTGCATTTGTGCAACGCAACATTTACTTAAGGGTTATCCACTAATGACCCACAGGTCACGGCAACGTATACTGGAAGCAAATAAATATTGCAGTGCACAAAACTTTTTTGCCCACAAGGCAGTCGATACAGAAGTGGTCACCGCCACGATCGTAAAAGGAGCAGCAAGATGAACAGCATGAAGTCACCGAAGATCCTCCCGTGGATCGCCAAGAAAGCCGGCATCAGTGAAGAACTGGCGCTCAAGCTGTGGCGCCGCGCCGTCGGCGAAGCCGAGTACCTGACCGGAAAATCCGAAGGCTCCGAATTCTGCGGCCTGGCCATTGAGCGCTTCCTGTCCATCGTCGAGGACGAAGCCGGTTCGCTGTCCACCGGCAAGCTCAACCCGGCCCCGCAACTGACCTGGATGTGGCGCCACCAGACCCGCATGTCGCTGCTCTCGCTGATGGCGGCGCAGAATGCCTACCGTTGCTGGCAGAGCACCTGGAACGACATGGTCGGCCAAAAAAAAGCCGCCTGACCGGACGTCGTTGATGTCCGGCCCGGGGCGGCGCAAATCGACGCCGCTCCGGGGAACCGTAACAGAACCGGGGGCAAAATGCCCCCTTCCTGCCGGCGAGCGCAGGACGCGCTGAAAACCGGGGAGAAACCGGGCCGCGCAACCGCTATAATTCGCGGTTTGATCGACGCCTTTCAGCAAGAACGCTCCCCATGCCCATGCAGGAAAAATACACCCCGGCCGACCTTGAGCGCGCCGCCCAGCAACACTGGGACGAAACCGGTGCCGCCCGCGCCGTCGAAGACGCCAGCAAACCCAAGTACTACTGCCTGTCGATGTTCCCGTATCCATCCGGGAAACTGCACATGGGCCACGTTCGTAACTACACGATCGGCGACGTGCTCTCGCGCTTCCACAAGATGCAGGGCTACAACGTGCTGCAGCCAATGGGCTGGGACGCCTTCGGCATGCCGGCCGAGAACGCCGCGCTGGCCAACAACGTGGCGCCAGCCGGGTGGACCTACTCGAACATCGACTACATGCGCTCGCAGCTGAAGTCGCTGGGCTTCGCCATCGACTGGCAGCGCGAATTCGCCACCTGCACGCCCGAGTACTACCGCTGGGAACAATGGCTGTTCACCCGCCTCTACGAAAAGGGCCTGGTGTACAAGAAGCTCGGCACCGTGAACTGGGACCCGGTCGACCATACCGTGCTCGCCAACGAGCAGGTCATCGACGGCCGCGGCTGGCGCTCCGGCGCACTGATCGAGAAGCGCGAGATCCCCATGTACTACATGAAGATCACCGCCTACGCCGAGGAACTGCTGGCCGAACTCGACAACCTGCCGGGCTGGCCGGAACAGGTCCGCCTGATGCAGAAGAACTGGATCGGCAAGAGCACCGGCGTGCGCTTCGCCTTCCCGCTGGCCGACAACGCCGAAGAAAAGCTGTGGGTGTTCACCACCCGCGCCGACACCATCATGGGCGTCACCTTCGTCGCCGTCGCCGCCGAACATCCGCTGGCCACCCGCGCCGCCGCCAACAATCCGGAACTTGCCGCCTTCATCGAGGAATGCAAGAAGGGCGGCGTTGCCGAGGCCGATCTGGCGACGATGGAGAAGAAGGGGATCCCGACCGGCATCTACGTCACCCACCCGCTGACCGGCGAACAGGTCGAAGTCTGGGTCGGCAACTACGTGCTGATGAGCTACGGCGATGGCGCCGTGATGGCTGTGCCGGCGCACGACGAACGCGATTTCGCGTTTGCGCTGAAATACAAGCTGCCGATCAAGCAGGTCGTCGCCGTCGACGGCGAAAGCTTCAGCGACCAGCAATGGGCCGAGTGGTACGCCGACAAGATCAAGGGCAAGCTGGTCAACTCCGGCAAGTACGACGGCCTCGGCTATGAAGCCGCCGTCGATGCGATTGCCGCCGACCTCGCCGCCAAGGGCCTGGGTGAGAAGAAGACCCAGTTCCGCCTGCGCGACTGGGGCATCAGCCGCCAGCGCTACTGGGGCTGCCCGATCCCG
>DKNF01000155.1 GCA_002470165.1 Betaproteobacteria bacterium UBA7395 | reverse complement strand
CGCCCAGACGGGCGCCACCGAGGATGCGCGCGGTTTCACGTGGAACGGCTGCATCGTCGGCGGTCGTCAGGAATACCAGACCCGCCACGTCAGAGCGTATTCATCGCCGGGTCTTCCACCCGCCGGATATTGAAACGTCGCCGCTTCCACCCCATGAAGGCACGCTTCGGCTGCAGCAGGTTGGCACCGTAATAGAGCGCCTTGAACATCCAGATCGAGCGCCAGATCGGCGTCTTGCCGAAGATGTCGCCGGCCAGTACCGACAGCAGGGCTTCCTTGACGCGGAAAATGTTCTTCGGAAACATGAAGAAGTCGCGCATGATCGGATTGGTCACCCGGTAGATGAACCAGGAGAATTCCTTCGGTCCGTGCTTCATCAGGCGGTCGAAGCGCTTCAGCGCCGCCGGTGCCGCGGCCGGGTTCTTCAGGCAGGCATCGATGGCCTCGGCGCCGATGACGCCGCTGTTCATCGCCAGCCAGACGCCGGAGGAAAACACCGGGTCGATGAAGGCATAGGCATCGCCGAGGAGCAGGTAATTACGCCCGTGGTTGCGCTCGGACACGTAGGAGAAATTGCCGGTCGCCTCGACCTCGTGCACCAGGGTCGAATCCTTCAGCCGCTCGGCCAGCGGCGGACACATGGCGATGCCGTCGCGCAGGAACTGCTCCAGGCTGCGCTCGCCGCGCGTCTTCATGTAGTAGGGCCAGGTCACCATGCCGACGCTGGTGACGTCGTTGATCATCGGAATGAACCAGAACCAGCCGTGCTCGAACCAGTAGATGGTGATGTTCCCGGCCTCGCTGCCCGGATGCCGGCGCGCCTGCGAGAAATGGCCATAGACCGCCGAACTGTTGTGCCTGGGATTGCGGTGCTTGATCTGGAAGCGGTTGGCGAGGAAGGTATCGCGACCGGAAGCATCGACGACAAAGCGCGCCTGCCACACCTGTTCGCGACCGTCGTCGTGGACCGCACTGATCAGCACGCTGTCGTCGGCCTGGAAGTCGACGGTGCGGGCGCGGCAGCCCTCGTGCACCTCGACGCCCTTGTTCGCCGCGTTGCGGATCAGCACGGTATCGAATTCCGAACGCCGCACCTGATAGGCGTAGGGCATGGATTTGTCCCAGGCGTCGGCAAAGTGGAAGACCTGCGGCGTATCGTGACTGGGCGAAACGAATTCGGCGCCGCGCTTTTCCATGCCGATGGCGCGGACTTCGTCGGCCACACCCAGGCGCTCGAACAACGGCAGGTTGGCTGGCAACAGCGACTCGCCGATATGGAAGCGCGGATGATGCGACTTCTCGAGAATCACCACCTTGTAACCCTTTTCCGCCAGCAGCGGCGCCACCGTCGTCCCGGCCGGGCCACCGCCGATCACCAGCACGTCGCACTGGCTGCGTTCAGGCTGCTGTGTTTGCTGTTCCATCGGACATTCCCCTGTTCTCTGTGGCGGGCAGAAATTATCTTTTTGTGCCGGGCCGGCATGCGCAAACCCCCGCGGGCAGGGGGGAGATTATAGCGCTGCCCCCGGTACCGGGGACGAACACGCCGACTGACTTTCGTAAACCAATGGAATGATCTGCTTCATCGCCTCGCGTCGCGACAGCTTCACCGGCGACATGGCAACAATGTTGTCCACCTGCAGGTCGGTCGACAGCATCGGCTTGAGCCCGAGCGGCTGACGCGGGTGCAGGGCAAAGTCGCGCCGCGCCTGTTCGATCTGCGCCTTGTTGGCGCTGAAGTAACGGGCCGCGGCAATGGTTTCCGGCAGGTGCTTCAACACATGCCACAGGCTCCAGCGATGCTGCCACAGCCGGCCGGCGAAGCGGCGGCGGTAAGCTTTGCTGTCGTAGAAGCGCTTGACATGCCAGTTGTACAGCGCGTCCATCTCGTCGCGCGAGGAAAAGCCCTTGGGCAGGAAAACGAAGTTCAGGCAGTTCATCAGCCGCCAGTCCTCGATGAAATCGCCGGACTCGCCGCTGACGCATTCCTCCCAGATCGGGGCGCCATGCAGCGGGCTGAACTTGGTCATGTTCATCTCGTCGAGATCGAGCGAGAGGATAAAGTCGCTGGTCACCTTCACCGTCTCCGGCGTCTCGCCCGGCATGCCGAAAATGAACAGGCCCTTGGCGCGCAAACCGGCGGCGTGGATCTGACGCACCGTATCGCGCACCGCGTCGAGCGTGACCCCGGCCTTGTGCCGTTCCATCATCCCCGGATCGGCCGACTCGACGCCCATCGACACCATCAGCGCGCCGGCCTGCTTGAGCTTGGCCAGCATTTCGTCCGAGGTATGGCCGGTGCGGATCGCGCAATTCCACTGCACGCCGAGCGGCTTCTCGATCAACAGGTCGCACAGGTCCATCACGCGCTGCTTCTTGGCGGTGAACAAGTCGTCGTACATGTTGATGTGGTAGACCCCGAAGTTGTCCCGCAAGTACTTCATGTGGTCGTAGGTGTATTGCGCCGAATTGGTCTTGTACAGGCGCTCGAACACCGTGCGGTCGCAGAACGAGCAGGTATAGGGACAGCCGCGCGAGGTGATCATGGTCGCGCCATAGCGCTTTTCGTAGGCGAACAGCGGCAGGTGATAGGCGTGCGGAAAGCCGGCCAGCTTCTCGTAGGCCGGGAACGGCAACTCATCGAGATCGAGGATGCGGTCACGGCGCGGATTGACGACGATGCGCCCGGCCGGGTCGCGCCAGATCAGGTTGCCGATGTCGGCCAGCGGCTTGCCGTCGGCCAGGTCGAGCAGGGCGCCTTCGCCCTCGCCGATGACCAGGTAGTCGATTTCCGGGAAGTGTTCGAGAATCGGCGCACCGAGCGAGGAGACATGGACATTGCCGAAGACGATGCGGATGTCCGGCCGCTTCTCGCGGATGTACAGCGCCATGTCCACGGCGTCCATGAAACCCGAGGTGGTCGCCGAGAAACCGACCATTTCCGGCTCGCTGGCCAGGACGATTTCGGCGTTGGCGGCGATTCCCGGCGGCGCATAGGGTCCCAGGCAGTCGTGCAGGGCCACCTGATGGCCGAATTTCTCCAGCCACGACGCCAGCTGCATGATGCCGATCGGCGGCATGCGGTTGGCCAGCACCGAAAAATCGGGCTGGCCGGGAACGAAATTGAAACCGGCGGGATGGACTAGCGTGACGCGCATCGGAAACCTCGGGGAAGTCGCCCGATTTTAGGCGAAAAACCGGCTTCAGACGCCGGCAAAGGTATCCCAGGCAAATTTGACGATCAGTACCCCGACCACCACCAGGAAGACGATGCGGATGAAGCCGCTGCCATGCCTCAACGCCAGCCAGGTACCGGCCACCGAGCCGGCGATGTTGGCGACGGCCATGGCGCCGGCGAGCGCGGCGATGATGTGGCCGGCGGGCAGGAAGAAGGCCAGCGCCGCCAGGTTGGTGGCGACATTGACGACCTTGGCGCCGGCCGAGGCATGCAGGAAATCGAAGCCGAAGAAGCGGATGAACAGGAAGATCAGGAAACTGCCGGTGCCCGGGCCGAAGAAACCGTCGTAGAAGCCGATCACGCCGCCGAGCAGGACGGCGTAGGCCAGTTCGCGCCGACCGCTGTGGGCGGGCCGGTGCAATTGCCCGAAATCCTTCTTCAACAAGGTGTAGCCGGCGGCGAAAATGAGCAGGAACAGGATCAGCGGGCGTACCGCATCCTTGGGCAGCCAGGCCACCGCCGCCGCACCGGCGTAGGACAGCGCGAAGGCGGCGAGGGCAGCCGGCAGGATGGTGCGCCACGGCATCTCGACCCGGCGGGCATAACGCCAGGCGGCGTTGGCGGTACCGAAGACGCTGGCGAACTTGTTGGTGCCGAACAAGGTGGCCGGCGCAGCGCCCGGCTGGGCGGCGAACAGTGCGGGAATCTGGACCAGGCCGCCGCCGCCGACGACGGCATCGACCAGACCGGCGATGAAGGCAGCCAGGATCAACCAGCCGAAAGGGGCAATGATTTCCATCGATGCCTCAGGACTGACCGCTGGTCGGACGAAGGGGAATTAGGCGGTAATGCATGTCGCTATAATGAGGCTTCAAGACGAGGTGCTGAGCGAGGTAGTGAAATGGACAATCTGACCCTGGTTATCGCGCTCGCCGCAGTGGCCGTCGCCGGCATCCTGTTTTTCATCAACCGGCGCCCGGCGCGGCAGGCAGCCGTCGAAACCGCCAGCCACCGGCGCTATGCCGGGGCTCATCGGGAACCCGTCCGACCGCCGGCCGATGCCGATCCCCAGACACGTTTCGTCGAAACCGGCAAACCCAAGCAATACCGGCTGCTCAACAGCAGCGAGCAGGAACTTTACCACCGTCTGTGCGAAGCCATGCCCAACATGCGGGTGTTTACCCAGGTCGGCGTCTCCCAGCTGGCGCTGGCCCGGGGTCGCCAGGAAGCCCTGCGGCTGAGCCGGATGGCCGGCCGCGGTGTCGATTTCGTGGTCTGCGACGCCGATTTTTCGATTGTCGCCGCCATTGAGCTGGCCTGGCCGACGACCGGCCAGGAAATCGACAACGCCGAGGAAGTCAAACGCGTTGCCCTGCAGAGCCTGGGGATTCCGATGATCGTCTTCCGGCCGAACAAACTGCCCGACGCCGACACCATCAGCCGCGAAATTGCCGACGCCATCCTGCGCCGCAACCGGCTGGAGGCAGAACGCGGCTAGGCGGTCTGGCGCATGGCCCAGCCACTGCAACAGCTTTTCCCGCTGATCCGGCGCAGCGGCCTGGCCGGCTGGCTGGCCGGACAATACCGTTACCTCGGCTTTGCCGCCTTGCTGCTGATTGCCAGCTTCTCGCCACGCATCCACGATCAGGCGACCCGTCGCCGTTCGGCCAGCGTCCTCTGCTGCGCCGCCTGGCAGACTTTGCCCGGCTACCTGCTGGCCTGCGTGCTGCTCAGCGCCATCCTCACCCGCATCGTCGCCGTCAGTGCCGACAGCTACGGTCTGTCGCATCTGGCGCTGGAAGCCATCCTGCGGGTCTTCGTCGTCGAACTGTTGCCGCTGGCCTCGACGCTGTTCGTTGCCATGCGCGCCGTGCCCATGGCCATGCTGCACCTGGCGGCACTGCCCGGCCAACCCGGTGCCGGCCTGCGCGACGCGCTGCCGTACGCGGTCGGCAATGCGGCGGCCGTGGTCATCCTGGCCATTGTCGGCGGCATCGTCTCGCTACTGGTCGCCTATCCCGTGGTCCATGGCTTCAACCAGTGGGGCTTGCCGGCGTACACCCGGCTGATCGGCCAGGTCTTCGACCCGATCCTGGCCATTGCCTTCTCGGCCAAGATCCTGTTCTTTGGTATCGCCGTCGGCATTGCCCCGGCCACCGTGGTACTCGACCCACGCAAGTACGACACCGGCCAGCGTGAGATGCGGGTGATGGTCCGCCTGCTGTTGATCCTGGTAGTGATCGAGGGTAGTTTCCTGATGTTGCGACGCTTCTGAGAACCATGAACGAATCCCCGAGCCACCTGCCGAACATCAAGCACCCGGAAAGCAAGGCCGCCGCGTTGTTGTTGGTCACGCTGGCACTGATCGTCGCCTTCGTGATCTTCGTCATGACTGCCCGCGGCGTGTTCGAGGAAAACCAGCAATTGCTGCTGGTCGCGGAAAATTCGGAAGGTGTCGCGGTCGGCATGGACCTGACCTTTTCCGGTTTTCCCATCGGCCGGGTCAACCGCATCGAACTCGGCGACGACGGCAAGGCCCATCTCCATGTCTCGGTACCGCTCAAGGATGCGCGCTGGCTGCGGGCATCGTCGGTATTCACGCTGGAAAAGGGTGTGGTCGGCGGCAGCCGGCTGCGGGCCTTCACCGGCATGCTCGACGATGAACCGCTGGCCGACGGTGCTCGCCGCGAAGTGCTGATGGGCGACGCGACCTCCGGCGTGCCTGAACTGGTGGCGACGGTCACCCGCCTGGTCGGCAATCTGGAACGACTAACCAACGAACAATCGGCCCTGGTGGCCAGCATGGACAACCTGCAGCGCATGACCGCCGAACAGTCGGCGCTGGCCGGCAGCCTGAACAACATGCGCCAATTCACCGCCACCCTCAACGGTCGCCACGGGGCGCTCGGCGCCTTGCTTGGCAACGACGCGGATGTGGCCAAGGTGATCGATTCACTCGAACAGACCCGGCTGTTGCTGACCGAAGCCCGGGCCAGCCTGGCCAAGGTCGATGCGGCGCTGGTCGACGTCAAGGCCATCACCGGCAATACGCGCGCGGCAACCGAAGATCTCGACGCCCTGCGCGCCGAAATCGATCTCAACCTGCGCAAGGTTTCCGGCCTGGTCGATGACCTCAATCGCAAATGGCCGTTTGCCCGCGAACGCGAGTTGAAACTGCCATGAACTACTTCACCCCGCTGATTGCCCTGGTGCTGGCCGCTTGTGCCAATCATCCGCCGCCGCCCGACTGGTTGCTGACTGCCGAGAGCGCCACCGGCAACCATGCCCGTCTGTGGCTGGAAGGACGCGACAAACTGGCCGAAATCCAGCTCAATGCGGCACGCGAAGCGGTTTCCCGTACCGGCGACGCCGACCAGCAGGCGCGTGTCGAACTGCATGCCTGCGCGGTGCGCCTGGCCAGCCTGCAGGGCGGTCAATGTCCGGCTTTCGATACCCTGGCCAGCGATGCCGGCCGGGCCGAGAACGCCTACGCCGCCTATCTGTCCGGTACGTTGCCCGCCGCCGACCGCCAGCTGTTGCCGGAAAGCCAGCGCCTGGCCTGGCAGAACCCACAAGCCTTGAACAACATCAACGATCCGCTGGCTCGCCTGGTCGCCGCGGCAGCCTTGCTCGAAGCCGGCCGCTTGCCGCCGGAAGGCATCACCCTGGCCATCGATACTGCTGCCGGGCAGGGCTGGCGCCGGCCGCTGCTGGCCTGGCTGAGTCTGGAGCGGGAAAGACTGGAACGGGCAGGCGACCTGAGCGTCAGCGAAGCGATCAGGCGCCGTATCGAGCGGGTACTTGGCGCCGGCCGCTGAATTTGTTTACGGTTTTATATAGAACCTTAAATAAAAGAACTATGTTAACAACCTGAACAACAGTTCTGTGGATAACTAATAAAAAAACAACAAAATCAGAGATATAAAAGCTATTTAACCGTCTTGGCAAGTGCCTGAAGTGCCTGTTGATCGAATGGGGACAGTTTTTCCACGATCGCGTAAACGCAGATTCATCCACAAACTGCGAACAGCTCGTTCGCGGTGTTGTGCACAGGCCTTACTTGCCGATGCAGAAGCGGCTGAAAATAACGCCCAGCAGGTCGTCGGCAGTGAATTCGCCGGTGATCTGACCCAGTGACTGCTGGGCCAGACGCAGTTCTTCGGCAAACAGTTCGAGCGCCGGCAGGGCGCCTTCGACGACCTTGCGGGCCGCCGCAATGTGTTCCTGGGCCGCCGCCAGCGCCCGCAGATGCCGTTCGCGGGCGATGAATACATCTTCCGCCTGATGCCAGCCGGCGATCCGCAGCAATTCCTGGCGCAGCAGCTCGATCCCGCGATTGGCCTTGGCCGACAGCGAGATGGCGACGCCGTCGGCTTCGTCATGACGCTCCGGCTCGCGGCCGGCGAGGTCGATCTTGTTATAGACGGTGATGCGCTGCAGACGCTCGGGCATGCGTTCGAGAATGTCGCGGTCCAGCGCCGACACGCCGGTATTCGCATCGACCAGCAGGACGACCACGTCGGCGCGCTCGATTTCCTGCCAGCTGCGTTCGATGCCGATCTTCTCGACCACGTCCTCGGTATCGCGCAGGCCGGCGGTATCGATGATGTGCAGGGGGATGCCCTCGATCTGTATGGTCGAGCGCAAGGCATCGCGGGTGGTACCGGCAATCGGCGTGACGATGGCCAGATCGTCGCCGGCCAGGCGGTTGAGCAGGGACGATTTGCCGACGTTAGGTTGGCCGGCAAGAACCACGTGCAGGCCGGATTGCAGCAGTTTGCCCTGGCCGGCGCGGTCGAAGATCTCGGCCAGCTTCAGTTGCAGACGTTCCAGCCGGCCGAAGGCATTGGCCGCCTGCAGGAAATCGATGTCTTCCTCGGGAAAATCCAGCGTCGCCTCGACCAGCATGCGCAGGTTGATCAGTTCTTCATTGAGTTCGCCGATCGCGCGCGAGAATTCGCCCTGCAGCGAACGCACCGCCGAACGGGCGGCGCTGGCGGTAGCGGCGTCGATCAGGTCGGCCACGGCCTCGGCCTGGGCCAGGTCCATCTTGCCGTTGAGGAAGGCGCGGCGGGAAAACTCACCCGGTTCGGCCAGGCGCGCACCGAGATCGAGACAGCGGGCCAGCAGCATCTGCATGACCACCGGGCCGCCATGACCCTGCAGTTCAAGCACGTCCTCGCCGGTAAAGGAATTCGGGCCGGGAAAATACAGCAGCAGGCCGGTGTCGATGGTCGTGCCATCGGCGGCAAGGAAATCGGCGAGCGTGGCGTAGCGCGGTTTCGGCGTCTTGCCGGTCAGTGCAAAAGCAAAGGGCAGCAAATTGCTGCCCGAGACCCGGATCACGCCGACCCCGCCACGGCCGGGAGCCGTGGCGATGGCGGCGATGGTGTCGTTCTTCACACCTTAGGCTTTCGCATCGTTGGCAGCCTTGCCGCCAGCTTCCATCATGCGGGTGATCTGCCATTGCTGGGCGATCGACAGGATGTTGTTCACCACCCAGTAGAGCACCAGACCAGCCGGGAAGAAGAAGAACATGATGCCGAAGACGAAAGGCATGGCCATCATCACCTTGGCCTGGATCGGATCCGGCGGGGTCGGGTTGAGCTTGATCTGGATGAACATCGAGACAACCATGATCACCGGCAGGATGTACCAGGGATCGGGTGCGGCCAGGTCGGTGATCCACAGGATCCACGGTGCGTCGCGCATTTCGACGGCGCCGAGTAGCACCCAGTAGAGGGCGATGAAGACCGGAATCTGGATCAGGATGGGCAGGCAGCCGCCGAGCGGGTTGATCTTCTCGGTCTGGTACAGCTTCATCATTTCCTGGTTCAGACGGGCCTTGTCGTCACCGTAGCGCTCCTTCAACTGCACCAGGCGCGGCGTGACCAGGCGCATCTTGGCCATCGACTTGTACGAAGCGGCCGACAGCGGGAAGAAGGCGAGCTTGATGGCGATGGTCAGGACAACGATGGCCCAGCCCCAGTTACCCACCAGGCCGTGGATGAACTGCAGCGCCCAGAAGATCGGGGCGGCGATGACGGTCAGCCAGCCGTAGTCGACAACCAGATCCAGCCCCGGTGCCAGCGCCTTCAGTGCAGCCTGTTCCTGCGGACCGGCAAACAGCGAAACCGAGCTCACCGCGCTGGTGCCCGGGCCGACTTCGGCCACCGGAACGATCACGCCCATCTGGTAGAGCTTGCTGTTGTCCAGCTTGCGCATGTAGTACTCGCGCTGAACACCTTGTTCCGGCACCCAGGCAGCGACGAAATAGTGCTGGACCATGGCCAGCCAGCCATTGTCGGCCGTTTTGACGAACTTGGCGCTCTTGTCGGCGACATCGCCGAAGCTGATCTTCTGATACTTCTCGGCCTCGGTATAGACCGCCGGGCCGGTGAAGGTGTGCATCATGAAGTTGCCGCCAGCCGGTTCGCCATCGTCGCGCTGAACCTGGAAGTAGGCATGCGGCGCCAGCGGCTTGTCGGAACCGTTGACGATTTCCCAGGCCACATTGACCACATACGAAGAACGCTTGAAGGTCAGGATGCGGGCAATGCGCACGCCTTCCGGACCGTCGGCTTCCAGGCGCACCTTCAGCTCATCGCTGCCGTCCTGCAATTGCAGCGGGCCATCGACGCGGCGGAACAGCGAACGGTGCGTCGGCAGACCGTCGCCGATCAGGCCGCTCTGGGCGAAATACTGGTGCTTGGCGTCGAACAGGACGAAGTTGTGATCCTTGTCGTCGCTTTCCTTGTAATTCAGCAGTTCCAGACCGACCAGATCGCCACCCTGGGTGGAAATCGTGACCTTCATCAGGTCGGTCTCGACGGTGAAGGTTTCGCCGGTGGCGGCGGGCGTTTCGGTCACCGCGGCGATGGCGGAACCGGCGGCCTGCAGGCTGACCGAAGGCGTCGGCGTGCTGCCGTCGGCAACGGCCTGCGGCGAGTTGGTCGCCACTTCGGCGACGGGCTTGGGCCGGTTGTACTCCTGCCAGTTTTCCCACAGCATGAAGCTGGAGAAAGCGAAAATCATGACCAGAATCAGGCGACGAGTATCCATGAGCTGCCTACGTAGTTAATGGTGTTCAGGGAACGGGATCATACCCGCCCGGGTGCCACGGGTGACAGCGGCAAATGCGTTTTGCCCCCAGCCAGCCGCCCTTGAGGGCGCCGTACTTGCGAATGGCGTCGACCGTATATTCCGAACAGGTCGGAAAATAGCGGCAACGCCTCCCGAACATCGGACTGATGGCGTACTGGTAGAAACGTACCAGGGCAATCAGCAGATGCTTCATTGTGCTTCCCTTTTCGGACGGGGACGTGACAGGCGATCCAGCAAATTGCCGAAATCCTCGCCGATCACCCTGCCATCAAAGGGCTTTTGCTTGACCGCCAGCCTGACGATCAGATCGTAAGCCGGCAGACCCGCGCGCCGAAGTCGGAATCGTTCGCGCACGATGCGCTTGAGCCGGTTGCGATCAACGGCGCGCTTGAGCAGTTTCTTCCCGACGACCAAGCCTAGCCTGGCATCGGTATGACCTTCGGCACGCGGCTGATAGTGCAACATCAACCAGGTACCGCGAATGGCCTTCCGGAAACCAAAAACGGATGAAAATTCATCCGTTTTGGTCAGGCGATAGCGTCGGGCGAAGCTTGCTTCCACTTCGCCAGGCGTCCGGCTTAAACGGCCAGACGCTTGCGACCCTTGGCGCGGCGAGCAGCGAGGACGGCACGGCCGCCCTTGGTGCGCGAACGGACCAGGAAGCCATGGGTGCGCTTGCGGCGCACGACCGACGGTTGATACGTGCGTTTCATGTCGTAATTCCTTGAGTGAGCGGAGAAAAACGCGTGATTACACCTTGTTTGCCCCCCTGCTGTCAACCTGAATTATTTCCACAAGCTGTGGATAACTTGTGCATCGCAGGGTAGAATTGCGCTTTGGTCGGCGGCCGCGAAGCCGCCGATTTCATTGAAAATTCGTTTTCAAATCAGATAAATAATAAATCCTCCATCGCTGTTGGCGATGGTACGGTATGGAGCCAAAGTTTCAATGACCGGTTTTTGGGAATCCTGTTTGCAAAGATTCGAACAGGAGCTGCCCGCGCAGCAGTTCAACACCTGGATCAAGCCGCTGCGCCTGGAAGGTGAAAGCAAGGCGCTGGAAGAGGGCCTGCGCCTGGTCGCGCCGAACGGCTTCATCCTGAAATGGGTACGCGACCGCTATCTGGCGCGCATCGAGGATTACGGCAACACCTTCTTCGCCGCCCCGGTCAGCATCGCCCTGGTCATTGGCAGCGGCAAGGCCAGCAGTCCGCGCAGCGAAGCTGCCAAGCCCGTCGCCAGTGAAGCCAGCCCGGATAATAAGCCGGCCCCAGCGCCCGCCCAGGAAAAACCCCGGGCCAAAACCGCCTCGGTCTATGAAAAGTCGCGCCTGTTTTCCAACTTCACCTTCGACAACCTCGTCGTCGGCAAGGCCAATGACCTGGCCCGCGCGGCCGCGCTGCAGGTCGGCAGCAATCCCGGCGGTGCCTACAACCCGCTGTTCATCTACGGCGGCGCCGGCCTCGGCAAGACCCACCTGATCCACGCCATCGGCAATCACATCGTCAAGGACAACCCGGACAAGATCGTCCGCTACGTCCATGCCGAGGATTACTACTCCGACGTGGTCCGCGCCTACCAGCAGAAATCCTTCGACACCTTCAAGCGCACCTATCGCTCGCTCGACGTGCTGCTGCTCGACGACGTCCAGTTCTTCAACGGCAAGAACCGTTCGCAGGAAGAGTTCTTCTTCCTGTTCAACGCACTGATCGAGGCGCGCAAGCAGATCATCATCACCTGCGACACCTATCCGAAGGACATCAACGGCCTCGACGACCGCCTGGTGACCCGCTTCGACTGGGGTCTGACGGTACAGATCGAGCCGCCCGAGCTGGAAATGCGCGTCGCCATCCTGCAGAAGAAGGCCGAAGCCGAAGGCATCCGCCTCGACGACGAAGTCGCCTTCTTCATTGCCAAGCATCTGCGCTCCAACGTCCGCGAACTCGAAGGCGCGTTGAAGAAGGTGCTCGCCTATTCGTCCTTCCACGGTCGCGCCATCGCGCTCGACCTGGCCAAGGAAGCGCTCAAGGACCTGATCGGTTCGGTGCGCAACGTCGGCATCGACAATATCCAGAAGACCGTTGCCGACTATTACAAGATCAAGGTTGCCGAATTCTTCTCCAAGAAGCGCACGCGGGCCATTGCCCGGCCGCGCCAGGTGGCGATGTGGCTATGCCGCGAAGTCACCTCGCACAGCTTCCCGGAAATCGGCGATGCCTTCGGCGGCCGCGACCACACCACGGTGATCCACGCGGTCAAGACCATCGATTCGCTGCGGGCCAAGGAAAGTGAGCTCAATCACGATCTGCACGTCCTGCTTCAGGTGCTGAAAGGATGATGCTGTAGACAAGTCTGTGCATAAATTGTCGGGCGAATGTGGACATGCTGTGCTTTTCCGCTTTATGGGAAAATTGTCCAGTTTTCATCCACAGGCAATTCAGAGACTTTCGAGGATGCAAAAATCTGCTTCAAGTTGTTGAAATTAATAATAAATATTTGTTTATCCACAGAACTGTTCCCGATATAGTCTATTAAGGAATTTAATTTATGGTTCTTATTAAAAGCCAAAGAGACACGCTTCTGGCCCCGTTGCAGTCAGTGTCGGGAATCGTCGAGCGTCGCCATACCCTGCCCATCCTGTCGAACGTGCTGCTGGAAAAGAAGGGCGATCAACTGACCCTGCTGGCCACCGACATCGAAATCCAGATCACCACCAGCACCACCTGTACCGGCGGTGAAGGCGATGGCGCGGTGACCGTCGGCGCGCGCAAGCTGCAGGAAATCCTGCGCTCGCTGCCGGACAGCACCGAAATCACCGTCAACCTCGAAGACAAACGTCTGCAGGTCAAGGGCGGCAAAAGCCGTTTCAACCTGCAAACCCTGCCGGCCGACGACTTCCCGCGGATGACGCTGAGCGAAGGCGACACCAAGCAGTTCACGATCAGCCAGAAGGCTTTCCGCCAGCTGATCGCCAAGACCCAGTACGGTATGGCTGCCCAGGACGTGCGCTACTACCTGAACGGTCTGCTGCTGCTGGTCGAAGGCAAGGAACTGCGCGCCGTGGCCACCGACGGTCACCGTCTGGCCTACGCCAGCGTCGAGATCGAAACCGAACTGCCGCGCCAGGAAATGATCCTGCCGCGCAAGACCGTGCTCGAACTGAACCGTCTGCTGGTCGATAGCGACGACGCGCTGAATATCACCCTGTCGTCCAATCAGGTGCGTTTCGCCTTCGGCAACATCGTCCTGGTGTCCAAGCTGATCGACGGCAAGTTCCCGGATTACGAACGCGTCATCCCGCCCAGCCTGCGCAACCACATGACCGTCGGCCGCCAGATGCTGATGCAGGCCATGCAGCGCGCGGCCATCCTGACCAACGAAAAATTCCGCGGTGTCCGCGTCGTGCTCGGCGAAAACAGCCTCAAGCTGATTGCCGCCAATGCCGAACAGGAAGAAGCCCAGGAAGAAATCGAGGTACAGTACACGGGCGAACCCATCGATGTCGGCTTCAATGTCGGATATCTGCTCGACGTGCTCAACAACGTGCACTCGGACGAAATCCAGTGGAGCTTCAACGACGCCAATTCGAGCGCATTGATTACCGTACCCGGCAACGACCGCTTCAAATACGTCGTCATGCCGATGCGCATCTGAATCGCAGTTTAAGCACCGCTTCAGGCCCGTCCACACGGACGGGCCAAGTTTCACGTGGAACCAAGAACAATGAGTGAAGAGAACGTCCCGCAAAGCGCGGCGCCAGCCTATGGCGAATCCAGCATCCAGATCCTCGAAGGCCTGGAGGCCGTGCGCAAGCGGCCGGGCATGTACATCGGCGATACCTCCGACGGCACCGGTCTGCACCACCTGGTTTTCGAAGTCGTCGACAACTCGATCGACGAAGCGCTGGCCGGGCATTGCGACGACATCATCGTCACCATTCATCCCGACAACTCGATTTCGGTCATCGACAATGGCCGCGGCATCCCGACTGGCGTCAAGATGGACGACAAGCACGAGCCGAAGCGCTCGGCCGCCGAAATCGCGCTGACCGAACTGCACGCCGGCGGCAAGTTCAACCAGAACTCGTACAAGGTCTCGGGCGGCCTGCACGGCGTCGGCGTTTCCTGCGTCAATGCGCTGTCCAAGTGGTTGCGCCTGACCATCCGCCGCGACGGCAAGAAGCACTTCATGGAGTTCTGCCGTGGCGTGCCGGTCGACCGCTGTATCGAAACCCGCGACGGTTTTGAAATCTCGCCGCTGAAAGTGCTTGGCGACACCGAAAAGCGCGGTACCGAAGTCCATTTCCTGGCCGACGAAGAAATCTTCGGCCACGTCGAATTCCATTACGAAATCCTGGCCAAGCGTTTGCGCGAACTGTCCTTCCTGAACAACGGCGTCAGCATCAAGCTGGTCGACCAGCGTTCCGGGAAGGAAGAACTGTTCGCCTTCGCCGGTGGCGTCCAGAGTTTCGTCGAGTACGTCAATCGCACCAAGTCGGTCCTGCATCCGAAGATCTTCTATTCGGCCGGTGAAGCCAAGGTCGGCGACACCGGGGTCACCATCGGCGTCGAAGTGGCGATGCAATGGAACGATTCCTACCAGGAACAGGTGCTCTGCTTCACCAACAACATCCCGCAGTCGGATGGCGGTACACACCTGACCGGCCTACGCGCGGCGATGACCCGGGTCATCAACAAGTACATCGACGAAAACGAGATCGCCAAGAAAGCCAAGGTCGACATCAGCGGCGACGACATGCGCGAAGGCCTGGCCTGCGTGCTGTCGGTGAAGATGCCCGATCCCAAGTTCGCCTCGCAGACCAAGATGAAGCTGGTTTCCAGCGAAGCGCGCCCGGCGGTCGAAGAGGTCGTCGCCCAGAAACTCGCCGACTTCCTGCTTGAGAATCCAATCGACGCCAAGACCATCTGCGGCAAGATCGTCGAAGCCTCCCGCGCCCGCGAAGCGGCCCGCAAGGCCCGCGAAATGACGCGCCGTAAAGGCGTGCTCGACGGCGTCGGCCTGCCCGGGAAGCTCGCCGATTGCCAGGAAAAAGACCCGGCGCAGTGCGAAATCTACATCGTCGAGGGTGACTCCGCCGGCGGCTCCGCCAAACAGGGCCGCGACCGCAAGTTCCAGGCAATCCTGCCGCTGCGCGGCAAGGTGCTCAACGTCGAGAAGGCGCGTTTCGACAAGCTGATTTCCTCCGAGCAGATCGTCACCCTGATCACCGCGCTCGGCACCGGCATCGGCAAGGACGATTTCAACGTCGAGAAGCTACGCTACCACCGCGTCATCATCATGACCGACGCGGACGTCGACGGCGCCCACATCCGCACCCTGCTGCTGAC
>DKNF01000020.1 GCA_002470165.1 Betaproteobacteria bacterium UBA7395 | reverse complement strand
CGGCCTGTCCCGCGAGTTGCCGGGCGCCCGGAAGCCGCTGCATCCCCTGCCGGCGGTAACAATGGACCCCGCCGCGACGACCGCCCTGCCGCACTTTGCCAGCGCCCTCGCCAGCCGCCCCGAACTCCAGACCGCAGCCGGCAGCGAGGGCTTCATCAACGCCACCCCGGACAATCTGGCCAGCCACGGCGAACGCGGCATCCTGCGCCGGGTCCCCACGCTGGCCTTCATTCACGACCAGCCCTACCTGTCGCTGCCGCTGGAAATGGTGCGCCAGGCGCTGGGCGGCGGCGAGGTCGCGGTCGACCAGGGCAGCGCCGGCATGCGTGGCATCCGGATCGGCGACTACCACCTGCCGACGCAGGCCAACGGCGAACTGCTGCTGCACTTCGGCAAGGCCAGCGCCAACTACTATCTGTCGGCGGCCGACGTCCTGGCCGGCGAGCATCCGCCGGAAATATTCGCCTCGCGCTTCGTCATCGTCGGTTTCAACAGCATCGGCCTGCAGGACCGGGTGATCAGCCCGCTCGGCGACAGTCTGCCCGGCGTGGACATTCACACCCAGGTCATCGAAAGCCTGCTCGAGCAAACCGCTTTACGCCGGCCGCACTGGATGCCGCTGGTCGAGATGAGCGCCCTGCTGTTTGGCGGATTGTTGCTGATCGCTGCCGTGCCGGCGCTACGTCCGCGTTACGCGGTCTTCACCTTCGCCGGCCTCAGCCTGAGCCTGGTCGGCAGCGGTTACCTGGCCTTCCTGGCCGGTCGCTGGCTGTTCGACGGACCGTCGCTGAGCGTCCTCCTGGCCCCGGTCTTCATGGCCCTGCTCGGCAGCACGCTGATTGCCGCCGACGCCCGCCGCCGCGAAGCGGAACGCCAGTTGCAGAGCAGCCGCGAGGAAGCCGCCCGCGTCGCCGGCGAACTCGATGCCGCCCGCAAAATCCAGATGGGCCTGCTGCCCGACCCGGAAAAGTGCTTTGCCGGAGAAAAGCGTTTCGCCATCGGCGCCGTGCTCGAACCCGCCCGAGCCGTCGGCGGCGATTACTACGACTGTTTCATGCTCGACCGGCAGCGCCTGTGCATCGCCATCGGCGACGTTTCCGGCAAGGGCGTGCCGGCCAGCCTGTTCATGGCCATCTCCAAGACCCTGAGCGGCACACTGGCCCGCCGCCACGACGATCTGGCCGCCGCCGTGCAGGACATCGAACGCGAACTCAGCCGGGAAAATCCGGCCTATCTGTTCGTCACCGCCTTCATCGCCATTCTCGACGTCGAATCCGGAACGCTGGATTACGTCTGTGCCGGCCACGATGCGCCGATGCTCAAGCGCGGCGCAGACATCCTGCGCATCGATACCGACGCCATCGCCGGTCCGCCCCTGTGTGCGCTGGGCGACTACCCTTACGTTGCCGGCCGGAGCACCTTGTCGCCCGGCGACCTGCTCTGCCTGTTCACCGATGGCGTCAGCGAGGCCGGTGACGGTGGCGAACTATTTGGCACGCAGCGGCTGGCCGACTGCCTGGCGACGCTCCCCGACGCCTCACCGAGCCAGCAATGCGCGCTGATCCGCGACGCAGTCCGGCGCTTCGAGGCCGGCACGGCGCCGGCCGATGACCTGACCCTGCTGCTGCTGCGCTGGAACGGACCACTCAGCGGATATTGATTTCCACCCGGCGGTTACGCGCTTCCTCGACCTCGTCGGCGGTGGCCACCAGCGGCTCCCGCTCACCGCGACCGGCGACTTCGAGTTTTTCTGCCGGCAGGCCTTCAGCCACCAGCAGATCGCGCATGGTCTGCGCCCGCTGCAATGACAGCGCGTCGTTGGCTTCCACCGAACCGACCCGGTCGGTATGGCCGATGACCATGACCTCAGGCGCCGTGCGCGCTGCGACTTCCTGCCTGACCCGGGCAAATTCGGCCTCGGACTCGGGCGTCAGGCGATCGCTGCCGAGTTCGAAATAGAGCACGAAGCTGACCGGACGCACCGGCAGCGCCTGCAAGGTCTGCGCGTAACGGGCCTGCACCGTTTCGGCATCGGTCTGATCGGCACGATTGATGCCAAGACGCCGAACCGTCGCCGCGTAGGGCTGGTCGAGCACCTGTTCGGTACCAGCGCGATCCCGCAGCACGACGGCGGCCGGCTTGCCGTCGGGCGACGGCAGCAGGACCACGCGCTCGCTGGCACAACCGGCCAGCAGGAGTAACGCCAGCCCCGGCAGCAGCAACTTATTCATTGCTGCCCCCGGCGACCTCGATGATGAACTCCGTGCCGCGAACGCCAAGCACCGACGTCGGCGTATGGAAATCGACCGATTCCGGTGTCCGCTTGGCGATCTTGCCGGTAGCGACCGACAACGTCCCTTTACGGACGCCGACCGACATCCGGCCATCCAGCGTCGAACTGTCGAAAGCGAATTTGTCGATCACCACCAGCGAGCCCGGACCGGCGGAAAGCAGCGTGTTGTCGCGCAAGGTCACACCCACGGTACCATCGCCCCCGGTGCGCACACGGTCGGCAACCAGCACCTGGGTACCCACCGGAGCCGGCAGGGTTGCGCCCTGGCGCTCAATGACGACCTGCCCGCTGCTCGTCTTGACCATGCCGGCCACGTCGGCCGCCAGCGCGGAAAGACTGCCGGCCATGCCGACAATCATCAAAGCTGCTGCACGATGTGATCTAATCATTGCCCTGTCGTCCTGTATTTGTCATGAGCGAACATTCTACGGAAATTTCGGTCCCGGCGCGCCACCAGGCGCTGGCCCAGCTGAACGCCGGCATCGCCGATGCCTGCGCGGGCCTGGGTATTTCCGGGACGGATTGCCTGCTCCTGCAACTCGTCGCCGAGGAATTGTTCATCAACACCATCGACCATGGCCTGCAGCGAAACAGCGACAGCATCGTCCGCCTGGTTGTCGGACGCGACGACGGCGGTCTGACGCTGCGTTACGAGGATGAAGCACCGGCCTTCAACCCCTTCCTGCCGCCCGCCACAACGGCCGGCGACGACAGCATCGGCGGACTCGGCCTGGCACTGCTCAGCGGCATGAGCCAGTCGCAGCACTATCGCCGCGAAGGCGGGCGCAACATCGTCGAGATCGGCCTTCAGGCTCCCTGACGCAACGCCGCCAGCGGCGGCACGGCGAGCAGCCGGCGCATGCCCA
>DKNF01000223.1 GCA_002470165.1 Betaproteobacteria bacterium UBA7395 | reverse complement strand
GACCGCCAGCAGGGCCGGCAGGGCGGCGGCGACGAGCACGCCGAGCAGGCCGAAAGCCTCGCGCGAAGCGACCAGCCGGGTGCGCTCCGGCGCGTCATTACCGACTGCCGCGCCCCAGGCCTGATAGGCGACGGTGGCGGCGGAGAAACCGGCGTAAGTCAGCAGCAGGCTGGCCAGCAGCCAGGGCGCGGCGTGTTCTACCGGCGGGTTGAGCAGGGCAACGAAACCGACAGCGAAGGGCAACAGCGAGACGGCCACCATGCGCCGGCGCGACACCCGGTCGGCCAGCCAGCCCAGCCAGGGATCGATGCCGGCGTCGAGCAGGCGGGCGAGCAGCAGGATGGCGCCAAGCAGACCGAGGTCGAGACCGGTGACGTTGGCGTAGAAGGCCGGCACATGGACATACAGCGGCAACGCGGCGAATGCCAGGGGCAGTGCCAGCAGACCGTAGGCCAGGGTCGGCAGCGGACGCATCTCAGCCCCGGCCGAGCAAGGCGGCACGCAGGGCCGGCGCGCTGCTGCGCGGATCGAGCCAGATGCCGAAGAAGGCTCGGGCGAAGGCCGGATCGCGCACGGCGCCGATCAGGGCATCGTTCTGATAGAAATAGGCGCCATCGTCGCGCCACACGCCGAGCAGGTGATCACCATCGCGCACATCGGGAAAGATGCGGCGCATGGCCTGGTCCCAGGCCGCCAGTTGCGCCACGTCGCCGACCAGGCGGCGCATCTCGGTCGTACTGGCGTCGGCGATGGCCTGACCGGAGAGCTTGCGCCGGTAATCCAGGCGCAGCGCCAGCGGCGGGCCATCGGGAACCTCGCCGGTCCACAAAGTGGCGTCGTAGACGTGAAAACCGAAGCGGCGGAAGCTGCCCTGACCGCGCGGACGCAGCCCCTGCATCGGGCTGGCAGTGCCGAGCAGCGGCCAGCACAGTACCGCCAGCCCGGCCAGCAGCAGGCTACGCCGGCGCATGAGCGAGCTCGAACTGGACCACGTCGATGTTGCCGGCCAGGAAACCGGCCTCGCAATAGGCCAGGTAGAAACGCCACAGACGACGGAAACGTTCGTCGAAACCCTGCTGGCGGATGGCCGGCCAGTTGTGCTCAAAAGCCTGCCGCCACTCGGCCAGGGTACGCGCGTAGTCGCGACCGAAGGCAAATTCGTCGTTCACCACCAGCCCCTGCCGCGCTGCGGCGGCACGGAAGGCGGTGCGCGACGGCAGCATGCCGCCGGGGAAGATGTACTGCTGGATGAAGTCCGTCCCCTTGCGGTAGTCGGCGAACAGGTCGTCGGCAATGGTGATGCTCTGGACCACCGCCTTGCCGCCGGGCTTGAGTGCGCCGGCCACTTTGGCGAAATAGGTCGGCCACCAGCGCTCGCCGACCGCCTCGAACATCTCGATCGAGACGACGTGATCGAAGCGCTCGTTGAGATCGCGGTAATCCTGCAGGCGCAGGTCGGCTTCCGGCACCCGGTTCTTCGCCCAGGCCAGTTGCGCCGGCGACAAGGTCAAGCCGGTGAGTGCCAGCCCGTCGTCGCAGGCCATGCGGGCGAAGCCGCCCCAGCCGCAGCCGATTTCCAGAATCTGCTGGCCCGGTTGCGCCTGCAGGCGGTCGAGGATGCGCCGGTACTTGGCCTGCTGGGCGCTTTCCAGGCTGCCGTCGTCGGCGTCGCGATAAATTGCCGACGAATAGCTCATCGTGCGATCCAGCCACAGGCGGTAGAAGTCGTTGCCCAAGTCGTAGTGGGCGAGGATGTTGCGCCGGCTGCCGCTGCGGCTGTTGCGGTTGAGCAGGTGGCGAATGCGCGCCAGCAGCAGCGGGCCCCAGGAGCCGTACACGGCCTGGCGCAGCGCCTCCCGGTTGCCGGCCAGCAGCGCCAGCACGCCGCTCAGGTCGGGACTGTCCCACATGCCGTCGAGGTAGGCTTCGGCCAGACCGATGTCGCCGCGGGCAAGCACCCGGCTGAACATCGCCTCGTCGTGCACCTGCAGGCTGACGCCGCTGTCGCCGTCGCCGAACAGGGTATTGCTGCCGTCGGCCAGTCGGATTTCGAGCAGGCCACCGCGCAAGCCACCGAGCAGCTCGCACACGGTCCGGGTGTCGCGGGCCGGCTGGCGGCCGCCGCGCAGGGTCAGGGTTTCGTTCATTTGCTTGTCTCCTGAAGTAGCGGGCCCTTGTTGCCCGGGTTGGCGCCGACGAAGGGCACGCCCTTCAGCCACAATTTGAGCGCCTGCCAGTGAATGCGGAAAATGACGCCGGCCGTCAGCAGCGGCATGCGCAGGAAGTTGCGCAACAGGCTGCCCGCCCGCCAGCCCTGCGGGCGTCCGGAAATCGAGGTGAGCAGCAGGTCGCCTTCAGCATCGGCGTAGTCGATGCGGGCCACCTGGGTCTCCCGCTCCAGGCGGAAACGGAAGCGGTAACCGCCTTCGACCTCGCAGAAGGGCGAAACGTGGAAGATCTTGGCGGCCTGCAGTTCGGCACCGTCGGCCAGCGGCCGGCCGTGGTCGTGCAGCAGGTAGCTGTAATGACCGCCGAAGGTGTTGTTCACTTCGGCCAGGACGGCGATCAGCGCGCCGGCGCGGTCGCGGCAGTACCAGAAGCTGACCGGGTTGAAGACGTAACCGAAAACGCGCGGGAAGGTCTGCAGCACGATCTCGCCGTCGTCGGGCAGGCCGTGCTCGCGCAACACGCCGACAATCCACGGCAGCAACGGCGAACCGTCGCGCGGACCATGGTCCTTGCTGCGCAGCGAGAGGATATTGCGGCGGTCGACCGAGAAGATGCCGCAGTCGCACTCGCCCAGTCGGCGCACCGGCAACTGGAGGTAGAACACCGGATAGACGAAGGCGTTCACCGCCGGTCGCAGGCGCCGGTGCATGACGTGGCCGAGGAAGAGTTCGGGCGTGCCGCGCATGATGACCTCAGGCCGTCTCCGTTTCGGCCAGCAGTTCGGCGACGCTGCCCTGCCAGGGCGCCTGGACGCCGAGCGCATTGGCCACGCGCAAGGCCGACTTGAGGCCGTCCTCGTGGAAGCCGTAGCTGCCCCAGGCACCGGCCAGCCAGATGCCGTTCTCGCCCTGGACCTCGGGCAGCCTTTCCTGGGCGGCGATGGCGGCGGCGTCGAACACCGGGTGGGCATAATCGAACTCGGCCAGAATCTTGTCCGGCGCCGGCTCGGTGACCGGGTTGAGGGTCACCACCACCGGCGTCGAGAACGGCAGCGGCTGCAGCTTGTTGATCAGGTAGGAAACGCCGACCGGCTGCTCGCCCGGCGCGCCTTCGCCGGCAAAATAGTTCCACGCCGACCACAGCGAACGCTGGCGCGGCAGCAGCGCCGGGTCGGTATGCAGGATCGCCCGGTTCGGCTGGTAGCGGATCGCCGACAGTACCTCGCGCTGGGCGTCGCTGGCGGTGTAGCCGAGAATCGCCAGCGACTGGTCGCTGTGGCAGGCCATCACTACCTGGTCGTAATGGTCGCTACCGCGCGCATGCGTCACCCGCAGGCCACCGGCTTCGCGGGTGACGGCGCTGACCGGGCAGGCGACACGGACGTCGTCGAGCTGCTCGGCAAGCTTGCGCACATAGGTCCGGGCGCCGCCGCTGACGGTGCGCCAGGCCGGCCGGTCGAAAATCTGCAGCAGGCCGTGGTTGTTGCAGAAACGGACGAAGGGCCCGAGCGGCATGGCGCGCATCTGCCCGGTCGGGCAGGACCAGATGGCGGCCGCCATTGGCAGCAGGTACCAGTCGGCGAATTCGCGCGAATAGCCGCCGGCGTCGAGAAACTCGCCGAGGCTGCGCGAATCGCCGGGATGAGTGAGCAGCCAGGCGGTGCTTTCGCGGTTGAAGCGCAGGATGTCGCCGAGCATGCGCCAGAAGG
The DNA here is from genome assembly GCA_002470165.1 of Betaproteobacteria bacterium UBA7395. Lineage (GTDB taxonomy): Bacteria > Pseudomonadota > Gammaproteobacteria > Burkholderiales > Rhodocyclaceae > Azonexus. The sequence continues at coordinate 982 of DKNF01000223.1, read as the reverse complement.
CCGGGCGCAGCAGATTGCGCTTCTGGCCAAAGACCGTGGCCAGATTGCTGCCCGCCCATTCGAGTTCCGGCTTGCGCAAGCTGACCGCGAACGACATCTCGGTCGCCACCGAATCAACCCCGAGCAGGGCAAACATGGCGATCAGGTTGGGATAGGTACGCTCGTTGAAGACTAGGAAACCGGTATCGACCGGATGCGTGAAACCATCCACGGTGACGTCGACGGTGTTGGTGTGACCGCCGAGGTAGTTGCCGGCCTCGAACAGGGTCACGTCGTAGCGGCGCGACAGCAGCCAGGCACTGGCCAGTCCGGAAATGCCGGCGCCGACGACGGCGATGCGCTGACGGTTCATCCTGTCCATGATCGCTCCTCAGGCATTGCTGCCGTGCAGTTCCGCGTAAGCGGAATGGTTGTGGATCGACTCGAAGTTCTCGGAAATCACCCGCCAGGCCGCGACCCGCGGCTCCTTCATCAGGCGCAGGGCGATATCGCGCACCAGATCCTCGACGAACTTCGGATTGTCGTAGGCGCGTTCGGTCACCCACTTCTCGTCCGGCCGCTTGAGCAGGCCGAACACCTCGCAGGACGCCTCTTCCTCGGCGATGCGCACCAGCTCTTCCAGCGACATCAGGGCGCGCAACTTGACCGACAGGGTGATGTGCGAGCGCTGGTTGTGCGCACCGTAATCGGAAATTTTCTTCGAGCAAGGACAGAGGCTGGTCACCGGCGCTGTGATTTCCATGCTCAGGGTCGGGTAACGCCCTTCCTGCTTGTCGACGATGAAAGCCGCGTCGTAGTCGAGCAAGCTCTCGGCGCCGGAAACCGGTGCCGCCTTGCTGATGAACCAGGGGAACCGCATTTCGATCCGGCCGCTACTGGCCTCCAGGCGCACCAGCATTTCTTCGAGCATGCGGAACAGGCCGTCCTGGCTGACCACGCCACGGCCGGCCTCGAGCAGCTCGACGAAGCGCGACATGTGGGT
>DKNF01000136.1:10180-10548 GCA_002470165.1 Betaproteobacteria bacterium UBA7395 | reverse complement strand
GCCGCCGACCGGGCAGCCGCGCGCGGCGAAGCTCGGGAAATCGACGTCGCAGTAGACGTCGCCATTGACCACCAGGAAGGGGGCGTCGCCGAGTCGCGGCAAGGCGCGGGCGATGCCGCCGGCGGTTTCCAGCGCGCCCGGCGGTTCCGGGGAATAGGCGATGCTGAGTCCCCACTTCGATCCGTCGCCTAGCGCCGCCTCGATCTTTTCACCAAGGTGGGCGTGGTTGATGACCACTTCGCGGAAACCGGCGGCGGCCAGCTTCTCCAGGTGCCAGACGATCAGCGGCTTGCCGCCGGCGGAAAGCAGCGGTTTCGGCGTGTGGTCGGTCAGCGGCCGCATGCGTTCGCCGCGGCCGGCGGCGAGGA
>DKNF01000136.1:0-10067 GCA_002470165.1 Betaproteobacteria bacterium UBA7395 | reverse complement strand
TCGCCGCGGCCGGCGGCGAGGATCATCGCTTTCATCGCGGCCTAGCGGCGGTAGCCGATCTGCTCGGTGTTGCCTTCGAGCTTGTCGAGCAGGTTGAGCAGCGGCTTGAGCGGGATGTAGCGGCTGGCGGTCTTGCGTGCGTAGTTCATGAAGCGCGGCAGGTCTTCGCTGTATTTTTCCTTGCCGTCGCGGTACTTGAGGCGGCAGAAGATGCCGAGCACCTTGAGGTGGCGCTGCAGGCCCATCAGCTCGTAGTCGCGCCAGAAATCGCCGAAGTCGGCGCGCACCGGCAGGCCGGCGGCACGGGCTTTTTCCCAGTAGCGGACGACCCAGTCGATTTCCTGCTCTTCCTCCCAGGAGATGAAGGCGTCGCGGAACAGCGAGACGACGTCGTAGGTGATCGGCCCGTAGACCGCGTCCTGGAAGTCGATGATGCCCGGCGTCAGCGTCTGCGCGCTTTCGACGACCATCAGGTTGCGCGGCATGAAGTCGCGGTGGACGAAGACCTTGGGCTGGTTGAGCGCCGAATTGATCAGGAACTTGAAGGTCCGGTCGAGCATCAGCAACTCGTTGGCGTCGAGCTGGACGCCGAGGTGGCGGCCGACGAACCATTCCGGGAAGAGGTCGAGTTCGCGGCGCAGCAGGGTCGCGTCGTAGGGCGGCAAGGTGGCGGCAGTCGACGACAGCTGCCATTTGACCAGCACGTCGAGCACCGGGCGGATCAGCGTGTCGGCCAGCGACAGGTCGGCGTTGAGCGCGTCGAGGTAGCCGATGCGACCGAGGTCGGTGAGCACCAGGAAGCCGTTGTCGAGATCCTGGTCGAGGATGCGCGGAGCCGCCAGGTCGGCCTTGGCGAGCAGGCCGGCGACCTTGATGAAGGGTTTGCAGTCTTCCTTTTCCGGCGGCGCGTCCATCAGGATGCGCGTGCTGCCGTCCGGCCAGGTCAGGCGGAAGTAGCGGCGGAAGCTGGCGTCGGCGGACGCTGGCGTGATGGAAACGGACTGTTCGGGGAAGCGACTGGCAACCCAGTCGGTAACAAGTTGATCGCGCGACATCGAGGAGGGGAAGGTTCGTTGTAAAATGGCGCGATTTTAACACCCGGGCATCGGCCTTTCCGGTCCCGGCTCGCCCAGAATGCTCCGATGACAGGTTTCTCCCGACGTCCGATCGCCGTGCTGGTTTGCTGCCTGTTTGCCGGCACGCAGGGTTTGCACGCAGCAACCGGTGCCACCTCCGTGATTTTTCCGATGGTGGGGAGTTCCGGGCGGGCGCTGGTCGATGATGCTTCGAGCTTGCGCCTCGAAAAGCGCTTCAATCTGCTGGCCAAGAAGAAAAGCGACGAGAAGCTCGCTGCGGCAGGTACCGTCACTTCGGTGCTGAAACCCGCCGACGACTATCCCTTGTTCCTGACCGCCGATCGCATGGAGGGCCAGACCGACGAAGTGGCCGTTGCCGAAGGTAACGTGGAGTTGCGCAAGTCGGGCATGACGCTGATGTCCGACCGGCTGACTTACCGGCCGCTCGACGACGAGGCGGATGCCGTCGGTAACGTGCGTTTGCGTCAGGATGGCGCCGAAATCGACGCCGATCACCTGCGCATGAAGCTCTCCGAGCAGATCGGTTTTGCCGACAAGGCCAGGTATCGGGTCGTCAAGGAAGTCGAGAGCAAACTTTACGAGCAGAACAAGACCATCGTCACCGTGGCCAGTATCAACGGTGCCAACAGCGGTGCGCCGATGATGCTCAATGTGGCCAATGTCTATGGCTTGCCGACTGAACTGCCGGAGCCGCGCCAGAGTGTGGCGACCGGGACGGCCGAGCATATCGAGTTCGCCGGCGAGAACCGGATGCGTCTGACCGGGAGCACCTTCTCCACGTGCCAGGCCCCGTCGCCGGACTGGTACCTGAAAGCGGGCCACATCGACCTCGATTACGACCAGAACGTCGGGCGTGCGGATAATACCTCGCTCTGGTTCCAGGGCGTGCCGCTGTTCTACACCCCGCTGGCCTTGTTCCCGCTGAACAACCAGCGTCGCTCGGGCTTGCTCACTCCGTCGCTGAAACAGTCGACAAATACGGGCTTCGATGTTTCCTTGCCGTTCTACTGGAACATCGCCCCCAATTACGATGCCACCTTCTATCCGCGCATGATGAGCAAGCGCGGCTTCCAGCTCGGCCTGGAGGGGCGTTATATGGGCGAGACGCATCGCGGTGAGGTGCGTACCGAGTACATGGGCAGTGACCGCAACGAGAATGATCGTCGCCGTTATGCCTACGAGATTCGTCATCAGCACATCCTCGGCTCCGGTGTCTCGGCCGCGATCAACTGGAACGGCGTGTCCGACGATCGCTATTGGGAAGACCTCTCGTCGCGTTTGATGCAGACTTCACAGGTCCAGTTGCCCCGTCAGGTTTCCCTGAGCTATGTACCCAGCCCCTGGTTGCAGACCTCGCTTCAGGTTCTGCGGTACCAGACCCTGCAGCCCGATCCGGAAAATCCGATCGCGCGCCCCTATTTCCTCGAACCGCAACTGAACCTGATCGGGTACCGTCCGAATCTAATGGGTCTGGATTTCAACGTGCTTGGGCAATACACCAAGTTCACGCATGAAGACCGCTTGAACAAGGATCAGGGCGAGCGCATGGTGCTCTATCCCCAGGTCAGCATGCCTTTCGTCACCCCGGCGTTTCAGTTGATTCCCAAGCTCGGGCTGCACATGAGCAGCTATGCGATCGAGCGTTCGCGTCTGCTGGGTGCGGACAGCGAGCGTTTCTCGCGCGTCCTGCCGACCTTCTCGATCGATTCGACACTGGTCCTCGAGCGCGAGGGCGAGTTGCTGGGCAATGCCTACCTGCAGACGCTGGAGCCGCGTCTCTACTACGTGCGTATTCCCTACAAGGATCAGAGCCGGATTCCGGTCTTCGATACCGGCCTGAGCGACTTCAATTTCGCCCAGGTCTTTTCCGAAAACCGTTACAGCGGCTACGACCGCATCAACGACGCCAATCAGTTGACGGCCGCGCTGACCACCCGGATTCTGGATGCCAGCACGGGTGCCGAGCGTTTTCGGGCCATGATCGGCCAGCGCTACTATTTTTCCGGCCAGCGCGTCAGCCTGCCCGGCGAAACCTCGCGCGAAGACAACTTCTCCAACCTGATCGCCTCGATCAGCGGCCTGGTGGCGCCCAAGACCTATGCCGAAGCGACCTGGGAATACAACTACAAGGACAGTATCAACGAGCGCTTCTCAGCTGGTGTTCGGTTCCAGCCCGATTACGGCAAGGTGTTGTCGGCCAGTTATCGTTACACGCGCGATCCGCTGACCAACACCCCGGTGGTCGACCAGGTCGATTTTGCCGGCCAGTGGCCGTTGGCGCCGCAATGGTACGCGGTCGGTCGCTACAACTACTCGATGCGCGACCACAAGATGCTGGAAACCATCGGCGGTCTGGAATACAACGCCGGCTGCTGGGCGGTGCGCGGGGTCGTCCAGCGTCTGGCGGCGACTTCCGGGTCGCCCAATACCAGCTTCTTCCTGCAGCTGGAGTTGCAGGATTTCACCAGTATTGGCTCGAATCCCCTGGGTTTGCTCCGGCGCAGCATTCCGGGCTATGGTAAAACCAACGAATTGCCCAATGACCGCAATCTGATCTCCAACCAGTGATACCCATGCAAAAAATTCTCGCAAGCCTGTTTGTTTCCCTGAGTTGCCTGCTTGTTTTTCCCTTACAGGCGCAGGAGCCCATCGAGGCAGATCACATCGTGGCTGTGGTCGGCGACGGGGTGATCACCCGCAACGAACTGCGGGCCCGCTTGGCTGTGGCGCTCAAGCAGCTGGAAAAGCAGGGGACGCCGTTACCGCCTCAGGACGTGCTGGAAGCGCAGATGCTCGAGCGGATGATCATGGATCAGGCACAGTTTGCCTTTGCCAAGGAAAACGGCCTGCGTATCGACGATCTGCAACTGGATCAGGCGATCGGCCGGATCGCGGCCAACAACAACATGAGCCTGTCCCAGTTCCGTGCGGCACTGGAGAAGGACGGCATTGCCTATGCCGAATTCCGCGAGGAAATCCGCGGCGAGATGATCATGGCGCGTCTGCGCGAGCGCGAAGTCGAGAGCCGGATTGTGGTTTCCGACAGCGAAATCGACAACTACCTGACCAACCAGGCGGCCAATGGCGGCGGTGACGAGTACCGACTGGCGCATATCCTGCTGCGGGCGCCGGAGTCGGTGACGCCCGAGCAACTGGCCAAATTGCGCCAGCGCGGCGAACAGGCCCTGGCCCGAGCGCGAGCCGGCGAGAATTTTGCCGAACTGACGGCCGTTTTCTCCGATGCCCCGGACGCCTTGCAGGGCGGAGAAATCGGCTGGCGGAAACTGGACCGTTTGCCGCAGCTCTATGCCGAAGCCGCAGCGCGTCTGCAGGCCGGCGGCGTCAGCGACTTGCTGCGTTCGTCGGCCGGCTTCCACATCGTCAAACTGCTCGACAAGCGCGGCGGCAACGCGCCGGCCTCGGTCATGCAGACCAATGCCCGCCATATCCTGATCCGGGTCAATGAAGTCGTGGCCGAAGCCGAAGCCCGGCATCGTCTGGAAACCGTGCGCGAACGCATCGTCAACGGCATGGATTTCGCCGAGCAGGCACGTCTTTTTTCCCAGGACGGTTCCGCGGCCAAGGGCGGGGATCTCGGCTGGCTGAATCCGGGCGATACCGTGCCCGATTTCGAGCGGGCGATGGATGCGCTCAAGCCGGGCGAGCTCAGCCCGGTCGTTCAGTCGCCGTTCGGCATGCACCTGATCCAGGTCATCGAACGCCGCGAGCGCGACGTTTCGGCTGAGCGTCAGCGCTCGGTTGCCCGCCAGGCGATCCGCGAGCGCAAGCTCGACGACGCCTACCAGGACTGGCTGCGTCAGCTGCGCGACCGCACCTACGTCGAAAACCGCCTGGAGCAGCAATGACCGCACCGGTGATCGCCGTTACCAGCGGCGAGCCGGCCGGTATCGGTCCCGAACTCTGCCTCGAGCTTGCCGGCTGGTCCGGCGAAGGGCGTCCGGTCGTCCTTGGCGACCGCGAGCTGCTGCGTCAGCGTGCCGCCATGCTCGGCCTCGACATCGTCCTGCGCGATTATTCGCCCGCTGTTCCGGCCGCGCCCGGCACGCTCGACATCATTCATGTGCCGCTCGCCAAGCCGGCCGAAGCCGGCATCCTTGATGCCGCCAACGGGCCTTACGTGCTGGCGCTGCTCGACCGCGCGCTGGCCGGCTGCCAGTCCGGCGAATTCGCCGCGATGGCGACGGCGCCGGTGCACAAGGGGGTGATCAACGACGCCGGCGTCGCCTTCACCGGCCACACCGAATACCTAGCCGACAAGACCGGCACGCCGCTGGTGGTGATGATGCTCGCCGGCGATACCGAACGTGGCCCGCTGCGCGTTGCGCTGGCGACCACACACCTGCCGCTCAAGGACGTGCCGGCGGCGATCACCGGCGAACTGCTCGAACGCACGCTGCGCATCGTCGACGCCGACCTGCGCGGCAAGTACGGCATCGCCGAACCGCGCATCCTGGTCGCCGGGCTGAATCCGCACGCCGGTGAAGGCGGTTATCTCGGGCGCGAGGAAATCGAGGTCATCGAACCGGCGCTGGCCCGGCTGCGCGGCGAAGGCCTGCAACTCTCCGGCCCGCATCCCGCCGACACCATGTTCACCCCGCCGGTGCTCGCCGGCGGCGACGCGGTGCTGGCGATGTACCACGACCAGGGCCTGACCGCGCTCAAGTACGCCACTTTCGGCAACGGCATCAACGTCACGCTCGGCCTGCCGATCATCCGCACCTCGGTCGATCACGGCACCGCACTGGCGCTCGCCGGCACCGGCCAGGCCGACGCCGGCAGCCTGTTTGCCGCGGTCAGCGAAGCGGCCAGAATGGCAATGAGGAAGCAAGCATGAAGGGACACGTCGCCCGCAAGCGGTTTGGTCAGAACTTCCTGATCGACCAGGGCATCATCGGCGCCATCGTCTCGGCGATCAATCCGGCGCGCACCGACACCGTTGTCGAGATCGGTCCCGGTCTTGGCGCCATCACCATCCCGCTGCTTGAGCGCGTCGACCGTCTGCACGTCGTCGAAATCGACCGCGACCTGATCGCTCGCCTGAAAAAACAGCACTCGCCCGAGCGCCTCACCATCCACGAAGGCGACGCGCTGGCCTTCGACTTCGCCAGCATCGGCAGCGACCTGCGCCTGGTCGGCAACCTGCCGTACAACATTTCGACGCCGCTGCTCTTCCACCTTGCCAGCTACGGCCAGCAGGTGCGCGACATGCACTTCATGCTGCAGAAGGAAGTCGTCGAGCGCATGGTTGCCGAACCCGGCTGCGCCGACTACGGCCGGCTGTCGGTGATGCTGCAGTACAGCTTCTGGCTGGAATGGCTGATCGATGTGCCGCCGGCCAGCTTCGATCCGCCGCCCAAGGTCGATTCGGCGGTCGTCCGCCTGATTCCCAAGCCGCCGGAACAGCTCAATGCCCGCGATCCGGAGCGTCTCTCGGCGCTGGTCCAGGCCGCTTTCGCCCAGCGCCGCAAGATGCTGCGCAACAACCTCAAGGGCATCCTCGACGATGCCGGTTTTGCCGCGCTCGACATCGCCCCGACGCTGCGCCCGGAAGACCTGCCGGTCGAGGATTACGTGCGCATTGCCAACTACCTGACAAAATAAAACCCGCCGCAGCGGGTTTTGTCGGCGCGGGGCAGCTCAGTCCTTCTTCAGTGGGCAGGTATTCAGCCCGATCAGCGGATACAGCGGGCACCAGCCCATCAGACCGGTGGCCAGGGGAACGATGCCGATCCACGCCCAGACCGGGCCGCCGGTGAGTGCCCAGGCGATCAGGGCGATGCCGGCCACGATGCGCAGGATTTTGTCGATGCCGCCAACATTGCTTTTCATGATGTGTTCTCCAGTGGTTGAATGACGACGCCAATGTAAGCGCAGCGCGCCGTTCAGTATGTAACTTGGGTCACACAGCGGCAAGTTTGCTCAGGCCGTCGCGGTCGACGACGGTCAGGTGCTCGCGACCGAGCGCTACCAGTCCCTGGGCGGCGAAGCCCTTGAGCAGGCGGCTGACGATCTCGCGCACGCTGCCCAGTTCGTCCGCCAGTTGCTGGTGGGTGACGTTCAGGGTGTCGCTCTGGCGGGCCAGGATCAGCTTGGCCAGGCGCTGGTCGAGACGAGCGAAGGCGACCTCCTCGACCAGTTGCATCAGTTCGCCGATGCGTTCGGCGAACAGGTGGAAGACGAAATCGCGGAAGGGCGTGTGGTCGACCAGCAGCCGGGCGAATTCGCCGACCGGCAGAAGCAGCAGCGACAACGGTGTTTCGGCGATGCCGCGGGCGTTATAGTCGCTGCGGCCGAGCAGGCAGGATGAGGAAATGATGCACGAGCCGCCGGGGACGACCCGGTAGAGCATCAGTTCGCGGCCGCTGGCGGCCTGCTTGACGACCTTGATGCTGCCTGCCAGCAGTAGTGGAAACCCCGCGCAGGGCTGGTTTTCGGAGAACACCGTGGTGCCGGCTGGCAGATTCGCGGTCGGCGCCTGCAGCAGTTGTGCGATGCGCGCTTCGGGCAGGCCGGCAAGTGCCGGGTAGAGCGTCAGCAATTGCTCGCGATCAAGCAGGATCGGCATCGTTTCAGCTCAGCGTTGCCCACACCGGGGCATGGTCGGACGGTCGTTCGCGCTTGCGCGGGCCGCGGTCGACGCCGGCTGCGGTGCACCGCTCGGCGAGCGGGCCGGAGAGCAGGATGTGATCGATGCGCAGGCCGAGGTTCTTCTGGAAGCCGAGCATGCGGTAATCCCACCACGAGAAGGTCTTTTCCGGCTGCTCGAACAGGCGGAAGCTGTCGGACAGGCCGAGTGCCAGCAGGCGGCGGAAGGCGGCGCGTTCCGGCGCGGAGACCAGGATGCAGTCCTGCCAGCGCTTGGGGTCGTGTACATCGCGGTCGTCGGGGGCGATGTTGTAATCGCCGCACAGCGCCAGTTGCGGGTACTGCCGCAGTTCACCGTCCAGCCATTCGGCCAGCGCATCGAGCCAGCGCAACTTGTATTCGTATTTGTCGCAGCCGACTTCCTGGCCGTTGGGCATGTAGGCGCAGACGACGCGAATGCCATCGACGGTGCCGGAGATCAGGCGTTTCTGCTCATCCGGAAACAGCGGATTGCCGCAGACGACATCGGCGATCGGCGAGCGTGCCAGCAGGGCGACGCCGTTGTAGGTCTTCTGCCCGGAGAAGGCGACGTGGTAGCCGGCGGCCTCGATTTCGGCGCGCGGGAAGTTGTGGTCCTCGAGCTTCAGCTCCTGCAGGCAGACGACGTCGGGCGTGGCTTCGGCCAGCCAGTCGAGCAGATGCGGCAGACGGACCTTCAGCGAATTGACGTTCCAGGCAGCGATCTTCAAGGCTTGCCTCCTGCGGCTTTTGGGTACCCAGCGAGGTCGAGCAGGTTGTCGTAGGCGGTACGCGAAAAACCGCGATGGAATTCGCGGCCGACCTTCATCGTCGGTACGAAGACATCGCCGATCAGCCGCTTCAGCTCGTCGAATTCTTCCGGCGTCTTCACCATCTTTTCGCTGTAGGGAATGTTGCGGGTCTTGAGCAGTTCGCGCGCCTGCTGGCATTCCGCCACGCACTCGGCGGCGGTGTACAGCAGCACCGGGTGCTTTTCGGCGGCCAGGCGGGTGGCGAATGGCAGGCCGTCGTCGGGCTGGGCCTTGCCGCCGGCCTTGGCGACATTGCGTGCCTGGCCGGGCGGCGGCGTGTCGGAGACGACGGTGCGGCCGTTGGCATCGGTCCACCGGTAGGTTTGGGCCTGTGCCAGACCGCAACACAGCGCCAGGCAGAGGACGAGCAGTCGTTGCATGGTTTTCTCCCTGAGCGAACTTAGGCGGCAATCATACCGCTATGGCGCAACAGTGCGTCGGGGCTGGGCTCGCGGCCGCGGAAAGCCTTGAAATTCTCCAGCGCCGGGCGTTCGCCGCCGCGCGACAGGATTTCCTCGAGGAAGCGCTTGCCGACGACCGGGTCGAACGGGTCGCCAGCTTCCTCGAAGGCCGCGTAGCAGTCGGCCGACAGCACTTCCGCCCACTTGTAGCTGTAGTAGCCGGCCGCGTAGCCGCCACCGAAGATGTGCGAGAAGCTGTTGGGGAAACGGTGCCACTCGGGCGGAATCAGCACGGCGACTTCGCGGCGGACTTCGTCGAGCACATCCATCACCGTCTTCTCGCCGGCAGGGTTGAATTCGTAGTGCAGGCGCATGTCGAAGATCGAGAATTCGAGCTGGCGCACGGTCATCATCCCGCTCTGGAAGTTCTTCGCCGCCAGCATCTTGTCGTAGAGCGCGCGCGGCAGCGGCTCGCCGCTGTCCACGTGGGCGGTCATCCCCTGCAGCACGTCCCATTCCCAGCAGTAGTTCTCCATGAACTGCGACGGCAGTTCGACCGCGTCCCACTCGACGCCGTGGATGCCGGAGACGCCCAACTCCTCGCCGCGCGCCAGCAGATGGTGCAGGCCGTGGCCGGTTTCGTGGAACAGGGTGATCACCTCGTCGTGGGTGAAGGTCGCCGGTTTGCCGCCGACCGGGCGGGCGAAGTTGCAGTTGAGGTAGGCGATCGGCTTCTGGATGCCGCCGCCCGCCCGCTTGCGCGAGCGCGCCTCGTCCATCCAGGCGCCGCCGCGCTTGGTCTCGCGGGCGTAGAGGTCCAGGTAGAACTGGCCGACCAGGTCGCCGGCCGGCGTCTCGATGCGGTAGAAGCGCACGTCCTCGTGCCACACCGGCGCCTGGTCTTCCTTGACCTTGACGGTGAACAGGCTTTCGATGACCTTGAACAGGCCGGCGATCACCTTGGGTTCGGTGAAGTACTGCTTCACTTCCTGCTCGGAGAAGGCGTAGCGCGCCTGCATCAGTTTTTCGGAGGCGTAGGCGGCGTCCCAGGGCTGGAAGTCGGTCAGGCCGAGTTCGTCCTTGGCGAAGGCCTTCAGTTCGGCGATGTCCTTCTCGGCAAAGGGCTTGGCCTT
>DKNF01000014.1 GCA_002470165.1 Betaproteobacteria bacterium UBA7395 | reverse complement strand
CGCCGCGCTGCTGCCGGCCTGGCCGACTGGCTGGAAAAGCACGGCGAACGCACCGCCGCGCTGATCGTCGAACCGCTGGTCCAGGGCGCCGCCGGCATGGCGATGTACGACCCGGAATACCTGCGCCTGGCCCGCCAGCTATGTGACCAGCACGAAGTGCACCTGATCTGCGACGAGATTGCCGTCGGCTGTGGCCGCACCGGTACTTTCTTCGCCCATGAGCAAGCGGACATCCGCCCCGACCTGATGTGTCTGTCCAAGGGCATTTCCGGCGGCTACCTGCCGCTCTCGGTGGTCCTCAGCAGCGACACCCTCTACGCCGCCTTCCTCGACGACTCGGTCGCCCGTGCCTTCCTGCACTCGCATTCCTACACCGGCAACCCACTCGCCTGCCGGGCGGCGCTGGCAACGCTCGACATCTTCGCCGAGGACGACGTGCTCGCCGCCAATCGCGACCGGTCGCGGAAAATCGGCGCCATGCTGGCGCCGCTGGCCGGCCATGCCCAAGTCAAACACCTGCGTCAGCGCGGCATGATCGCCGCCTTCGACGTCGTCAGCGACGACCCCAGTTTCTCGCGCCGCTTCTACCGCACCGCGCTCGACCATGGCGCGCTGCTGCGACCGATCGGCAATACGGTTTACCTGATGCCGCCCTACATCGTCGGCGACGACGAGATCGCCCAACTTGGCCGCGCCATCGACGGCGCACTGGAGCGCGCACTGCGATGATCGGTCTATTCCTCAAATCCCTGCTCGGCGCACTGGCGGTGTTGATCATCGCCCTGCTGTCGCGCTCGAAAAGCTTCTACATCGCCGGCCTGGTGCCGCTGTTTCCGACCTTCGCCCTGATCGCCCACGCCATCGTCGCCCAGGAACGCGGCATGGCCGACCTGCGCACGACGGCGCTGTTCGGCCTGTGGTCGCTGATTCCCTACGCCATCTACCTGCTCGCGGTGTTCTGGCTGAGCACCCGGCTGACGCTGTGGCCAACGCTGCTCCTGGCCACCCTCGGCTGGCTGATCGCGGCCGGCATTTTGCTGTTCGCCTGGACGCATTTCCAGCCGACGCCCTGAGACCGCCACGGCAACAGCGCCTTCGGAAAAACCGAAACGTTATGTCCGGTTTTCAGGGTGCAATCGAAGCGATGCTTGGTTAGGATAGGCACTCCACTACGTGACAAGAGGAGACGCCCATGAAAGTCAAGGCAACGATTCAACGTGGTACCCGTTATCTGTGCACCAAGATCGGTGCAGTCGTCATCGCCATCGAACAGGTGGCCATCGTCAAGGGTCTGGCGATGTGGGAAGTCGAAGGCGAAATCGCCGGCGGCATCCGCAAGCGCTTCATCGTTTCCCAGCGCAACCTGCTGCCTTTGCAGCCAGCCTAGATCACACCGGCCGGGCCGGCTTCCGTTAAAATCCGTCTCCTTTGCCCGGTTGCAAGCCGGGCCTGACATCCTGACGGATTTTCCTGGTCGGCCACATGCCTGAAACCTCATCCTCCCTGCTCGAGGGCAGCCTCGACGCAGAATTGCAGGAACTCGCTGCAGCCGGTCTGCGCCGGCAGCGGCGGACCCTGGATTCGCCTTGCGGACGCATTGCCACGGTCGATGGGCGTGAACTGCTGAACTTTGCCAGCAACGACTATCTCGGCCTGGCCGGTGATGCCGGACTGGCCCGCACCCTCGCCGACGGCGCACTGACCTGGGGCGCTGGCAGCGGCGCCTCGCATCTGGTCGCCGGGCATCTGCAGCCGCATGCCGAACTCGAAGCCGCGATTGCCGAATTCACCGGTTTCCCGGCCGCGCTGACCTTTTCCACCGGCTACCTGGCCAACCTGGCGGTCACACCGACCGTGGCTGGTCGCGGCGACGCGGTCTTCGCCGACAAGCTCAACCACGCCTCGCTGATCGACGCCATGCAACTGGCCAAGGCCAACGGCGCCGACGTCCACCGCTACCCGCACAACGACCTGTCGGCGCTCGAACGCCTGCTGGCAGCCAGCAACGCGCGGCGCAAAGTCGTCGTCACCGACGCCGTGTTCAGCATGGACGGCGACCTGGCGCCGCTGCCCGGCCTGTTCGCGCTGGCCGAGCGCTTCGACGCCTGGCTGGTGATCGACGACGCGCACGGTTTCGGCGTCCTCGGCGCCAAGGGTCGCGGCAGCCTGGCCCATTTCTACCTGCCCGCCACCCCGCGCATCCTGCTGATGGGTACGCTGGGCAAGGCCGCCGGCGTCGGCGGCGCTTTCGTCGCCGGTTCGACGCGCGCCATCGACTACCTGCTGAACAAGGGGCGCAGCTACATCTTCACCACCGCCACCCCGCCGGCCATCGCCTGCGCGCTGCTCGCCAGCCTGCGGCGGATCGAAAACGGCAACGCACTGCGCCAGCAATTGAACGCCAACATCGCCCGCCTGCGCGACGGTGCGCGCGATCTACCCTGGACCCTGCCGGCCTCGATGACAGCCATCCAGCCGCTGATCGTCGGCGACAACCAGGCTGCCCTCGAGCTGGCTCAGGCGCTGTGGGCGCGCGGCCTGTGGGTACCGGCCATCCGCCCACCCACCGTACCGCGCGGCACGGCCCGCCTGCGCATTTCCGTATCAGCGGCCCATACCGCGGACGACATCGACCGACTGGTTGCCGCCCTCAAGGAACTTGCATGAACGCATCTCTCTTCTTCCTGCCCGGCTGGGCGCTCGGGCGCGGCCCGCTGAATACCGCCGTCGAGACACTGGCCGGACAATTCATCGACCTGCCCGGCTACCGTGAAACACCGCTGATCGCTGATTTCGATGCCGCCGTTGCCAACATCGCCAGCCGACTGCCGGCAGGCGCGACGCTGGCCGGCTGGTCGATCGGCGCACAACTCGCGCTGGCCGTCGCCGCCCGCCATCCGGACAAGGTCGGCAAGCTGCTGCTGGTCGCCGGCACCACCTCCTTCGTCCAGCGCGACGGCTGGCCGCATGCCATGGCGCCGGCAACGCTGGCCGAATT
>DKNF01000192.1 GCA_002470165.1 Betaproteobacteria bacterium UBA7395 | reverse complement strand
CGCGGGGTCGACGACGACGGCGCGCTGCTGCTCGAGACCGCTGCCGGCCTGTCGCGCATCCTGGCCGGCGACCTCAGCCTGCGTGCCGCATGATTCTGTGTCTCGACAGCGGCAACAGCCGCATCAAATTCGGCCTCTGGGGCGATGGCCGCTGGCTGGATGAGGGCGCGCTCGACCATGCCGATTGTGCCGGCCTGGCGCGTCTGACGGCGGACTGGCCGATGCCGGCGCGCGTCATGCTGGCCAACGTCGCCGGGACGGAGGCCGAACAGGCGATCCGCCAGGCGCTGGGGACCTGGTCGACAAAGTTGACGGTGGTCACCTCGACGGCGGCGGCCGGCGGGGTGCGCAACGGTTACCGGAATCCCGGCCAGTTGGGCGTCGACCGCTGGTGTGCGCTGATCGGTGCCCGGTCGCTCCATCCGGGAGCCTTGCTGGTGGTCATGGCCGGCACCGCCACCACCGTTGACAGCCTCGACGCCTCGGGGCATTTTCTCGGCGGCCTGATCCTGCCCGGACAGCATTTGATGTTGTCGGCGCTGGCCAGGAATACGGCGGCACTGCCGTTTGCCACCGGGCAGCGGCAGGACTGGCCGCAATCGACCGATGATGCCATTGTCAGTGGGGCAATCGAGGCGCAGGTCGGCGCCATCGAGCGTGCCTGGGCGCGCTTGCCCGGAACAGAGCGGGTTTGCCTGATTTCCGGTGGCAACGCGGGATTGCTGATTAAGCATCTTGTCATGCCGGTTCAGCAGGCGGACAATCTTCCCCTGCTCGGCCTGAAAGTTCTGGCCGAGGAAACTCGTCCCGAGAGCTGACCGCCCATGGAAATCATTCCGGTTGCCGAACTCAAGATCGGCATGTTCATCGTCGAACCGGATTGCCCGTGGACGGATTTTCCGTTTGCCCTGCAGGGCTTCATCATTTCGTCGCCGGATCAGGTTGATCTGTTTCGGCAGAAATGCCGCTTCGTCCAGATCGACCGCACACGCTCGCTGAATGAGCACTATGCCGCACCGAAATCGCGCCTGGACCGCCCGCTGAAGTCGGCGCCGCTGATACCGCGACCGGCAGACGAAGATCAGCATGTTGCGCGTCGTCGCCCCTTGTTCTCTGCCCAGGAAGTCGAACGGCAACAGCGGCGCCGTCGCTTTCTGGACTTCCTGCACGGCCAGGAAGGCGATGCCCATGTCCAGTCGCTGAGCCGCGAATTGAACTATATCGAGCCGCGCTACGATGCCCTGCTGCAGTCCCTGCAGAAGACCTTCCAGCATGTGACGGCCGAAAAGCACTTCGATTTCGCCAATGTGCGGGAAGGCGTGCGCGATGTCGCCGGCAGCCTGCAGCGCAACCCGGATGCGGTGATGTGGCTGCTGCGCCTGAAAAGTCTGGATGACTACAGTTTCGATCACGCCATGGACGTCACGGTTCATGCCCTGTTGCTCGGCGGCCATATCGGCTGGCGCGGCCAGCGTCTGCTGGAGCTGGGGATCGCCGGTCTGCTGCAGGATGTGGGCAAGACCCAGGTGCCGCCGGAACTGCTGGCCAAGACCGATGCGCTCAATGACGAAGAACGCCACCTGATCCAGTCGCATGTGGCCAGTTCGCTGGAAATCCTGATGCAGCAGGTCAATCTGCCGGCCGACGTGCTGCAGATCGTTTCGCGTCACCACGAGCGCTGGGACGGCAGCGGTTATCCGCAAGGTCTGGCGCTGGAGAAGATCGGCCTGGCGGCCGAGATTGCCGGCCTGGTCGATTCCTTCTGCGCGATGCTGCGCAACAAGCCCTACCGGGATGCCATCGGCCATCAGCAGGCGCTGGAGGAACTGTTCAAGCTGCGCGATCGGCAGTTCAACCCGGTGCTGATGGAGCAGTTCGTCCAGTGCGTCGGCCTGTATCCGGTCGGCACGCTGGTCGAACTCAATAGCGGCGATGTCGGCGTGGTCATCCAGCAGAATCGCGTCCAGCGCTCACGCCCGCGCATCCTGCTGATGCTGGATGCCGACAAGGTGCCGGTGCGCAGCTACCAGGTCGTCGACCTCCGCGATCCGGAGCGCGCTTCGGTGCGTATCGTCCGCGCCCTGCCCAATGATGCTTATGGTTTGTCTGCCCATGACTACTATCTCGGATAAGGATGCGGGTTATATCGATTTCCAGGCGTTCGGACTGAGCGCCGAGGATCTGGTGTCGTTGTCCGGGCTGGCCGATATCTGGCGCATGGCGGTCCGGGAAATGCGGCCGGCGGTGGCCGACGATGCCGTCCTGCTCGCCTTTCTCGAACTAAGCGAAAACCTGCCGGGTTCGCTGGCCGATCCGCTATGGCAGCAGGCCTGGGTTCGCGACTGGCACGGCTTGCAGGGGCGGGGCTATTCGCTGGTGGAAATCCTGCACCTCTTCTTTGCCTTCGTCGCACGTTGCGAGGAGGAACTGATCGGTGAGCGCGACAGTGTCGGTCGCGTCGTGCTGGCCCTGTTTGCCTGCCTGCGCCGGGCGGTCATTGCCGCCGTCAGTTGCGCCATCGAACTGGGCGAGGAGGCGCGCATGGACGCCGCCGGCATCCCGGGCGAACTGGCCGCGCTGCGCTGCCTGCGCGAACTGCTCAACGAGGGTCGCCAGGTCGGCCTGCTGTCGATTTCGGTGGTCAACCGCGATTCCTTCAATTATCTGGCGGCCAACGATCTGCAGCGCTTGCCATCGATGCTGGCGGCGCGGATCGCCGACCGCCTGCGGGTCGAAGACAAGGTGTTTGCCGGGCGCGAGGGCGAATGGCTGGTCGTGCTGCCGGATGTCCATAGCTTGTCCCAGCCGGCCCTGGCGGCAGCCCATATCGGGCAGATGTTCACCGAGCCGGTCAGCCTGTTCAGCGGTGCCAGCATCATGGTGCGTGCGACCATCGGTGCCGCCATGCTCCCCGAGCATGCGCTGGACCCCGAAGGGGCGCTGCATGCCGCCCGCCTGGCCCGCTGGGCGGCTGGCAGCCGGCAGCAATCGTTCGCCTGGTTCGAGACCAGCCTCGGTGAGGACTGGCAGTTGCGCTACCGCCAGGTCGATGCGCTGCGCCAGGCCTTGCAGCAGGACGCGCTGACCCTCTACCTCCAGCCCCAGGTCGATTTGCAGAGCGGCCGGTGTACCGGCGCCGAAGTGCTGCTGCGCTGGCGCGGCAGCGACGGCGCCTGGGTGGCGCCGCCGGTGGCGATCCGGATGATCGAGGAAAACGGCTGGCGGACCTTGTATACCGACTGGCTGCTGCGGTCGGCCATGCGCATCGCCAGCGAACTGGAAGCGGCCGGGCTCGACATCAGCTTGTCGGTCAACCTGACGGTCGGCGACATGGGCGATGAGGACTTGCCGGAATTGCTGGCGCAATGCCTGGAGACCTGGAAACTGCCGGGGCGGCGTTTCACCTTCGAATTGACCGAGTCGGCCTTGCTGCTCGAGCGCGAGAAGGGGCTGGCGATCATGAACCGCATCCGGGCGCTCGGTTGCCGCCTGGCGCTCGACGACTTCGGTACCGGCTATTCGTCCTTGAGCTATCTGGTCAGCCTGCCGATGAACGAGATCAAGATCGACCAGTCCTTCATCGAAGCCATGCTCAATTCAGCCGACAGCCTGCGGGTGGTCCGCACCATCGTCGATCTGGCCCGTGACCTCGGCATGGTGCCGCTGGCCGAAGGCGTCGAGGATGAAAATCAGCGCCGTCAGTTGCTGGCCCTTGGCTGCAACGTTGCACAGGGCTATCTTTACGGACAGGCGATGCCGCTGACCGAATTCATCGACTGGTACCGGATGCAGGGGGAAAAGGGATGTCATTGACCGGATTCATCAAGAAGCAGTTCATCGATGTCCTCGAATGGACCGAGAGCGACGACGGTACGCTGGCCTGGCGCTACCCGATGCGCGACAACGAAATCCAGAACGGCGCCAGCCTGACGGTGCGCGAGTCGCAACTCGCGCTGTTCGTCGACGAGGGGCAGGTGGCCGATGTCTTTGGCCCCGGCCGCCATCGCCTGAGCACGGCCACCCTGCCGCTGCTGACCAACCTGCGCCACTGGGACAAGCTGTTCGCCTCGCCGTTCAAGAGCGATGTCTATTTCTTCTCGACCCGCCTGCAGCTCGACCGGACCTGGGGCACGGCCACACCCATCGTCATCCGCGACGCCGAGTTCGGCGCCGTACGCCTGCGCGCCTATGGCATCTACGCCTACCGGCTGAGCGATCCGCTGCGTTTCCACCAGAAGGTGTCGGGCACGCGCGAGCATTACGGCCGCGACGATCTCGAAGGACAGTTACGCAACACCCTGGTCGCCGGGCTGACCACTCTGTTTGCCGAATCGGGAATTCCCTTCCTCGATCTGGCAGCCAATCAGGATGCACTCGCCAAGGCGATGCGCGAGCGGGCTGCGCCGATGTTTGCCGAACTCGGGCTGGAGCTCGAGTCCCTGGTCGTGCAGAACTTTTCCCTGCCCGACGAGCTGCAGAAAACGCTGGATCAGCGCATCAGCATGGGCATGCTCGGCGACCTGCAGCGCTACACCCAATACCAGGTGGCCAGCAGCATTCCCGACGCTGCCCGCAACGAAGGTGGTCTGGCGGCGCTGGGGGCGGGTTTCGGTTTCGGCCAGATGATCGGTCAGAGCGTCGGCGGTGCAACGGCATCGGCCGCTGCCGCGGGCGCCGACGAGATCGTGGCGACGCTGGAAAAGTTGCACGCCCTGGTCGGCAAGGGCGTGCTGAGTCAGGCCGAGTTCGATGCCAAGAAGGAAGAACTGCTGAAGAAACTCGGCTGAGCCGGGATCGGGCGATCCCGGCCGCCGTTCAGCGCACGTCGAAGCAGAGGTATTTCACCTCAAGGTATTCCTCGATCCCGTAACGCGAGCCTTCGCGGCCAATGCCCGACTGCTTGATGCCGCCGAAGGGCGCGACCTCGTTCGAGATCATTCCGGTGTTGACGCCGACCATGCCGTATTCGAGCGCCTCGCCGACGCGCCAGCTGCGACCGATGTCGCGGGTGAAGAAATAGGCGGCCAGACCGAATTCGGTATCGTTGGCCATGGCCACGGCTTCTTCCTCGGTCTCGAAGCGGAACAGCGGGGCCAGCGGGCCGAAGGTTTCCTCGCGGGCAACCAGCATGTCGCGGCTGACGTCGGCCAGCACGGTCGGCTGGAAGAAGTTGCCGCCGCGCTCGTGGCGGGCGCCGCCGCAGAGCACGCG
>DKNF01000176.1 GCA_002470165.1 Betaproteobacteria bacterium UBA7395 | reverse complement strand
AGGTCCGTCAGCGCAAGCCGCTGGTCGTGCGACGCGCCAGCGACGACGAAGTGGCGGCACACGACGCGGTGCTGGCTGCCATCGACAAGGAATCCAAGGGCAACTGCCTGTGGCTGCCCAAAGCCGCCGCCGAAGCCACCGGCTGATCTCATGCTGCCCGTCTCACTGCTGCTCTGGCTGATTGCCGAACTGGCCATCTACTACCACCTGGCGCTGGGACCGGGCGGTCTGCCGGCACCGGCCGCCGGACTGGCCGCCATACTGACCCTGCTGTTCGCCCGCGCGCTGCAGAATGCCGGTCTCTGGCTGCTGGCCCGCCGCCATCAGGCACCCGGACAGAAACCGGGACTGCGCATCATGGTCGGCGAGTATCTCGCCTTCATCCGTACCTTCCTGCTGGTCCTGCCTTTCGAACGCCTGTGGATGCCGGCCGACCGGCTGGCGCCGATGGGTCGGGTGGTCCTGCTGGTCCATGGTTACGGCTGCAGCCGCGGCGTCTGGTACCGCCTGCGCCGGCGCCTGGAAAATGCCGGCTGCACGGTAGCCACGGTCAGCCTGTTCCCGCCCTTCATCAGCATGGGCCGCATGGTGCCCCTGCTCAACGAACGCATCGAGGCTGTCTGCCGCCAGACCGGCGCCAAGAAACTGACCCTGGTCGGTCACAGCATGGGCGGACTGATCTGCCGCTCCTACCTCGCCCGCCATGGCAACGAACGAGTCGCCGCACTGATCACGCTGGCAACGCCCAACACCGGCACCGAGCTCGCCCGTCTCGGCGTCGGCCAGAATGCCCGCGAAATGCAGCCGGACTCCCTCTGGCTGCGCGACATGGCGGCGGAAAAGACGACGGTCCCGACCATCGCCTACTGCAATCCCTGCGACAATTACGTCTATCCCCATGACCACCAACGGCTGCCCGGCGCCCACAACGTGGACCTGCCGCCGATCGGCCATCTCGCCATGCTTTACGACCGCCGCGTCGCCGACCTCGTCGTAGACGCGTGCACAACTCCGGAACGCCGCTCATGACCCGTCCAGTGACCGATACCGCCCGCGCCCAGGCGCAGGACCTGCTCGACTTCATCGATGCCAGCCCGAGCCCCTGGCATGCCGTCGCCACCTGCAAGCAACGCCTGCTGGCCGCCGGCTTCGTCCGCCTGGAGGAATTCGATCGCTGGCAACTGGAAGCCGGCGGCCGTTATTTCGTCATCCGCGGCGGTTCGTCGATCATCGCCTTCACCATCGGCAGCCAGCCGCTGGCCGAGACCGGCCTGACCATGATCGGCGCCCATACCGATTCCCCCGGACTGCGCCTGAAGCCGCGCCCGGCGGAAAATGCCGGCGGTCTGGTCCGGCTCGGTGTCGAGGTCTATGGCGGACCGATCCTGGCCACCTTTGCCGACCGCGACCTCGGCCTGGCCGGCCGGGTCATGGTGCGTAACGATGTCGGCATCGAAAGCCGGCTGGTCCATATCGACAAGCCGCTGCTGCGCCTGCCCAACCTGGCCATCCACATGAACCGCGAGGTCAACGAGGGCGGGTTGAAGTTCAACAAGCAGACCGAACTGCCCTTGCTGCTGGGCGTCGGCGACGACGCGCAAACGGCCGACACGCAGTTCCGCCGGCCGCTGGCCGACGCGCTGGGTGTCGCCCCGGAAAACCTGATGACCTGGGAACTGGCCGCCTGCGACACGCAGAAAGGTAGCTTCTGGGGTGCCGACAGCGAATTCATCGCCAACAGCCAGCTCGACAACCTGGCCTCCTGCCACGCTGCCTTGAGCGCACTGCTGGCGGTGGACAAGCCCGGCCAGACCTGTCTGGTCGCCCTCTTCGACCACGAGGAAGTCGGCTCGGAAAGCGCCGCCGGCGCTGGTGGCAGCCTGGTCGGAGACGTGTTGCAGCGGCTCGCCGGCAACTTCGCCCTCGACGGCGAAGACCTGCGCCGCCTGCTCGCCCGCAGCTACTTCATCAGCGCCGACATGGCCCATGCCTGGAACCCGAACTTCCCGTCGGCCTACGAGCCCGGGCACCGGGTGCTGGTCAATGCCGGCCCGGTGATCAAGCACAACTGCAACCAGCGCTACAGCACCGGTGCCGACACGGCGGCGCTGTTCATGGCCATCTGCGAACAGGCCGGCGTCCCCTGCCAGCAATACGCGCATCGCACCGATCTCGGCTGCGGCAGCACCATCGGCCCCATCGTCGCCGCCCGCCTGGGCATCCCCAGCGTCGATGTCGGCGCGCCGATGTGGGCCATGCACAGCATCCGCGAAAGCGCCGGCGTCATCGACCATGCCGACATGATCGCCGCCATGACCGGCGCCTTCCGGCTCTAGACGCCGCGTTCGTCCATCCAGCGCCGCAGTTCGTCGGCCGGCAGCGGCCGGCTGAACAGGTAGCCCTGCATCACCGGGCAGCCGCGTTCGGCGAGGAATTGCCGCTGGATCTCGGTTTCGACGCCCTCGGCCACCACGTCCATGCCCAGGTCGCGGGCCAGTGACAGGGTGGCCATGGCAATCGCCACGTCTTCCTGATCGCCGGGTACATCCTTGACGAAACTGCGGTCGAGCTTGAGGCGGCGGATCGGCAAGCGCTTGAGGTAGGACAGGCTGGAATAGCCGGTGCCG
>DKNF01000073.1 GCA_002470165.1 Betaproteobacteria bacterium UBA7395 | reverse complement strand
CGCTGGCGCTGCCCGGCAAGCCCGGTGACCCGGTGCCGGAGAAGCGTTTCCAGTTCTACGACATCCTTCAGGGCAAGGCCGATGCCGAGCCCGACAAGGTTGCACCGGCGCCGGCCGTTCCCGAAACCGCCAAGCCGGAGGCTGCCAAGGAGGGCGGCAAGGAAAGCCGGGTTCCCCTGTTCCTGCAGGCCGGTTCTTTCAGCACGGCGCAGGATGCCGACAACCAGAAGGCCAAGCTGGCCTTCATGGGCATCCAGTCGTCGGTGCAGCAGGTCATGATCGAGGACAAGACGCTTTACCGCGTCCGCATCGGTCCCTATTTCAAGCTCGATGAATTGAACAAAGTGCGCGCCGATCTTGCCAAATCCGGCATCGAAGCCCAATTGTCCAAATAAAGGAGTCAGGTATGGAATTCAGCCGTCGACGTTTCGTCACTTCCGCCATCGCCATGGGCGCCACCCTCGGTGTTGCCGGCCCGCTGGCCGCGCAGACCGCGGGTCGCGATTTCGTCATGATCAATCCGGTGCAGCCCACCGACGATGCCGCCAAGATCGAAGTCGTCGAATTCTTCAGCTACGGCTGCCCGCACTGCGCCGACTTCAACCCGCTGCTCAATCTGTGGGCTGCCGGTCTGCCGGCCGACGTGGTGCTCAAGAAAGTGCCGGTCAGCTTTGGCCGTGCCGCCTGGGGTAACGCCGCCAAGCTGTACTACGCACTCGAGATCACCGGCGACCTCAAGCGTCTGGAAGCCGATGTGTTCAAGGCCATTCACCAGGAACGTACCAACCTGTTCGACGAAAAGACCGCCGCCGGATGGGTGGCTGCGCGCGGTGTCGATCGCAAGAAATTCACCGATGCCTTCGGTTCCTTCGGTGTCCAGAGCAAGGTGCGTCGCGGCGACCAGATGGCTGCCGCTTTCAAGATCGAAGGCGTGCCGGCGCTGGCCGTCGATGGCAAGTTCCTGATCGCGACCCTGCAGTTCGAGCAGCAACTGGCCGTGGCTGACAAGCTGATTGCCCGGGTGCGCAGCGAGAAAGCCGGCAAGAAGTAATTGACCTTGAAAGTCTTCATCACGGGCGCCTCGTCGGGTATCGGCGAGGCGCTTGCCGTTTACTACGCGGAAAACGGCGCCCAGCTCGGCCTCGCCGCGCGCCGCCCGGATTTTCTGGCGGCGCTGAATGAGCGTCTCGGTGGCGGACATGCCTGTTATCCGCTCGATGTTACCGATGCGGCGGCGCTGCACGATGCTGCGACCGATTTCATCGCCCGTTTCGGCGCGCCCGACATCGTCATCGCCAACGCCGGCGTGTCGGCCGGCACGCTGACCGAGTGCGAGGAAGACCTGGCGGTTTTCCGCCGGGTCATGGACATCAACGTCTTCGGCATGGCTGCGACCTTTGCGCCGTTCATTCCGGCGATGAAGGCGGCCGGTGGGCAGCGGCGGCTGTGCGGGATCGCCTCGGTCGCCGGCATTCGCGGTCTGCCGGGGGCGGAAGCCTATTCGGCGTCGAAGGCGGCGGCGATTGCCTACCTCGAGAGCCTGCGCCTGGAAATGCGCCCGCAGGGCATCAAGGTCGTGACCATTGCGCCGGGCTACATCGAGACGCCGATGACGGCGGTCAATCCCTACCAGATGCCCTTCCTGCTGCCGGCACCGGAAGCGGCCCGGCGCTTCGCGGCGGCCATCGAACGCGGCGTGTCGTATACCGTGATTCCCTGGCCGATGGGCATCGTCGCCAAGCTGCTGCGCCTGCTGCCGAACTGGCTATATGACCGCCTTTTCGTCGCCGCCCCGCGCAAGCCGCGCGGCTTGCTAAAATAGCGCGATGCCCGAACTCAAGATCAATGGCGAAAGCCGCCAATTTCCCGACCCGCTGACCGTTGCCGGCCTGATCGAGCAACTGGGTTACGCGGGCAAGCGCATCGCCGTCGAGAGAAACGGCGAAATCGTCCCCAAGAGCCAGCACGCGGCAACGCCGCTGGTGTCGGGCGATCAACTCGAAATCGTCGTCGCCGTCGGCGGCGGCTGAAAGGGAGTATTCCATGCATCAACTGACCATCGCCGGCAAGGCGTATCGTTCGCGTTTGCTGGTCGGTACCGGCAAGTACAAGGACTTTGCCGAGACCCGCGCCGCCATCGACGCCTCCGGCGCCGAGATCGTCACCGTCGCCGTGCGCCGCGTAAACATCGGCCAGGACGCCAGCCAGCCGAGCCTGCTCGACGCCGTGCCGCCGTCGCAATTCACCATCCTGCCCAACACCGCCGGCTGCTATACCGCCGACGATGCCGTGCGCACCCTGCGCCTGGCGCGTGAGCTGCTCGACGGCCACCCGCTGTGCAAGCTCGAAGTCCTCGGCGACCCGACCAACCTCTTCCCGAACATGCCGGAAACGCTCAAGGCTGCGGAAACCCTGGTCAAGGACGGCTTCCAAGTGATGGTCTACTGCGCCGACGACCCGATCCAGTGCAAGATGCTCGAAGAGATCGGCTGCGTTGCGGTGATGCCGCTGGCCTCGCTGATCGGTTCGGGCATGGGCATCGTCAATCCGTGGAACCTGCGCCTGATCATCGACAACGCCAAGGTGCCGATCATCGTCGACGCTGGCGTCGGCACCGCCTCGGACGCGACCATCGCCATGGAACTCGGCTGCGACGGCGTGCTGATGAATACCGCCATTGCCCACGCCAAGGATCCGGTGCTGATGGCCAGCGCCATGAAGAAGGGCATCGAAGCCGGCCGCGAGGCTTTCCTGGCCGGCCGCATGGCCCGCAAATACTACTCGGCCGACCCCTCGTCGCCGACCACCGGACTGATCGGTTCATGAGCGACGACCTGCTGATCCACCCCGCCGCCGAAGGCGACGAAGGCGAATACACCGCCGGCCGCCACGGCCACATCAAGAGCTTCGTCCGTCGCGCCGGCCGCATGTCGGAAGCGCAGCAGCGCTACTACGAGACGATGCTGCCCAAGATCGGCATTGCCTACCAGCCGGAAAACATCGACCTGACGGCGGTGTTCGGCCGCGTCGCGCCGAAGATCCTCGAAATCGGCTGCGGCATGGGCGAAACCACGGCGCGCATCGCCGAGGCCCACCCGGAGAACGACTACTTCGGGCTGGAAGTCCATGTGCCCGGCGTCGGCGCGCTGTGCAAGCTGATCGCCGAGAAGAACCTGAGCAACCTGCGCATCGGCAATCACGACGCGGTCGAAGTAGTGCGCGACATGCTCGCTGAAGGTTCGCTCGACGGCATCCACATCTTCTTCCCCGATCCCTGGCACAAGACGCGGCACAAGAAGCGCCGGTTGATCCAGCCGCCCTTCGTCGCGCTGCTCGCCTCGCGCCTGAAGCCGGGCGGCTACATCCACTGCGCCACCGACTGGGAAAACTACGCGCTGCAGATGCTCGATGTGCTCGGCCGCGAGCCCAGCCTGGACAACAGCGTCGCCAACCCGTCGCCCGAAGCGCTGGCGACCGCGCTGGAAGCCGATACTGCCGCCGGTCTGGCCGGCTTCGCCCCGCGTCCGGATTACCGGCCGCTGACCAAATTCGAGAACCGCGGCCTGCGTCTGGGCCACGGTGTCTGGGATCTCGTATTCAGGAAACGCTGACATGTGGTTCAAGAACCTGCAGATCTACCGCCTGCCGACGCCGTGGGCGGTCGACCTGGCCAAGCTCGACGAGCAACTGGCGCGCGGTGAATTCACCCGCTGTCCGTCCAACCAGCCGATGTCGCGTGGCTGGGTGTCGCCGCGTAAAGATGGCGCGCTGATCTACAGCAACAACCGCCAGTGGCTGATCGCGCTGGCCGTCGAGCAGCGCCTGCTGCCATCGTCGGTGGTCAATGAAACGGCGCAGGAACGCGCCGAGCAGATCGCCGACCAGCAGGGCTACCCGCCCGGCCGCAAGCAGATGAAGGAAATCAAGGAGCGCGTCGTCGAGGAACTGATGCCGCGTGCTTTCACCAAGAAACGTAGCAGCTTCGTCTGGATCGACCCGACCAACGGCTGGTTCGTCGTCGACGCCGGCAGCCCGGCCAAGGCCGAGGAAGTCATCGAACACCTGCGCCACTGCCTCGACGAATTCCCGTTGAAGCCGCTGCACACGCAACTTTCGCCGCAATCG
Source organism: Betaproteobacteria bacterium UBA7395 (assembly GCA_002470165.1). Lineage (GTDB taxonomy): Bacteria > Pseudomonadota > Gammaproteobacteria > Burkholderiales > Rhodocyclaceae > Azonexus. The sequence goes on along the minus strand of DKNF01000073.1, from coordinate 3,273 downwards.
GCGATGGCCGACTGGTTGGCCGGCGGCGACGCGCCGGCCGGTTTCACCATCGATCGCGATTGCGAACTGAAATCGGTGGCCGAGGAAAAGGCGGCGGTGCGTTATGTCCGCCATCCGCTGGAAGGCGACGAAGTGAAGGCTCACCTTGCTGCCGGCAAACTGCCGACGCGCCTGGCCTTGACCTGGGACGACCGAATCAGTTTTGTCCTCACCGAAAAGCTGGAGATCAAGCGCCTGGCCTTCCTCGATCTGCTCAAGGAGGAAGCCGAGAAAAGCGCCGAACGCGCCGACGAGCAGTTCGACGCCGATTTCGCATTGATGACCGGCGAGCTGGTGCGCTTCCTGCCGCAACTGATCGAAGCCCTGGGCGGCGAGCAGACCGAAGCCGAAGCGCCCGCGTCGGCACCGGCGGCGGCCGGTACCCCGCCGTGGGAAGCCTGAAACCCAACGAAGCCTGTCCCTGCGGCAGCGGCAAGTCGTATGCCGCCTGCTGCGGGCCGCTGCATGCCGGCGAAAAAACCGCGCCAACCGCCGAAGTGCTGATGCGCTCGCGCTACGCCGCCTACGTGCTCAAGCTCGAAGATTACCTGCGCGCCACCTGGCACGCCTCGACCCGTCCGAGCGAGCTTGATCTCGCTGCCGACGACAGCAAATGGCTCGGCTTGGAAGTGCGTGCTCACCGGCAGCAGGACGAAACACATGCGACGGTCGAATTCGTCGCCCGTTACCGCGTCGCCGGTCGCGGATATCGTCTGCACGAGTTGAGCAGATTCATCAAGGAAAACGGCATCTGGATGTATATTGACGGCATGATCAACCCCTGATCGAAGCCGTGCGACTTGCCGCCCTGATCCTCGCTTGTCTGTTTGCGTGCAGCCCTGCCATTGCCGATCCGCGGGAGTTGCGCGTCGGCATTTACCAGAACAATCCCAAGGTTTTCGTCGACGCCAGCGGCCGACCGCAAGGCATCTTCGTCGACCTGCTCGAAGAGGTGGCTCGCACGGAGGGCTGGGAACTGCGCTACATTCGCTGCGACTGGCTGGATTGCCTGCAACTGCTGGCCGGCGGCGAACTGGACCTGATGCCCGACGTGGCATATACCGAACCCCGGGAAAAACTCTACGACTTCCACACGATCCCCGCGCTGTTGAGCTGGTCCCAGCTTTACCGGCGGCCGGCGGTCCATGTGCTCAGTTACATGGACCTCGACGGCAAGCGTATCGCCGTACTCGAAGGCTCGGTCCAGCAGCGTTTCCTGGCCGAACTGCTGCAGGCATCCGGACTGCAGGCGACCTTGCTGACGGCGCCGTCGCTCGATGAGGCCTTCGCCATGACCGCGCGCGGCGAGGCCGATGTCGTGGCGGCCAACCAGCACTTTGGCGACCGGCACATGGACCGGCTTGGCTTGCGCGATACCACCATCCTGTTCAACCCGGCGCGCCTGTATTTCGCCGCACCCAAGGGCAGCGACGCTACGGTGCTGCAGGCCATCGACCGCTGGCTGCGCAACAATCGCAATGGCGACGACGCCAGCTACAAGAAGATCCTGCTCAAATGGGGGCGCGGGGAATCGGTCGCCGGTCTGTCGTCCACGGTCTGGTCGGTGGGGGGCGGACTGCTTGCCCTGCTGTTGCTGTTCATCGCCGGCAATTTCTGGCTGCGCCGCGAAGTCGCCCGCAAGGTTGCCTCGCTGAAGGCCAGCGAGCAGGAACTGGCCCGCCATCGCGACCGACTCGAGGAAATGGTCGCCCAGCGTACAGTCGAACTGGACAAGGCAAGGCGCGATGCCGAGCGTACGGCCGAGATCAAGAGCGAGTTTCTGGCCAACATGAGCCATGAAATCCGCAATCCCCTGAACGGAATGCTCGGCCTGGCCCAGGTCGGCCTGCGTCGCTTCGAGCAGGCCGAGGTACAGCAGGCCTTCGCCCGCATCATCGATTCGGGGAAACTGCTGCAGCGGGTGATCGACGACATTCTCGACTTTTCCAAGATCGAGGCCGGCAAGCTGCATATCGAAGCCCACGAATTCTCGCTGGACGACATGCTGGCCCACGTCCTGTTGCTGACCCGGGCCCAGGCCGAAGGCAAGGGCCTGTCCCTGGAGCTCGAACGCCAGCCCGATCTGCCCCGGCGTTGCGTGGGCGATGCCCTGCGCATCGAACAGGTGTTGTTGAATCTGCTGACAAACGCGGTGAAGTTCACCGATGCCGGTTCGGTCAGATTGCGGGCGGGGACGGCCGACGGGATGCTGGTTTTTTCGGTGGCCGACACCGGCATCGGGATCAGCGAAGCCGAGCAGGCCAGGCTGTTCCAGCCTTTCGCGCAGGCCGATTCATCGATCAGCCGGCGTTTTGGCGGCACCGGCCTGGGGCTGGTGATCAGCCATCATCTGGTGCAACTGATGCACGGCCGCCTCGAACTGACCAGTACGCCCGGCAAAGGCTCGCTGTTCACCATCCGCCTGCCTTATGTACCGGCCAGTTCGCCGCCGGCCGAGGCGGAGGTGCAGGCCGGTACGACGCCGCACCCCCCGGCCGGTTAGTCGCTTACGCCAGTGCCGGATAGTCGGTGTAACCCTCGGCCCCGCCACCGTACAGCTTGTCGGCGCGCAGCTCGTTCCACGGCGCGCCTTCGCGCAGGCGGCGGACGAGGTCCGGGTTGGCGATGAAGCCGCGGCCGAAGGCGACCACGTCGGCGCCGCCGTCGGCGATCACCTGTTCGGCCAGCGCCTTGTCGTAGCCGTTGTTCACCAGCCACGGCCCCTTGAAAGCACGGCGGGCGGCGGCGTAGTCGAAGCTGGCGGCCGGCGTGCGCGTGCCGCCGGTTTCGCCCTCGATGATGTGCAGGAAGGCCAGACCGTATCCGGCCAGCTTGTCGACGACGTAGCCGTAGAGCGCCTGCGGGTTGCTGTCGAGCGGCGCGGTGAAGGTGGTCAGCGGGCTCAGGCGGATGCCGGTGCGGCCGGCGCCGATCTCGCCGACGATGGCCTCGACCACCTCGAACAACAGGCGGGCGCGGTTTTCGATGCTGCCACCGTAGGGGCCGCTGCGGTCATTGACGCTGTCGCGCAGGAACTGTTCGAGCAGGTAGGTGTTGGCGGCGTGGATCTCGACGCCGTCAAAGCCGGCGGCAATGGCGTTGCGCGCCGCCAGTCGGTAATCATTGACCAGACCGGGCAACTCGTCGTCGCGCAGGGCGCGCGGCGCCGACACCGGCACGAAGCCGTCGCGGGTGAAGGTGCTGGCCTCGGCGGTGCGGGCGGTGGCGGATACC
>DKNF01000230.1 GCA_002470165.1 Betaproteobacteria bacterium UBA7395 | reverse complement strand
TCAATTCCCGGGGCGATTCACAACTGTTCCGGCGAATCAATTTCTAACCGGGCTTTGAGCTCGTTGCGGAAGTGCGGCCAAGGATCGGGGAAGTGTTCGTGCAGTTGCCGGTGCATGGCCGGATTGACGATATCGCCGGTTTGGATATTCGCGAAGCCATCCCGTACATGTTCCAACTCGCGAGTACGCGAGTAGTTGGACAAGCGCTGCACCATGCTGCGACTGCATGCCGCAACGACGGCAGCGTCGAGGGCGTGGTGGCGGTCGCTGTCGGAGCGAATTTTGAGTAGTCCCCAGCGGGCGCGCAGGAAGCCGGTCAGTTGGCCGCTTAGGACAACGCATTGCTTGTCGTGGCGCCCGTCTGCCAGTTTCAAGTAACGCTCGACATAGTTCTTGAAAAACCTGCAGATGTAGCGGGTGTCATTGAGATTACGCGCCTTGAACTCTTCTGCTTCCTTCTCGCCAAAATCCTTTCGAAGCAGGCGGGTGCGCTTGGCCAGCCGATACGCCTTGTTCGCCTCGACAAAGGCGACATAGCGTTGCCAGCGTTCGCTGTTATCGGCACCTCCCAAGTATTCGTAAGGCGTGCGGTTGCCCTTGTCTCGGTTTTCGCGGGTCAGGACAAGCACCTTGTTGTTCTTGCTGTCATCGAAGCTGCGCGAGTAGGGCAGGGCGTGGTCGATTTCTACATAACCAGCTTCAAGCAGCCGATTCAGGTCCAATGCTTCCAGGGAATACGCGCATTTGCCGAATTGTTCCCTATACAAAGACCACTTTGTAAATTCGCGACCGTGCCGTTCTCTATCGGCTGGCTCGTGAAGGCCGCAATTGGCCGCGTGCTTCTTGAATTCTTGCCAGTTGTCGTCATTCCTCTTTTGATATTCCAGTTGCTCTCGCTGAATGTCTTGCCGGCCTTCAATGTATTTTCCTTGAGAGTTCCAGTGTCCTTTCAACGGTCTGGATAGATCGCGAGCCATTTCGATATGAACCGCAACCGGAGAGCCTTTTTGTTTGCGGATGATGGCATTCACCACCTTGCGCGCCTGATTCAGCGAACGCAGGACGACGGGATTGCGAGGGATGCCACCTGTAATCTCTTCATCAAGTCGCTTGCTAAAGAACATCTTGCCTTCTTCGCCGCGCTTGTGGCCGCGAGATTGTTCGTAGAACGGTGGAAGGTAGAGTTCTTTGCCATCTGTGGAGCTGAATAGCTGGCTGTGGTGATAGCCGGCCTCAACGCAAGCCTCGTCGTAGCGTAGCCCCTTTTCCATGTGTGGAACGATGGCGCGTAGGGCTTTCAGCGACAGGGCGTGGAACTTTTCAAAACGGATGTTGAGCAGAGCGTCGATTAGCGCTTCGCGGTTGGGGAGCGATAGCTTGCCAAGTTCGGTACGGACTTCATTATCGTCCTTGTAAACACTGAGCACCCTGGCAATTTGATCGAAGATTTCCGGTTGGCCGCAGAGCGCATCGCCCGAGAGTTTTTTCCATTCGTCGTCGAGGCCGGCCTTGGTCAGCGTTTGGCGCAGTTCCTGCCAGGCGGGGATTTTGACCAGCGTGGCGGATTCCGGATCTTTGGCCTTGCCTTCAGCCTTTTGCGTTTCAGTGGGGTAGGCGAGGCCAATGAATTTGAAGCTACCGGCTTCCAGCAGACCGGCTCTGGACAGCGCCGTGCCGAGTTGCCTGTAGGTCAGGTCGCCGGCTTGTTGGTAAGGCAAGGGCAGACAGAGCTGGCGTTCCTGTTCGGTTAGCTGGCGGGTAACGCCATCGGTGACGATGCGCAGGTTGTTCAGGCGCGTCAGCCAGACGTGGCGTTCGGCGGTGAAACTGGCTTTCGGGGCGCGGTATTCGCCTTTTTCGAAGGTGCAGGTGCCGAGCATCTTGAGCAGGTCGGCACCGGCGAGGGCAGGGTTCTGCCGCCAGAACAATCCGGTCCTCTTGTCGCCGTTACCGAGGATGTCGGTTTGCAGGGAAATTGATGCATGCGGATTACCGAATTCTCGTTGTTTTTTGAAGAGCAGCGCCAGTTCCTTGGCGAGCAGTTCCCGCGCCAGGGCTTTGGTGTATTCGCCCTGTTTGTTGCGTTGCGCCTCCGGGAATTCGCCCAGCACCATTTCGGCCGCGCTGCGATAGCCTTTTTCCGCCATCAGCTTGGCGGTACCAGCGAGCCCCTGTTTGACCTTGCCGCCTTCGCTCTTGTTGTCGCCCTCGGCTTGCTTTGCTTCGGCGCGGCTGATCCAGTGAAAGCCCCGGTGTTTGCAGAGATGGTAGATGACGCGTGCCCATTCTTCGTCGTTCAGACGGCGGTCGAGGCCGTCGACGCGCAATTGCCAGAGCGGGTGGGTGAAGGCATGCTCAGGCTGGAATGCCTTGGCGTCGGCGATCAGACCTTCGCTTTTCAGTAGGCGGGCCAGTTTCTTTAACCGCCATGCCCGGCGGAACAAGCGCCGCCGCATGAGGCGCGCGCTGCGTCGGGCGAGGTTCAGCGATTCCCCTTCCTTGGCGGTTTCGGCCTTGTCGAAGGCGCGCACGCCCAAGTCAATGATGTGGGTTTCGCCAAGAACGCACCAGCCGACCGATGCGATGCCAATGTCCAGACCAATGGTGTATGTCGCGCTCATGATTTGCAGTTCTTTATTCAGAGTGCGTAGAATAACGCCATGTAGCTTTCCGGGGTGAGAGCCGTTGCTACAATAAGGTGTCACCTTCGGGTGACGACCGAATCCGGCCCGGCAGGGAAACCTGCCGGGCCTTCTTCATTCCGGCATCTGAGTTGTCCTGAATTGGCGGGAGTTTTCGCTGCTAATCGATAGGCCGCAGGTCTGTTCGCCGTTTCCAGCTACCCTGTCACAGCACTGTCGCATAACCCACCTACGATCCACCTGTCCTAACTATCCCCGAACAGGAGCGATCCCATGTCCAGTCTTCCTCCGAACCTGATCATCGACAACGGCGATGGCGATGAGCCTTTGTCCAATCACAGCGGCAACCGGCATTTCAGCGATGTGCTGGCGGTCAATCTGGGGCGGCGGCAGGTGCTCAAGGGGGGCTTGGCGGCGTCGGTGGCTTCGCTGTTTGCTGGGGCGGGGCTGACGGCGTGTGCGACGAATTCGGCGGGGGGCGTGGGTGGTCGGCTGCTTGGTTTTTCGGCGGTGGCGATCAGCGATGCCGATACCGTGCTGGTGCCGCCGGGGTATCGCGCGCAGCCGTTGTTGCTGTGGGGGACGCCGATCACCGGCAGCATGCCGGCTTTCGATCCGCTGAAGAACAGCGGCGCGGATCAGGCGAGCCAGATGGGCAGCCATCATGACGGCATGCATTTCTTTCCCATCGAGGGGCGCGATCCGTTCAACGGCAGTTCTGACGATGGTTTGCTGGTGATGAATCACGAGTATGTCGAGCCGCGTTTCATGCACGCCAGCGCGGTGGGCCAGAAGCTGGATCGCAATGCCGTGCCGGTGCTGGTCGATGGCAAGCGGGTGGCGGATGAATGCCTGAAGGAATTGCATGGCCACGGGGTCTCGGTGGTGCGTATTCGCCGGGGCGAGAACGGTCGCTGGGAGATGGTGGCGGATGCGCGCAACCGTCGCATCACCGGGCTGACGCCGATGGAGATTGCCGGGCCGGTGCGCGGTAGCGATTTTGTCCGGACGCGTTACAGCCCGGATGGCACGCGGGTTCGCGGTACCTTGAACAATTGCGCGCATGGCGTGACGCCGTGGAATACCTACATGATGGCCGAGGAAAACTGGGCCGGTTATTTCATCAACCGCGTGCCGGCGGGCGAGCGTCCGCGCGAGCAGTCGCGTTATGGCGTGCGCAGCCGCGACAGCAAGCCGGCGGCTTCGCGTTATGGCTGGGAGTTGGCCGACAGCGGTGCCGACGAGTTTGTCCGTTTCGACATCACGGCAACGGGGGCGGCGGCGAATCAGGATTATCGCAACGAGGCCAACGGCTTCGGCTGGATGGTCGAGTTCGATCCCTTCAACCCGGCCAGCACGCCGGTCAAGCGTACCGCGCTGGGACGCTTTGCCCACGAGGGCGTGATTTTCCACAAGGGCGTCGAGGGGCAGCCGGTGGTGTGCTATTCCGGTGACGACGCGACCAACGAGTACATCTACAAGTATGTTTCGCGCGGCGTGTTCGAGCGGGCCAAGGGCCTGGCCAACGGCGCCTTGCTCGACGACGGTACCTTGTACGTGGCCCGTTTCAACGACGATGGCACGGGCGATTGGCTGCCGCTGGTCGTCGGCCAGGGCGCGCTGACCCGCGAGCTGTTCGCCAGCCAGGCCGAGGTGCTGGTCAATACCCGTCTGGCGGCTGACCGCGTCGGGGCAACGCGGATGGATCGTCCGGAGTGGGGCGCCATCGACCCGAAAACCGGGCAGGTCTATTTCACGCTGACCAACAACAGCGGCCGCAGCGAGACGAACAAGGCCAACCCGCGCGCGAAAAGCCGTTGGGGCCACATCATCCGCTGGACGGAGGCGGGCAATTCGCCGACGGCGACGCACTTCAAGTGGGACATCTTCCTGTTGTCCGGCCCGGCCGGCGATTCGGAACTGGCCGGCAAGCCGCTCACCGCCGAGCAGATCCACAACAGCCCGGATGGCCTGTGGTTCGACCGCGACGGCCGCTTGTGGATACAGACGGACATCAGCGAAAGCGCGATGAACAAGGGCGATTACGCGCAGTTCGGCAACAACCAGATGTTGTGCGCCGACCCGAACAGCAAGGAACTGCGTCGCTTCCTGGTCGGTCCGCTGGGGCAGGAGATCACCGGCGTGGTGACGACGCCGGACGGCCGCACCATGTTCGTCAATGTCCAGCACCCGGGGGCGACGACCTCGGCCGACGAGTTTGCCGCCGGCAAATTGCGCGGCACCTGGCCGAACCAGGGGCGCTATCCGCGTTCGTCGACTATCGTCATCACCAAGGACGACGGCGGGGTGATCGGCACCTGAGCGGCAAACCGGCGGGCAATGCGGTAGGCTACGGGCTTTTGCCTGTCGCTTTGCCGGAGACCCTGATGCCCGCCTTGTTTTCCCCGCTGACGCTGCGTAGCCTGACCCTGGCCAACCGCATCGGTATTCCGCCGATGTGCCAGTATTCCGCCACCGACGGCCTGGCCGGCGACTGGCATGTGCAGCATTACGGCAGCCGCGCCGTCGGCGGCGCCGGGCTGGTCATCGTCGAGGCCAGCGCGGTGCTGCCGGAAGGGCGGATCAGCCCGGGCGACCTGGGCTTGTGGAACGAGGCCCAGATCGAACCGCTGGCCCGCATTGCCCGCCTGATCGAGCGCCAGGGCGCGGTGCCGGCGATCCAGTTGGCGCATGCCGGGCGCAAGGCCAGCGTTGGCCTGGGCTGGGAAGCGCAGCGTACCTTGAGCGCCGAAGCGGGCGGCTGGACGGCGGTGGCGCCGTCGGCCATCGCTTTCGAGGGCTATGCCGAACCGCAGGCGCTCGATGCAGCCGGTATCGCCGCCGTGGTCGCGGCGTTTGCCGCGGCGGCCGGGCGGGCGTTGACGGCCGGTTTCCGGATGATCGAAATCCATGCCGCGCATGGTTATCTGCTGCACCAGTTCCTGTCGCCGCTGAGCAACCGGCGCACCGACGAATACGGCGGCAGCTTCGCCAATCGCGTGCGCTTGACGCGCGAGGTGGTGGCTGCCGTACGCGCCGTCTGGCCGCAGGAACTGCCGCTGCTGATCCGCCTGTCGGCGACCGACTGGGTCGAGGGCGGCTGGGATGCCGAGCAGACGGTGGCGCTGTGCCGCCTGCTCAAGGAAGACGGCGTCGATCTGGTCGATGTCTCGTCCGGCGGCCTGATTCCGAGTGCAAAAATTCCTGCCGGGCCGGGCTTTCAGGTCCCATTCGCCACGCGTATCCGGCAGGAGGCCGGTTTGCCGGTGGCGGCCGTCGGCCTGATTACCGGCGCGGAACAGGCCGAGGCCATTGTCGCCAACGGCGAGGCCGACCTGGTGCTGGTCGGCCGCGAAATCCTGCGCAATCCCTACTGGCCGCTGCAGGCCGCGCAGGCGCTGGGCGTT
>DKNF01000100.1 GCA_002470165.1 Betaproteobacteria bacterium UBA7395 | reverse complement strand
CGGTCTGGCGCCGACGCTGGCCGCCGCGCAGGCCGGCAAGCGGGTGATGCTGGCGAACAAGGAAGTGCTGGTCATGGCCGGCGAACTGTTCATGCACGCGGTGCGCAGCCATGGCGCGACCCTGCTGCCGGTCGATAGCGAACACAACGCGATTTTCCAGGCCTTGCCCGGCGACTTCTCGCGCGGCCTGAATGCCTGCGGGGTCGAGAAAATCCTGCTGACCGCCTCCGGCGGTCCGTTCCGCAATACTCCCCTGTCCGAACTCGGGCAGGTGACGCCCGAACAGGCCTGCGCTCACCCGAACTGGGTGATGGGGCGCAAGATTTCGGTCGATTCGGCGACCATGATGAACAAGGGCCTGGAGGTCATCGAAGCACGCTGGTTGTTCGACGCCGCGCCGGACATGATCCAGGTGGTCGTGCATCCGCAGAGCGTGATCCATTCGGCGGTCCAGTATGTCGATGGTTCGGTGCTCGCCCAGTTGGGCAAGCCGGACATGCGTACGCCGATCGCTTACGCCATGGCCTGGCCGGAGCGGATTGCTGCCGGGGTTGAGCCGCTCGACCTGTTCCGCATCGCCCGGCTGGATTTCTTTGCCCCCGATTTCGAGCGTTTCCGCTGTCTGCAGCTGGCCTACGATGTCCTGCGCGAAGGCGGTACGGCGCCGGCCATCCTCAATGCGGCCAACGAAGTCGCGGTGGCGGCTTTCCTCGACGGAAAATTGTCTTTCCTCGACATCGCCCGGCTCAACGAAGCCGTGCTGACGGCGCTACCGGCCGGACCGGAAGGCAGCCTGGACGACGTGCTCGGTGCCGACACCCAGGCACGCCGGATCGCCGCCACCATGATTGCCGAGGGGCGCCTGGGATGAGCGACCTGCCGTTCTATCTCGCGGCGTTCGCTTTGGTGCTCGGGGTTCTGATCGTCTTTCATGAACTTGGGCATTACCTCGCGGCACGCTGGTGTGGCGTCAAGGTCCTGCGTTTTTCCGTCGGTTTCGGCAAGGTCCTGTGGCAGCGTCGTTTCGGCCGCGATGGGACTGAGTGGGTGGTCAGTGCCTTCCCGCTGGGCGGTTATGTGCGCATGCTCGACGAGCGCGAGGAGGCGGTGGCGCCCGAGGAACAGCATCGTGCCTTCAACCGGCAGACCGTGGGCAAGCGCAGCTTCATCGTTGCCGCTGGCCCCCTGGCCAATTTCCTGCTCGCCATCCTGTTGTACTGGGGTATTTTCATGCACGGCAGTCAGGAATTGCTGCCCGTGCTCGGTCAGCCGCCTGCCGATACGCCTGCCGCCATGGCCCGAATCGAAAACGGCGAGGAAGTCCGGCGCATCGACGGTCAACCGGTGGCAACCTGGAACGACCTGCGCTGGCAAATTTTGCAGAAGGCCGCCGGCAGCGAGCGCGTCGAATTGGAAGTGATCAACGAGCGCGGCGAGATTGCCGTTCGCCATCTCTACCTGGCTGCGGTCGGCGAGGAGGGCTGGGAAGGCGATCCGCTGTCCCGTCTCGGCTTGCGCCTCTATCGCCCGGATATTCCGGCGGTCATCGGCTCGGTCAGCCGCGGCGGCGCGGCGGCGCAGGCAGGGTTGCAGGCCGGCGACCGGGTCTTGCAGATCAATGAGCAGCCCATCGGCAACTGGCACGAACTGGTGATGATTGTCCGCGAGGCGGCCGGGCAGCGACTGGTTCTGCAAGTCGAACGCCAGGGCAGGGTTTTTGCGCTTGAGGTAACACCGGAAATGGTTGCCGATGGCGGGCAGCGCATCGGGCGCATCGGCATCGGTGTGGCCGAGTCGGCGGAAAGTCGGCGCGAACTGCGTACCTTTGTCAGTTACGGCGTTGCCGAGGCGGCGGTCAAGGCCGTGGTCGAAACCGGCGAGCAGTCGCTGTTCAGCCTGCGCATGCTGGGCAAGATGCTGATCGGTGAGGTTTCCTGGAAAAATCTTTCGGGGCCGGTGACCATCGCTGATTACGCCGGGCAGTCGGCGAAGCTCGGTCTCGATTATTATGTCAAGTTCATGGCCCTGGTCAGCATCAGCCTGGGGGTCCTGAACCTGCTTCCCATCCCGGTGCTGGACGGTGGGCATTTGATGTATCATATGATCGAAGTCGTCAGGCGGAAGCCCCTCTCCGAGCGGGCAATGGCCATTGGACAGCAGTTGGGTCTGGCCATTTTGTTCTCCTTGATGGCTTTCGCATTTTTTAATGACCTGACTCGCCTCTTTGGCGGCTAACGATGAAAAAAAACCTGTTGTCAGCCCTGATTGCCGGACTTTTTGCCTTGCCCGCCATGGCTTTCGAACCGTTCGTCGTCAAGGACATCCGGGTTGAGGGCATCCAGCGTACCGAGGCAGGTACCGTATTCAGCTATCTGCCGGTCAAGGTTGGCGATACTCTGAGCGACGACAAGGCCGCGCAGGCCATCAAGGCGCTTTTCGCCACCGGTTTCTTCCGCGATGTGCGCATTGAGGTCGAAAAGGATGTCATGGTGGTCGTGCTGCAGGAGCGCCCGGCCATTTCTTCGCTGAATTTCGTCGGCATGAAGGAATTCGAGAAGGACGCCATCGTCAAGGCGCTGCGCGAAGTGGGCATCGCCACCGGCCGCATCTTCGACCGCTCGCTGCTCGACAAGGCCGAGCAGGAACTCAAGCGTCAGTATCTTTCGCGTGGCAAGTATGCCGCGCAGATTACAACGACGGTAACGCCGCTTGAACGCAATCGTGTCGGCATCAACTTCAACATCGTCGAAGGCGATGCCGCCAAGATCCGCCAGATCAACATCGTCGGTGCCAAGGCGTTCAAGGAAAAGGATTTGCTCAGCCTGTTCGAGTTGACCACGCCGGGATGGCTGACCTGGTATTCGAAGAACGATCAGTATTCGCGACAAAAGCTTTCGGCTGATCTGGAAAAGCTGAAGTCTTTCTACCTGGATCGTGGCTATCTGGAGTTCAATGTCGATTCCACGCAGGTATCGATCTCGCCGGACAAGCAGGATGTGTTCATCACGCTGAACGTGACCGAGGGGGATCGCTATCGGGTCGCTTCCGTCAAGCTGGCCGGTGACCTCTCGCTGCCGGAAGCGGAGTTCCGCAAACTGATTCAGGTGCGGGCCGGTGATGTGTTTTCGCGGGAAAAGCTGAACGAATCCACCAAGGCGATCAGCGACCGCCTGGGCACCGAAGGCTACGCCTTCGCCAACGTCAATGCGGCACCGGAAATCAACCGCGAAAAGCGTTTGGTCGATTTCACGATTTTTGTCGATCCGGGCAAGCGGGTCTATGTTCGTCGCGTCAATGTGTCGGGGAATACCAAGACCCGAGATGAAGTAGTGCGGCGCGAGATTCGCCAGATGGAAAGCGGCTGGTTCGACGCTGCCAAGGTTCAGGCATCCAAGGAGCGTGTCGATCGGCTCGGCTTCTTCTCTGACGTGGCTATTGAAACGCCGCCTGTCCAGGGGACCTCCGATCAAGTCGATGTCAACGTGAATGTCACGGAAAAGGCAACCGGTAACCTGATGCTGGGTGTGGGTACGTCGAGTACCGACAAGCTGATCCTTTCGGGCTCCATTTCCCAGAACAATTTCCTGGGTAGCGGCAATAACGTCTCGATCGAGGTCAATTCGGCAAAATCCAGCCGTACCTACGCTTTTTCCTATACCAATCCGTACTTCACGACGGACGGTGTGAGTCAGGGCTTTGATATCTATCATCGTACTGTTGATACGAAGTCTACGGATATCGCCTACTACAAGTCGCAATCGACCGGTGCCGGCATTCGTTTCGGTTTCCCGATCAACGAGCATCAATCTTTTTCGTTCGGGATTGCAGCTGATTCGACGACTATTGATGTTTTCAACGAAAGCCCCACCTACTACAAGCGCTACGTGAATGAGTTCGGCAAGACCAATGTGTCGTTCCCGGTAACTCTGGCGTGGATCAGCGATAGCAAGAACAGTTTCTTCTTCCCGACATCCGGTACCTATCAGCGTGCTGCTGTCGAAATTGGGCTACCGGGCGGCGACCTGACCTACTATCGCGCCAACTACCAGTTGCAGCATTTCATTCCGCTGTCCAAGCGATTCACGCTGATGCTCAATGGTGACATCGGGTACGCGAATGGCTTGGGCGGCAAGAAACTGCCGTTCTTCAAGAATTACTATGCGGGCGGTGTGAACTCTGTCCGCGGTTACAAGTCGAGTACACTGGGAACACCGGGCACGCTTGAAGGTGAGGATAGACTCGGCGGCAACCGGAAGGTTGTCGGCAATGCGGAACTGCTGTGGGGCTTGCCGGGTTTCGAGAAAAGCGCCAGAGTCGGCCTGTTCTTCGATGCCGGTCAGGTGTACGCTTCCGGCGACAAGTTCGCACTTGGTGATTTGCGCTATTCTGCCGGTCTGACGGCCTCCTGGATTTCCCCGGTCGGCCCATTGAAGTTCAGCCTCGGTACACCGTTGAACAAGAAGAGCACGGACGATTCGGAAGTGTTCCAGTTCCAGTTGGGTACTACTTTTTAATTCAGGAGTCTCATGTTGAAAGCAAAAACTCTCCTTCTCGCCTCCTTGATGTCCGCTATGAGTCTGACGGCGGTCAGTGCGGCCGAACTGAAGGTTGGTTATGTCGATACGCAGCGCATTTTCCGCGATGCACCGGCGGCACAGCGTGCCGCGAAAAAGCTGGAAACCGAGTTTTCCCGTCGCGATCAGGAACTTCAGCGCATGGCCAAGCAATTGCAGGGCCTGCAGGAAAGCCTGGAAAAAAATGCCGTGACGATGGCCGAGTCCGAGCGTCGTTCCAAGGAAAAGGAATTTGGCGACCTGTCGCGTGAATTCCAGCGCCGTCAGCGTGAGTTCCGCGAAGACCTGAACCTGCGCCAGAACGAGGAAAATGCGGCGGTGATCGAGAAGGCCAACCGTGCCATCAAGCAGATCGCGGAATCGGACAAGTTCGACCTGATCCTGCAGGACGTGGTCTGGGTTAGTCCGCGCCTGGACATCACCGAGCGCGTCATCAAGGCGCTGTCCGACGGTAAGTGATGCAGCAATCCGCGAAGGTCATTTCCTTCACGCTTGCCGAGATCGCCGCCCAGCTGGGCGGCGATGTGCTTGGGGACGGCGATATTCGCATTTTCCAGGTGTCGACGTTGGCAGCGGCGGGCGAGGGCGAGATCGCCTTTCTCGCCAATCGCAAGTACCGCGGCCAGTTGCAGACGACCCGGGCGGCTGCGGTGCTGCTGTCGCCAGCCGATGCGGCGGGATACGCCGGTGCGTGCATCGTTACCGCCAATCCTTATGCCTATTACGCACGGGTCGCCAGTCTGTTGAATCCGGCGCAGGCCGGGTTCTGCGGTGTCCATCCGAGCGCTGTTGTCGATTCCGTCGTGCCGGAGAGCGTTTCCATTGGTTCGCAGGTTTGCATTGGCCGCGACGTCGAGCTCGGCGACAATGTCGTCATCCATGCCGGTTGCGTGATCGGCGATGGCGTGCGTATCGGTGCCGGCAGCATGCTTTACCCGAACGTCACCGTCTATCATGGCTGCGAACTTGGCGAGCGCGTGATCGTTCATTCCGGTGCCGTGATCGGTGCCGATGGCTTCGGATTTGCCCCGGAGGGCAAATCCTGGGTCAAGATTCCCCAGATCGGTGTTGTGCGCATCGGTCACGACGTCGAAATCGGTGCCAACACCACCATCGACCGGGGGGCACTGGAAGATACGCTGATCGGCGATGGCTGCAAGATCGATAATCTGGTGCAGATTGCCCATAATTGCCGAATCGGGCCGAACAGTGTGCTCGCCGGTTGTGTCGGTGTCGCCGGCAGTGTGACCATGGGCGAGCATTGCGTGGTTGGCGGGGCCGGCATGGTCACCGGACATCTTTCCCTGGCCGAGGGAACGACCATTTCCGCCGGTTCGCTGGTGATGAAGAGCATCACCGAACCGGGGCAGCGGTTTACCGGGGTCTTCCCGCTCGATAGCCATGACGACTGGGTGCACAATGCTGCGCATATCCGTCGCCTGGGGAAGTTGGCAGATCGTGTTTCAGAACTTGAGAAAAAACTTAAAGAAATTGAAATAAGGGACTGATTAAATGGATATTCATGAGATTCTTGAGCACCTGCCGCATCGCTACCCCTTTCTGCTGGTCGACCGTGTCGTCGAGGTGATTCCGGGTGAGCGCATTCACGCCTACAAGAACGTCACCATCAACGAACCCTTCTTCATCGGTCACTTTCCCCATCACCCGGTGATGCCCGGCGTGCTGATCATGGAAGCCCTGGCCCAGGCGGCCGGCATCCTGTCATTCAAGACCATGGAAGAAAAGCCGTCGCCGGATACCGTGTTCTATTTCGCCGGCATCGACGAAGCCCGCTTCAAGCGCCCGGTCATGCCGGGTGATCGTCTTGACCTGCACGTCACCATCGAGCGTCAGATGCGCGGCATCTGGAAGTACTCGGCCGAAGCCAAGGTCGATGGTCAGCTGGCCGCCTCGGCCAAGCTGATGTGCGCCAAGCGGGACCTGTAAGATGATTCATCCGACCGCCATCGTTGATCCCGGCGCCAAGCTGGGGACCAATGTCGAAATTGGTGCCTATTCGATCATCGGGCCAAATGTCGAGATCGGTGACAACACCGTCATCGGCCCGCACGTGGTGATTACCGGGCATACCCGGATCGGCCGCGACAACCGCATCTTCCAGTTCTGTTCGCTCGGTGAAGAGCCGCAGGACAAGAAATACGCCGGCGAGCCGACCCGGCTGGAAATCGGTGACCGCAACACCATCCGCGAATTCTGTACCTTCAACCTCGGTACGGTGCAGGACGCCGGTGTGACCCGCATCGGCGACGACAACTGGATCATGGCCTATGTGCATATCGCCCATGACTGCCAGGTCGGCAACAAGTGCACTTTCGCCAACAATGCTTCGCTGGCCGGCCATGTGGTCGTTGACGACTGGGCCATCCTCGGTGGTTTCACCGGGGTTCATCAGTTCTGCCGGATTGGCGCTCATGTGATGACCGCGGTCAGCACCGTGATTCTGCAGGATGTACCGCCTTACCTGATGGCTGCCGGCAATACCGCCCAACCCTATGGCATCAATGTCGAGGGCCTGAAGCGGCGCGGGTTCACGCCGGATGGCATCACCGCGCTCAAGCGGGCTTACCGGACCATCTACAAGTCCGGTCTACTGCTTGAGGAAGCTCGTGCCAAGCTGACCGAAGAAGCCAAGACCCAGCCGGACATCCAGCGCTTCGTCGATTTCCTGGCGGTTTCCAAGCGGGGCATCATTCGCTGACATGACGGCTGCCGTTCGTATAGCCCTGGTGGCGGGCGAAGCCTCCGGCGACCTGCTGGGCGGTCATCTGATCGCCGCCCTGAAGCAGCAGCTTCCCGGTGCCGTTTTCTACGGCATCGGCGGGCCGCGCATGCAGGCGCAGGGCATGGATTGCTGGTGGCCGATGGGCAAGCTGTCGGTCATGGGCTACTGGGATGCGCTCAAGCATTACCGGGAAATTTCCGGCATTCGTCGCCAGTTGAAGAAGCGCCTGCTTGACCTGCGCCCGGACATCTTCATCGGTATCGATGCCCCGGATTTCAACCTCGGCCTCGAGACCGCGCTGAAGCAGGCCGGCGTGCCGACCGTGCATTATGTCAGCCCGTCGATCTGGGCCTGGCGCGGCGGGCGGATCAAGAAGATCGGGCGGGCCGTCAAGCGCGTGCTGGCCCTGTTTCCGATGGAACCGCCGCTGTATCAGAAGGCCGGTATTCCGGTCAGCTATGTCGGACATCCGCTGGCTGACATCATCCCGCTCAAGACCAGCCGTCAGGAAGTGCGTGAAAAGCTGGCCTTGCCGCGCGATTATCCGACCTTCGCGCTGTTGCCGGGCAGTCGCCGCGGCGAACTTGAAACCATGGGCGATTTGTTCGTCCAGACCGCCAAGTTGATCCGCGAGCGTTACCAACCTGAGGCAGTGTTTGTCGTGCCCCTGGCCACGCGCGAGACGCGCCTGCAGTTCGAGGCCGCGATCTATCGGCAGCACGCGGCCGACATCCCGTTCCGACTGCTTTTCGGCCATGCCCAAGATGCCGTCGGGGCGGCCGACGTGGCGTTGATCGCCAGCGGTACGGCGACGCTGGAGGCCGCGTTGGTCAAGCGGCCGATGGTGATCACCTACAAAATCGCCAAATTCTCGTACTGGTTGATGAAGCGTATGGCCTACCTGCCTTACGTGGGCCTGCCCAACGTCCTCTGCGGCCGTTTCGTGGTGCCGGAAATCCTGCAGGACGAGGCGACGCCGGAGAATCTCGCCGAGGCGCTGGTCAAACTGTACGAGGACAAGGAAAACGCAGCGGCGATCGAAGCGGCGTTCACCGACCTGCATCTGCAGTTGCGCCAGAATACTGCCGAAAAGGCCGCCAGGGCGGTGATCGAATGCCTGCGCTGATCGTCCCCGAGGGCCTGGTCTGCGGCATCGACGAGGCCGGGCGGGGGCCGCTGGCCGGCCCGGTCGTCGCAGCGGCAGTGATCCTTGACCTGAGTCGGCCGATCGACGGCCTCAACGACTCCAAGAAGCTCTCGGAAAAGAAGCGTGCTGCCCTGGCCGTCGACATCCGGGAAAAGGCGCTGGCCTGGTGTGTGGCTGAAGCCAGTGTCGAGGAAATCGATACGCTGAACATCCTGCAC
This sequence comes from Betaproteobacteria bacterium UBA7395, assembly GCA_002470165.1. Lineage (GTDB taxonomy): Bacteria > Pseudomonadota > Gammaproteobacteria > Burkholderiales > Rhodocyclaceae > Azonexus. The sequence continues at coordinate 2,284 of DKNF01000100.1, read as the reverse complement.
GCCACCATGCTTGCCATGACCCGCGCCGTCGCCGGCCTGCAGGTCAGCCCCGAGCGGGCAATGGTCGATGGCAACCGCTGTCCGAAACTGGCCATTCCGGCCGAAGCCGTGGTCAAGGGCGACGGCAAGATCGCCTCGATTGCTGCCGCTTCGATCCTGGCCAAGACCGTGCGCGACAGCGGCATGCTGGAATTGCACCGGACCTATCCGCAATACGGCTTCGACCGGCACATGGGCTACCCGACCGCCGCGCATTTTGCCGCGCTCGAAACCCATGGTGCTTCGCCCGTGCATCGCAAGAGCTTCGGTCCGGTCGCCCGGCAATTGTCGCTGCTGTGAAATTGATCCAGTCCCGCGACAACGCCTTCTTCAAGCAATTGAAGCGCCTGGCCGAGTCCGGTCGCGAGCGGCGCAAGGCTGGGCAGACGCTGCTCGACGGCCTGCATCTGGTCGAAGCCTGGGAAACGCACCGGACGCCGGTCGGACAACTGGTGGTCGCCGAGTCGGCACTCGTCGGTGGCGAGATCGCAGCCTATGTCGGCGAGCGCGACTGTATCGTGCTGACCGATGGCCTGATGCGTGAACTGGGCATCGTCGATACGCCCAGCGGCCTGCTCGCCGTTGTCGATTTGCCCCGTGCGTCTGGCGCGGTCGATCTGGACGCGGATGCCGTCCTGCTCGACGGCGTTCAGGATCCGGGCAATCTCGGCAGCCTGTTGCGCACTGCCGCAGCTGCCGGCGTCCGGCAGGTGCTGCTGGCCCCAGGTTGTGCTTCGGCCTGGTCACCAAAGGTGCTGCGGGCCGGGCAGGGCGCGCATTTCATCCTCGACATTCACGAGGAAGCCGACCTGGCGGTGTTCATGGCCGCCTATCTCGGGACGACGGCAGTCACCTGCCTGGATGGCTCGACACCGCTGTTTTCCGCGCACTGGCAAGGACCGCTGGCCTGGGTCTTCGGTGCCGAAGGGCAGGGGGTCCGGCCGGAACTGATCGCCGCCGCCGGCTTGCGCGTGCGCATCCCGATGCCGGGTGCGGTCGAATCGCTCAATGTCGGTGCAGCGGCAGCCGTCTGCCTGTTCGAGATGGTCCGCCGCCGCGCCTGATCAGCGCAGATTGAGTTCCTGCAGGATGGTCGCTGAGATTTCCTCAATCGATTTGGTCGATGAATCCAGCCAGCGGATGCCTTCGCGACGCATCATTTTTTCGGCTTCGGCGATTTCGTAGCGGCAGTTCGGCAGCGAGGCGTACTTGCTGCCGGCACGGCGTTCCTCGCGGATCTGGTGCAGGCGTTCGGGCTGGATGGTCAGGCCGAACAGCTTGCTGCGGTGCTTTTCCAGCGTGCCGGGCAGGCGACCCCGGTCGAAATCTTCCGGGATCAGCGGGAAATTCGCCGCCTTGAGACCGAACTGCATGGCCAGGTAGAGCGAGGTCGGCGTCTTGCCGCAACGCGAAACGGCAACCAGGATGACGTCGGATTCTTCGAGGTCGCGGTCGGTGATGCCGTCGTCGTGGGCCAGCGTGTAGTTGATGGCCTCGATCCGCTTCTTGTATTCCGAGCTTTCAGCGGTCCCGTGCGAGCGGCCGACGGTGTGGCTGGATTTGCGGCCGAGTTCGGCCTCGAGCGGGGCGAGGAAGGTTTCGAAGTAGGACAGGCAGAAGGCGTCGGCCTGATGCACCAGTTCGCCGAGTTCCTGGTTGACCAGGGTGGTGAACACGATGGGACGCATGCCGTCGGCCTCGCCCTGGGCGTTGATCCGGGCGATGGCGTCCTGGGCTTTTTCCAGGCTGTCGAGGAAAGGGATGCGGACCTGCTTGAACTCGACGTCCTCGAACTGGGTCAGCAGGCTGTGGCCGAGGGCTTCGGCGGTCAGGCCGGTGCCGTCGGAGATGAAGAATACGGTGCGTTTGATCGGATTGGGCATGGTCTGGCGATTTTAACCGCTGTTGCGCAATCCGGCAGCGATGCCGTTGATGGTGATGTGGATGCCGCGGGCGACGCGCTCGTCGGTGTCGCCGCCGCGATGGCGCTTGAGGAGCTCGACCTGGAGGTGGTTGAGCGGGTCCATGTAGGGCGCGCGCAGTTGCAGCGAGCGCTTGAGCATGGGGTTGTCGGCGAGGAAATCGTCGCGTTCGAGGATGGCCAGCAGGTGGCGGCGGGTCAGCTGCCATTCGCCGACGATGCGGCTGAAGATGCGCTCGCGCAGTTCGCTGTCGGCGACCAGTTCGGCGTAGCGCGAGGCGATGGCCAGGTCGGTCTTGGCCAGCACCATGTCCATGTTCGACA
>DKNF01000221.1 GCA_002470165.1 Betaproteobacteria bacterium UBA7395 | reverse complement strand
AGCAGGTTGAAGGTGTGCGCGGCTTTCAGCACCTGTTCGTAGGCCGGCAGCGCCAGTTGCGCGCCCATCAGGTGCTGTGCCTGCTTCTCGTGCGCGCCGAAGGCGTGGAAGAGGAAGTCGACGTCGGAATGCTCGAAGTTGTAGGTCGATTGCTCGACTTCGTTCTGGTGGTAGACGTCGCCGTAGGTCAGGCCGTCGGTCCAGACGAGGTCATAGACGTTCTCGACGCCCTGCAGGTACATCGCCAGGCGTTCGATGCCGTAGGTGATTTCGCCGGTGATCGGCTTGCAGTCGATGCCGCCGACCTGCTGGAAGTAGGTGAACTGGGTGACTTCCATGCCGTTCATCCAGACTTCCCAGCCCAGGCCCCAGGCGCCGAGCGTCGGGTTTTCCCAGTCGTCCTCGACGAAACGCACGTCGTTCTTCTTGAGGTCGAAGCCGAGTGCTTCGAGCGAGCCGAGGTAGAGTTCGAGGATGTTGTCCGGCGCCGGCTTGAGCACGACCTGGTACTGGTAGTAGTGCTGCATGCGGTTCGGGTTCTCGCCGTAGCGGCCGTCCTTCGGGCGGCGCGACGGTTGCACGTAGGCAGCCTTCCATGGCTCGGGGCCGATGGCGCGCAGGAAGGTGGCGGTGTGGCTGGTGCCGGCGCCGACTTCCATGTCGTACGGCTGGAGCAGGGCGCAACCCTGGGCGCTCCAGTATTGCTGCAGACGCAGGATGATCTCTTGAAAGCTTGGCTTGCTAAGCTTCAGTGAAGACTCATGCCCGTTTGCGGGCGTGACGTCGGAACTAAACGTGGGTTTCTTGCTGGTCGTCATCGGACGCACTCGGAAAGACGGAAAACACCAGATTTTACAGGCTTTTGCGCCGTCCCGGCAGCTTGCCGCCTGTGGCGCGCATACAACGCAATGCTCCGTGGTGTTGCGGTGGTTTCTTGACTTATTCAAATAAATCAATAGAATGCGCGCTGTCTTGTTGCGGTGCAACACCGGTGTTTCCTCGCTTTCGGCCAGACTCGGCCTGTTGGAAACCTTGCTTCCTCCCACGGAGGAATGGATTGGTGTCGTACCCCCCGTAACCGTTCGCCGGCTGTTCGATCGCCGGTGGCAACAGTGAAGGAGGGCGCATGTTCGCTTCGCAGTTCCTTTCTCCCGCAGCTTCGCGGGTAGTCGCGGCCGTATCCCACGTCGTCCGCAAGTTTTTGATGTTGGCCGGGCTGGTTTTCGTGCTCGGTCTGGCCGGTACCTACAAGGGCCATTCCGGCCTGCTCGACGGCCTCCAGGCCATGTTCCCCGGTGGCGTCAGCGCCAGCGAGAGCGAGATCGGCGATACCGCCGTGCAGCCGGTTGCCCTGAATCAGGAGCGTCTGGTGCCGAGCATGCAGCAGGCCTTGCAGTACGTTGCCCGCCGCTACCGCGTGTCCAATGAAGTGCTGGTGCCGATCTTCCTGACGGCGCAGGACAGTGCCCGTGAACTCGGTCTCGATCCGCTGTTGATCATTGCCGTGATCGGTGTCGAGTCCAGCTTCAATCCCTTCTCGCAGAGCGTGGTCGGGGCGCAGGGGCTGATGCAGGTGATGCCGCGTTTCCATACCGACAAGCTGCCGGAGGACGCCGGCGAGCTGCCGTTCTTCGATCCGGTGACCAATGTTCAGGTCGGTGCCCGCATCCTGCGCGAGTCGATTGCCCGCAACGGCGGCCTGATTCCCGGTCTGCAGCAGTTCGGCGGGGCGATCAACGACCCCGACCGTCGCTATTCGGCCAAGGTCATGGCCGAGCGCCAGCGCCTGGAGCAGGCGATCCAGCAGCAGATGCAGCGCGCCTGATCTGTGCCAGACACGCGCCGGCTAGCAGCAGTACCAGGAAGCCCAGATTGCCCCAGGCAATGTAGGGCGTGCTGCCCTGGTGAGCGCGCACTTCGCCGGTGAGAACCGCTGTCTCGAACGGTGCTAGCGCCGACACCACGTCGCCGCGTGCATCGATGATCGCGGTCATCCCGGTATTGGTCGCGCGCAGGCTCGGTCGGCCGGTTTCGGCCGAGCGCATGCGGGCGATCTGCAGGTGCTGCGGTTGCGCCAGCGAGCGGCCGAACCAGGCGGTATTCGACAGGTTGGCGAGAATCCCGGCCTGCGGCAGGGCGCGGATGATTTCCTCGCCAAACACATCCTCGTAGCAGATGTTGAACGCCACTGGCTGACCGGCGACGGTCAGCGGTGCCGGCCGGCTTGGGCCGGCGGAAAACGCCGACATCGGGATGTTGGCCTGGGCCATGAACCAGGCAAAGCCGGCCGGAATGAATTCCCCGAAAGGCACCAGATGCTGCTTGCTGTAAGTCTGCTGCGGCGAAATGCCGAGGCTGACGGCGCTGTTGTAATACCCCGTTTCCGGGTTGCCGGTCAGCGTGCCGACGACGATGTCGCCACCGTGCTGCCGGGCCAGGGCGGTCAGTTCGTCGAGATATTCGGGCGGCAGCCGGTCGAGGAAGGCGGGCAGGGCGGTTTCCGGCAGGATGGTCAGCTGGGCGGGATGCGCCGCGATCATGTCGCGGTAGCGCAGCAGCGTGCGGACGAAATTGTCCGGATTGAATTTCATGTCCTGCGGGATATTGCCCTGGAGTAGCGCGACGCTGACCGGTTCGCCGATCGGTTCGGTCCATTCGATCTGGCGCAGGCCGAAACCGGCGGCGACCAGCAACGCCAGCACCGGCAGGCCGACGCGCCAGCGCAGCAGCAGGGCGGCGCTCAGTGCC
>DKNF01000236.1 GCA_002470165.1 Betaproteobacteria bacterium UBA7395 | reverse complement strand
AGCCGGGCCACCGCCCGTTCGGCGGCGATGCGGCCGACGCTCTCCGGGCTTTCCAGGCGACCGGCATCGCGGTGCGTGGTGTACCAGTCGTCACGCTGCATCTGGTCGCGCTCGCCGGCGATCACCGAAGCCGAAATGTAGTGGCGCGAGGTCGGATAACCGCCCATGAAGCCCAAGCTGTTGGCCGAGACGAAATGCGCCTGCTGGGTCGAAATCGTCGCCCCTTCGGAATTGTCGACCAGCGGGCTGGCGTCGAACGCCGCCTGCTCGCAGCGGCGGGCCAGTTCGATCGATTCCTCGACGCTCAGCGCCCACGGATGGTACAGGTCGAGGTCGGGCCCTTCCTTGGCCATCAGTGCCGCGTCGGCGAGCCCGGCGCAGTCGTCCTCGGCGGTGAAGCGGGCGATGTTCAGCGCCGCCTCGACCGTATCGCGCAGCGCCTGCGCGGAGAAATCCGAGGTGCTCGCATAGCCCTTGCGCTGCCCGGCATAGACGGTGATGCCGATGCCCTTGTCGCGGTTGAATTCGATGGTTTCGACTTCGTCGCAACGCACCGTCACCGACTGCCCGAAACCTTCGGAAACATCGACTTCGCAGGCCGTCGCCCCCTTGTTCCGGGCGTGTTTCAGGACATCTTCGGCAAGCTGCTGGAGCACGGGGAAAGCGTGGGAAAAAGCGGCGGTTTCGGGCATGGAAGCGGCGTCGTTTCGGGGAAAAGTCGCTATCATAGCAGCCCGCCATTGCCGTACCGGACCCAGCCATGCAAGAAGAAGACTTCTCCGAAGATTACACGCGTCCTTCCAAGACCAAGCTGAAGGAAGCCATGCACGAATTGCGCGATCTCGGTGCCGAACTGGTCGAGCTCCCGGTCAGCCAGCTCAAGCGCATCGACTTGCCGGAAAACCTGCTGGCCGCCGTCCGCGATTGCCAGAAAATCACCGCCCACGGCGCCCGCCGTCGGCAACTGCAATACATCGGCAAACTGATGCGCGGCGTCGATGACGAGCCGATCCGCGCCGGCCTGGCCAAACTGCGCGGCGAATCCGCCGCCGAAGTCGCCCGCATCCATCGCCTGGAACGCTTCCGCGTCCGCCTGATGGAAGACGAAACGACGCTGACCGAAATCGCCAACCAGTGGCCGGGCGTCGACATCCAGCACCTGCGCCAGTTGCGCCGCAACGCCCTGAAGGAACAGGAACTCAACAAGCCGCCGAAAAGCTTCCGCGCCATTTTCCAGATCCTGAAGGAACTCGACGGCACGCCGGCAGCCACGGAGAGCGAAGATGGCGACGAATGACAGCCTGCGGGTCGGCCTGGTCTCGATCAGCGACCGTGCCTCGACCGGTGTTTACGAAGACAAGGGCATTCCGGCCCTGCAGGAATGGCTGGCCGGCGCCCTGGCCACCCCCTGGCAGGTCGAAACCCGGCTGATCGCCGACGAACGGCCGTTGATCGAACAGACACTGATCGAACTTGTCGACGACTGCGGCTGCCATCTGGTGCTGACCACCGGCGGCACCGGCCCGGCGCTGCGCGACGTCACCCCGGAAGCCACGCTGGCCGTCGGCGACAAGGAAATGCCCGGATTCGGCGAGGAAATGCGCCGGATCAGCCTGAATTTCGTCCCGACCGCGATCCTCTCGCGCCAGGTGGCGGTGATCCGCAAGCAGGCCCTGATCATCAACCTGCCGGGCCAGCCCAAATCGATCCGCGAGACCCTGGAAGGCGTCCGCGACGCCGACGGCACGGTGCGCCATGTCGGCATCTTCGCTGCCGTGCCTTACTGTATCGACCTGATCGGCGGCCCCTGGATCGAAACCAACGACGCGGTGATCAAGGGGTTCCGCCCCAAGTCCGCCGTTCGCCCGGCCTGAGGACTCAGGCCGGAACGATACGGTAGCGCGCCAGCTCGTAATCGTTGGTGTGCTCGACGACAACCAGCGGTTCGAGCACGACACGCTGTCCATCCTGGCGATATTCGTAGGACTCGCGCGGATCGAAGGTATAGGGCGGCAGGATCACCCGCAGTTCGCCGGGCGGATTGCCCTCGAGCAGCAGCAGCGAGGGAATGCCAGAAACCGCGGCATAGCTTGACGCCATTTTCGGACGCAGTTCGACCGACTCGATCAAGCGGGCCAGCGTCTCGATACCGACCCGGGCCTCGGTTGCCGACTCGCGGTGATAGCGGCGCACGCAGCCGAGCAGCCAGTTCTCGCCGCCCTCCGGCTGCAGGGCCAGCAGCGCGCCGACCTTTAGCCATTCGCCGGGGATGCTGTTGAGCGAGGCGCCGAAACCGCCCCGGCTGACATTCTCGACCACCCAGCTCTCGATCTGCAGGCCGGCCGGCCGGCCGCCGAATTCGCCGGAAAAGGCGACGAAGGCATTGACCAGACCGTTGAGCACGGACACCCGGTGCTTGACCCGGTGGCGGTCGTGCCGCCGCTGCGGCGGAATCGGCGCCAGGTAGGCCGCCAGATGACGTAACACCGGAATCAATGCCTTGGCCGGGTACTGCGCCCCAAGCATGATGTCTTCGGGCAGGTCGCCACCACGTTCGAGCAAGCCGAGCAAGGCCTGTATCTCGCCGTGCGCCGCGCCGGGGCGGAAGAAGCGCAGGGTCGGCGTCGCCACCGCCGGCATCCGGGCCAGCCGCAACGGCGGCTGGGCCAGCGTCAGATCGACCCAGTACACGCAATCGTGCTCGGCCTGTTCGGGGAAATCGAAACGATTCAGGAAATGGACGATGAAGCGCTCGGCCAGCTCGATCTCGATCGGCAACAGACTGTCCATCGACGCGGCCTGGAAAACCATGGCCTTGCGGTATTCGGCCAGCACCGAGGTATTACCCTGAGCGCCGCCGATGTTGACGACCCGGGAAGCAAAACCATGTTCGCCAGCCAGCAGCACCAGCCGCCCCATGCGCTGCCATAAATCGGCCGGCGTCGGGCCGTAGTGGAACTGCTCCCATTTCAGCACCGCCCGCAGGGCAGCCAGCAGGCGCGTGCACAGTGCCGGCAGGATGTACTTGATGATTTCGGCAGTCAGCCCGCGGGCCAGCAAGGCATCGAGCGTCTGCTCATACACCTTGGCCAGCAGCGACCAGAAGCCCCCGTTGATGGCCCACAGGCGCTTTTCCTCGGCCTTCGACAGGCGGACGGTATGCAGATATTCGCGCGCCAGCCGGCGCAGGTGCGGGACGGCGGCGTCTTCCAGCTGGCGGATCGCGTCGAAGCGCCGATCCACCGGAAAGTCCTCGGCCACCAGCAGCGAATCCAGCCAGCCGCCGATCTCGTCCATCGCCTTGAAAGCATTGTCTTTGGGCAGTTCGCTGACGATGTGCTGCAACTCGCGGGCATCGGCCAAAGGATGGCCATGCCGCTTCTCGAACAGTCCGCCCAGATTTCCCATCTTGTTCAGCAACGCACTCTCCCCCGCATCTTCAGCCGCTCATTCTAATCCAATCGACATGCGACACAAGAAGCCCCCTTCAGCTTGGGTTAGAATGCCCGCATCGTCACCCATCACCAAGCAACCGATGCAGCAATACCTCGACCTGATGCGCCATGTCCTGGAAAATGGACAGGATAAATCCGACCGCACCGGCACCGGCACCCGCTC
>DKNF01000048.1 GCA_002470165.1 Betaproteobacteria bacterium UBA7395 | reverse complement strand
CAGGCGCTCCCGGCTGCGCCCCGGTGCCAGGTCGAGCACCAGGTGTGCGGACGCACCGGCATCGAGCGCATCGCGCAGCGGTGCCGACAATGCATAGACCAGCCCGCCCTCGATCCCCTGCTCGGTGATGTTGAATTCGCCTTGCTGACGCAGACCGCCGCATTCGCCGACCACCGGCTTGACCGGATGGCCGGCGAAACGCTGGCGGAAATGTTCGCTCCAGGCCACGTCGAAACCGCAATTGGCCGGACGCAGAGGCGCCACCGGAATATCCCGCCCGGCCAGCACCTCGACCCAGCGTCCGTCGGAACCGAGCTTGGCCCAGCTACCGCCGCCCAGTGCCAGGAGCGTGACGTCGGCGGCGCACACGACCTCACCGGCCGGGGTCGAGAAGCGCAAGCGGCCGGCCGCATCCCAACCCTGCCAGCGATGCCGGACGTGGAAACGCACGCCCTGCCCGCGCAGACGGTGCAGCCAGGCACGCAGCAGCGGCGCGGCCTTCATTTCCCGGGGAAAAACCCGCCCGGAACTACCGACGAAGGTTTCAATGCCCAGACCGTGAATCCAGTCGCGCACCGCCTGCGGCCCGAAATCTTCGAGCAGCGGCGCGATCTGGGCAGCCCGCGCGCCATAACGGGCAATGAAATCGGGCATGGCTTCGGCATGGGTGATGTTCATGCCGCCGACGCCGGCAATCAGAAATTTCCGCCCCAGCGAGGGCATGGCGTCGAAGACATCAACTTCGATCCCCGGCTGGGCTGCCAGGCGCTCGGCGGCCATCAGGCCAGCCGGCCCGCCGCCGACGATGACGGCCCGCCGGCGCATCAGTCGACGACCCGCAGGGCTTCCGGAATTTCCTCTTCGTCAAGCGGGACCACGGTCACGGCGACTTCCGGCTCGGCACTGCCACCGCCGAGGATGATGCCGCGCAGCGGCGAAATGTCTGAAAAATCACGGCCGATGGCCAGCGTGATGTGCTCGGTATCGGGCAGGAGATTGTTGGTCGGATCGAAATCGACCCAGTTGTCCGCGGTGCCCGGCGCATATACCGACACCCAGGCATGCGAGGCATCGGCACCGATCAGGCGCGGCTTGCCGGGGGGCGGCCGGGTCAGCAGGTAACCGCTGACATAGCGCGCCGACAGGCCGAGGGCGCGCAGGCAGGCAATCATCAGGTGGGCGAAGTCCTGACAGACGCCACGCTTGTTCTCCAGCACCTCGAGTACCGGTGTCGATACCGTCGTTGCCTCCGGGTCGAACTCGAATTCCTCGAAAATCTTTGTCATTAGATTGCGCGCCCCGACCAGCACCGGCGTGCCCGGCGGGAAACAGTCGGCTGCGTATTGCGCCAGTTCATGCTTGACGCGGACGTGCGGGCTCTCGAACAGGAAACGCACGGCTTCGAGATCTTCCGGCTGCGGCGGCTGGGCATCGTAGGCCAGGCGCTCGCGCAGTTCCTCCCAGGGCATCGAGGCCTCAAGCTGGGCGGCGTCGGGCATGTGCGACAGAATCGCAATGTTCATCGTCGACCGGATGCGCAGGCTTTCGTGCGGCGTATGGAAGGAAATCCAGCTTACCGGATTGCCGAAGGCATCCAGGCCGTCGCGGCGCCAGGTCGGCGGCGGCTCGATGTCGATACGCTGTTCATGCACCAGCTGCCAGGGCAGGAAACGCGGCGACAGGTGCAGTTGCTGCTGCGACAGCGAAATCGGGCTGCCATAGTCGTAGCTGGTTTCGTGCAGGACGTGGTAGCGGACCGGTTCCATGCTTACAGCGCCATGGTCTGCCGGCTGATGTCGCCGACGTGGGTGAAGTAGCGCATGCCAAGGCCGTCCGACAGGTAGGCTGCCGCCGCATCGAGGTCGAGCAGCAGCGTGGCCAGCTCCTCGCACGGCGCGCAGCTGCGGCACTGGTTGAACTGCAGGTGCTCCAGCTTGCCCAGGTCGAAGGCACGCAGGCGCTCGACGGCCTGACTCAGGCGCTGGTCGTAATCGGCGCCGAGTTCGCTGGCCATGCGTTCGAGGTAACGGCCGAGCACGTTGGTCTGGAAGCTGACCCCATGCGGATTGCTCTCGTCGAAGACAAGCAGGTCGATGACCGGCAACAGTTCGGCTTGGCGCGAGTAACGCGAGCGGTAGGTAATGATCGAATCGGCCATTTCCAGCAGCCATTCGAGGCAACCCTGGCCGCGCGCCGATTCCATGCGCAGGAAGTCGGCGACACCGCGTGCCAGGAAGGACAAGCGCTCCAGGCGACGGCCGATGATCAGGAACCGCCAGCCGTCGTCGCGGGTCATGTTGTCCATGGCAAAGCCGTTGAGCGAGGACGAAACCAGCAACACGCTATCGAGGAAGGCAATCGCCTCGGTCAGCGTCGGGTGCTTTTTCTGCGCCCCCTGCTGTTCGCGCAACAGCCGGTTCAGCGACTGCCAGTGGTCGAGCGACAGGCGTTCGCGCACATGCGAGGCCGACCACATCAGGCTGCGGATGTTGCCGGCCAGGCTACCCGGCTGCTCCGGGTCGTAGATGGCTTCGAGCAGCGCGTGCTCGCTGCCCTCGCCGATTTCGTTGTCTTCCTCGGGCGTCGGCAGGACGCCGAGTCGTTCGGCCAGTTCGAGTACCGACGCAACGGCCTGGGTTTTCTCGCCGCCGACATCGACCAGACGCGCCAGGGCCACGCGCAGCAGGCGGGCGCTGTCGTCGAAGCGCTCGGAATAACGGCCGAGCCAGAACAGGTTCTCGACCACGCGCGACGTCAGGTTGGCGCCGGCACGAACCAGATCGCGGACGCCGAACGACGGCTTGAGCAGCGTGAATTCGCTGACCGGGCCGTTGGTCAGCACCCAGGTGTCCTTCGAGGCGCCGCCGCGCTGCATCGAGATGATGCGCGCGCCGGCCCCCTGGGCGACGCGGGTCAGGCCGCCGGGCA
>DKNF01000043.1 GCA_002470165.1 Betaproteobacteria bacterium UBA7395 | reverse complement strand
TGGACGGTGGCCGAAGCCGGCGCCGACGAAGCACTGAGCGCGCTGCAAACGACGCTGACCTCCGACACCGGCCGCTGGCTGCTCGCCGACCATCCCGGCGGCGCCGCCGAACAGGCGTGGACCAGCCGCGACGGCGAACTGACCGTCAAGCACGTGATCGACCGCGTGTTCATCGCCGACGGCGTGCGCTGGATCGTCGATTACAAGACCGTGCGCGCCACCCCGGAAGAACTCCCCGCCCGCGCCGAAGGCTTCCGCCCGCAACTTGAGCGCTACGCGGCGCTGTTCGCCAACGATCCCTTGCCGCTCAAGCTGGCGGTGTGGTTCGTGCTGCAGGGGCGGTTGGTCGAGTTGTTGCCTGCGTCGTAACCTTGCTTGCGCGCAGTACCGGGGCAGCGGTATTTCCTGACATATACTTCCCCCGACAGCCGTTCCGGCAAATTGCCAATCTGCGTGATTCACAAGGAGTCTGTTTTGGGTTACTTCCCCGCTGTGCTTGGCCTGGCGGCCGTGATTGGCTTGATCGTCTTCTTCTGGCGGCAATATGGACCGACGTCGGGTCACGCCGTCGGCAACCGGGTGGCGGCGCATTTCGGCATCTCGCGCAGTGTCTTTTACGCGCTGCTGGAAAATGGCGTTCGGGACGTGTCGTCCCGCGATCTGCTGTTGTCGCTGGAACGCTCCGGCTTGAGCCTGGAAGAGATCGGCGTCCGGCTGGCGCCGTCGCTGAGCCGGGGGATCGAGCGGCTGGAGAAACGCTTCGGCCCGCAGGACATCTACGCCGACGCAAAAGTCGTCGTGGCCCGGCTGCTTGCCGCTGCCGAGCCAGGCGACGACGCGGCGTCAGGCGAGCAGCGTTAAGGCCACAGCACGCAGGCCCAGACTGTCGCCGCACTGATCAGCGACAGCAGCACCGCAGCGCTGCCCATGTCCTTGGCCTGCTTGGCGAGTTGGTGTTTTTCCGGCGAAGCCTTGTCGACGATGGCTTCGAGGCCGGAGTTGAGGATCTCGACGATCAGGATGAGCAGGATGCTGCCGATCAGTAGCGCCCGGTCGACGCCGGTTTCGCCGAGAAAAACGGCGAGCGGGATGGCGACGATGGCGAGCAGGACTTCCTCGCGAAAGGCGGCCTCGTTCTTCCAGGCGGCGGCGAGGCCGTCGCGCGAGTAGCCCAGCGCGTTGAACAGCCGGACGAGACCCTGCTTGCCCTTGAATTCCTTGTAATCGCTCATTTTTTCTTGTCCAGCAGGGGTTTGAGGAAGCGGCCGGTGTGGCTGGCCTTGCATTTCGCGACCTGTTCCGGTGTGCCGGCGACCAGGATGCGGCCGCCGCCGCCGCCGCCTTCGGGGCCGAGGTCGACGATCCAGTCGGCGGTCTTGATCACGTCGAGGTTGTGTTCGATGACGACGATGGTGTTGCCGTGGTCGGCCAGGCGGTGCAGCACTTTCAACAACAGTTCGATGTCGGCGAAGTGCAGGCCGGTGGTCGGTTCGTCGAGGATGTACAGCGTCCGCCCGGTGTCGCGCTTCGACAGTTCGAGCGCCAGCTTGACCCGCTGCGCTTCGCCGCCGGACAGCGTGGTCGCCGCCTGGCCGAGGGTGATGTAGGAGAGGCCGACATCGACCAGGGTTTGCAGCTTGCGGGCGACGACAGGCACCGGGTCGAAGAATTCGCGCGCCTGCTCGACGGTCATGCCGAGGATGTCGTGGATGTTCTTGCCCTTGTACTGGATCTCCAGCGTCTCGCGGTTGTAGCGCTTGCCGTGGCAGACGTCGCAGGGGACGTAGATGTCGGGCAGGAAGTGCATCTCGACCTTGATCATGCCGTCGCCCTGGCAGGCTTCGCAGCGGCCGCCCTTGACGTTGAAGCTGAAGCGGCCGGGGCCGTAGCCGCGCGCCCGCGACTCCGGCACCTGCGAGAACAGTTCACGGATCGGCGTCAGCAGGCCGGTGTAGGTCGCCGGGTTGGAGCGCGGCGTTCGGCCGATTGGCGACTGGTCGACGTTGATCACCTTGTCGAACAGGTCGAGACCGAGGATTTCCTTGTGCGGCGCCGGTTCCGTGGTCGAGCCGTAGAGGTGTTTGGCGGCCGCGGCGTAGAGCGTGTCGTTGATCAGCGTCGACTTGCCCGAGCCGGAAAGCCCCATGACGACGAAAATCTCGCCTTCGGCGACGCTGAAGCCGACATTGTCCACCCCGACCGTCTGGCCGGTGGCGGCGAAAATCTCGTCCTTGGTCTTGCCGGATTTCAGAAGGGCGAGGGCCTCGGCGGGGTTGCCGCCGAAGATCTTGTACAGATTGCTGCCTGATATCTTTGCGTTCATGAATCGTTGTCGGGATCGGAAGTAATCATGCCTGAATCGGCAGACAATCCATCCTCAGTACATTTCCTTTGTTGATGGTGTCGTTATCGTGGAAACGAGCACGAGAATATTGGGCGAAGTCACGAATTGCGGCTTCGCTGCACGAATGAACTGTCTTTATAGGGATTGCGATCTTTGAGCGTCAACCCTTGAGGCGAAATTGAGGCAGGATGCGCCTCGCGGGGCGGTCGCCCGGGTGGCCGGCGACCGTTCGGGCGATCCACAGGAAAGTTGCGGCGGAAAACCATGCGAGGCGTCAGGGATTTTCAGCCTGCACATGGTCCTCCACATGGGTCCGCACGTGGGATTGAGAGGCCGGCCGTCGGCGCTTCGGCGGCCCGGCGGGGAATCCAGCCCTTGATCGTCTGTTGACAGAATCGCGCGTTCGCCTACTAGATATAGGTGTCATGGTTCCTCCGAGTCGCAAGATGCCGGAGGCTAAGAGGGAAGCCGGTGCGCGAAGTTCGCAATGCCGGCGCTGCCCCCGCAACTG
>DKNF01000246.1:494-4504 GCA_002470165.1 Betaproteobacteria bacterium UBA7395 | reverse complement strand
GGCGATGACGGCCAATGCCTTCCTCGAGGACCGCCAGCAGTGTCTGGCGGTCGGCATGAACGAACACCTGACCAAGCCGGTCGATCCCGACCGCCTGTTCGCCACCATCCACAAGTGGCTACAGGCCGGCCGGCATCAACGGTAGGTGGCAAACACCCGGGCCATCCGTTCGCCCTGCACCAGCAGCACGTCGTAAGGATCGCGCCGGCCACCGTAGGCCGGACCGTCCATCCCCGGCGAACCGACCGGCATGCCGGGCACGGCCAGACCGATGGCCTTGGGCTTTTCCGCCAGCAGCCGGCGGATTTCCCGGGCCGGCACATGGCCTTCGAGCAGGTAGCCGCCGACCCGCGCGGTGTGGCACGAGCCGTAGCGCGCCGGCATGCCCAGGCGCTTGCGGGCCGCGTCGAGATCGTCGACTTCGTGGGCGATCACCGTGAAGCCTTCACTCTCCAGATGCGTGATCCAGTCCTTGCAGCAACCGCAATACGGGCTTTTCCAGACCTCGACCTGCTGCCGCTGCGGCGGTGCGGCCAGCGCCGCGAACGGCAGCAGCAAGGCGGCCTGCAGCAACCGGCGGCGCAATTGACGCTCAGTGGTGGCCGGCATGAGCATTCTCCTTCTTCACCGTGGTCCGTGCGCTCATCGGCTTCTGGCCGGGCCAACCCACGTTGAGCAGCACGCGGTCACCCGGGTTGATCACGCCCTGCCCCTGCAACTGGTCGGCGGCGGCCGGCTTGAGTTCGATCTCGCGCTTGCTCGAACCGGTCAGGATCGTCAGCTTGCCGGCGGCGCCGGCGGTGGCCACCGGCTTGCCGTGGTTGCTGACATGCACGGTCACGGTCTCGCCTTTGCCGACGATCTCGAATTGCGCATGACCGGCGTCGAGGACGAAACCGCCGTGCATGGACTTGCCGTGGTCTTCGTGGGCGATGGCCGGCGAGGCGGCAAGGAGGACGGCCAGGCCGAGGGTGGAAATCAGGGTTTTCATGGAATATCTCCTGGTTGATGAATCAGAGTGCTTCGCTGAAGGAATCGCGCTGCAGGCGTTCGGCCGGCTTGCGGCCGAAACGCCAGAACAGCGCGGGGGTGATGAAGGTGTCGAGCAGGGTCGCGCCGACCAGCCCGGAAAAGATGACCACGGCGACCGGATGCAGGATCTCGGTGCCCGGCTGATCGGCCTCGAACAGCAGCGGCGCCAGCGCGAAGGCCGCCACCAGCGCGGTCATCAGCACCGGCGTCAGGCGTTCCAGGGCGCCGCGGACGATCATCTTCGGATCGAACTGCTCGCCCTCGAAACGCATCAGGTTCAGCCAGTGGCTGACCTTGAGGATGCCGTTGCGGGTGGCGATGCCGGCCAGCGTGATGAAGCCGATCAGCGCCGCAATCGACAGCGGCTGCCCGGACAGCCACAGGCCGAACACCGCGCCAACCAGCGCCAGCGGCACGTTGGCCATGATCAGGCCTGCCAGCAGCGCCGAACGGTAGCGGGCGTAGAGCACCATGAAGATGAGCAGCGCCGAGCCGACGGCGAGCACGGCGATCAGCCGCGCCGCTTCCTCCTGCGCCTGGAACTGGCCGCCGAGGGTGATGAAATAGCCTTCGGGCAACGGCAGTTCACCGGTCACCGCGCGGATGTCGGCGACCACCTCGGACAGCGCCCGACCCTGGGCGTTGAGCGAAATGACGATGCGCCGCCGGCCGTCGTCGCGCACCACCTGGTTCGGCCCGTCGCTTTCCTCGATGCTCGCCAAGCGTGACAGGGGCACGGCGCCGAGCGGCGTGTCGATCAACAGGCTGGCCAGCCCGTCCGGCGCCCGTTCGCGCTCCGGCAGGCGCAGCAGCAGATCAAAACGGCGGTTGCCGTCGATGATCTGGGTGACTTTTTCGCCATCGACCAGCATCTGCAGGCGGCGCAGCAATTCACCCGGCGACAGCCCGTGCTGCGCGACGGCGGCGAAATCGACCTGAACCTTGACCTGCGGCGCCAGCACCTGCTTCTCGATTTCCAGGTCGGCGACACCGGGAATGCCGGCCAGTTGCCGCTGCAGTGTCGCGGCACTGGCGCGCAGGATATCCAGATCGTCGCCGAAGATCTTGATCGCCACCTGGGCACGCACCCCGGACAGCATGTGGTCGATGCGGTGCGAAATCGGCTGACCGAGGTTGAGGCTGCCGGGCAGATCCTTGAGTCGCTGGCGGATCTCGGCATTGATCGCCTCGCGGTCACGGCCACCGGGCTTCAGGCGCAACTCCAGTTCGGACACATAAACGCCTTCGGCGTGCTCGTCGAGCTCGGCCCGCCCCGACCGACGGCCGATGTGCTCGATTTCCGGCACCCCCAGCAGCAGGCGCTCGGCCTGACTGGCGACGCGGACCGACTCGGCCAGGGTGACACCGGGATTGAGGCGCACCGTCACCGTCATCGAACCCTCGTTGAACGGCGGCAGGAAGGTGGTCGGGAAGAACGGCACGCTGGCTGCCGCCGCGATCACCGCTGCCGCAGCCAGCCCGAGCGGCAAGCCGGGCGCCGCCAGCACCCGGCGCAGTAGACGCTCGTAATGCCCCTTCAACCAGACCACCAGGCGGGTATCGCCATGCTGGCTGGCGGCCAGTTTGGGCAGCAGGTAGTAGGACAGGATCGGCGTCACCGTCACCGAGACCAGCAGCGAAGCCAGGATGGAGACGATGTAGGCAATGCCGAGCGGCACGAACAGCCGCCCCTCGATACCCGGCAGGGCGAACAGAGGGACGAAAACCAAAGCGATGATCAGCGTCGCATAGACGATGGCCGAGCGCACTTCGAGCGAAGCGGCGATGACCAGTTCGCGCAACTTGAAATCCTCGCCGCGCGCCACCGCCGAACGCAGACGGCGGAGGATGTTTTCGACATCGACCACCGCGTCGTCGACCAGTTCGCCGATGGCGATGGCCAGCCCGCCCAGCGTCATCGTGTTGATCGACAACCCCAGCCACTTGAAGACCAGTACGGCGACCAGGATGGACAGCGGGATCGCGGTCAGCGAAATGAGCATGGCGCGCAGGTTGCCGAGGAAGAAGAACAGCACCGCCGCCACCAGACAGGCAGCGAGCAGCAGCTTGGCCTGCAGGTTGTCGATCGAGGCCTGGATGAAATCGGCCTGGCGGAAAATCACTTCCGGCGCCAGCACCCCGGCCGGCATGCCCCGGGTGATGCCGTCGAGCGCCGCCTCGATGCGCCGCGTCAGATCGACGGTATCGGCCGTCGGCTGTTTCTGGATGCTGAGGATCACCGCCGGCGCACCGTTGAAACCGGCGTCACCGCGTTTCACGGCCGGCGCGAAGCCGACCTGCGCCACCTGCCGGAGCAGCACCGGCTGACCGGCGCGCACCGTCACCGCCAGGTTCTGCAGGTGCTCGAGGCTGGCCGAGCGGCCCAGATGGCGGATCAGGTATTCGCGACCATTGATTTCGAGGAAGCCGCCGGAAGTATTCGCGGCATGGCCGCGCAAGGCGTTTTCCAGCATCTCCAGGCTGACGCCGAGTTCGGCCATGCGCGCACCGTCAGGCTGAACCTGGAACTGCCTGACCTCGCCGCCGATGGGAATGACCTGGGCGACGCCTGGTTCGGCCATCAGGCGCGGGCGCAACACCCAGTCGGCGTACTCGCGCGCGCGCATGGCGTCGCCCTGCGCCGGATCAAGCGGGATCGCCAGCATCATCACCTCGCCCATGATCGACGACACCGGCCCCATGTGCGGCACGACGCCCGGCGGCAGGCTGCCCTGCAAGGCGGTCAGGCGTTCGGCAACCATCTGCCGGGCGCGATACAGCTCGGTATCCCAGTCGAATGAAATATAGACAATGGACAGGCCGGCCGCCGACACCGAACGCACACCGGACACGCCGGGCAGCCCGTTGAGCGTCGTTTCCAGCGGGAAGCTGACCAGTTGCTCGACCTCTTCCGGGGCCATGCCGCCGGCCTCGGTCATCAGCGTCACGGTCGGTTTGTTGAGATCGGGAAAGACATC
>DKNF01000246.1:0-392 GCA_002470165.1 Betaproteobacteria bacterium UBA7395 | reverse complement strand
TGTTGAGATCGGGAAAGACATCGACCGGCAGGCGCTGCGCCTCGAAGGCACCGTAAGCCATCAGGATCAGCGCCACCGCCAGCACCGGCAGGCGGGCTGAGAGGCTCTTGTTCAATAACCACTGGAACATGGCGACCTCAGCGAATCTGGTTGATCAGGCTGGCGCCATCGACGACCACGCGGTCACCATCGGCCAGGCCGTCGACGACCAGCACCCGGGCGCCGTCGAGCACCTCGCTGCGAATCGCTTTCGGGGTGAAGCGCTCGGGCGCCGTCTTGACCCAGACCATGGCCTCGTTGGCCGGACTGCGCACCACCGCCTGCCGGGGCACGGCCCAGCCCCGGAGCTGGCCACGCAACTGGACCTGCACGCTGAGCGGCTGGCCGAGCGG
>DKNF01000044.1 GCA_002470165.1 Betaproteobacteria bacterium UBA7395 | reverse complement strand
GGACCCAGCGCCCGATGCGGCCGCTCGCCGCCGCGATCAGCCGCCGGGTGCCATCGACGTGCAGCGCTTGCATGCGCGACTCGTCGCGCAGTTCTCCGGCGCAGTGATAGAGAACATCGACGCCATCGACAAAGGCGCGGAAATCGCCGTCTGCGCTGAGATCACCCTGGAACCAGCGCCCGTCGTCACCCGGCCCGTCCTTCCTGCCGCGGGAAAGCAGCCGAACTTCGTCGCCGCGCTGAAGGTGCGCCGCAGCCAGGCGTCGCCCGAGAAAACCCGAGCCGCCGGTGATCGCCACCTTCATCGCGCCCCCTTCCCGAAGCGGGTAACGGATCGACCGGGATTCACAGTGTCGCCTGCCATTTTTCCTGCCATTGCACCCACATCAACACCGTCCAGATTTCCGCCAGGCGGTTTTCACCGGCCAGATGCGCCTGCCAGACGCGCTGTACGCGCTCGGCCTGCAGGCCCAGTTCGGCCAGACGCCGGGCTTGCAGCATGTCCTCGGCCCAGGGCTTCAGGGGCCCGCGCAGCCAGACACCGATCGGCATGCCGAAGCCCATCTTCGGACGCTCCATCAGAGCTTGCGGCACATGTCGATAAAGCACCTTGCGCATGACCAGCTTGCCCAGATCTCCCTGGGGACTCAACTTCAATTCCGGCGGCACCCGCCATGCCCACTCGACCAGGCGGTGGTCAAGCAGGGGCGCCCGGCCTTCGAGCGCGACCGCCATGGTGGCCCGGTCCATCTTGGTCAGCACATCGTCGGGCAGGAATCTTTCCTGGTCAATGGCCATCATGCTTTCCGCCCAGCCGAGCGGCGCGTGACGCGCCGGATCGGCCAGCAAGGCATCCGAACTGCCGGCAGCCATCACCTCGGCGGGGTTCTTCCAGGCCGAAATGATCTCCCGGTAAACGTCGCCCGGCGAACAGCGCAGGTAATCGGCAAAACGGTAAACACGGTCGGACAGCCCGTTGGCACCGCCGAAGCGTTTTCCGAGAACCAGCGAATCCAGGCCGTCGAGCCACGCGGCCGGCAGGGACCGCAGCAGGCCCGCCGCCATTCTGCTACCGGGAGTGCCCAGCCGCCGCCGCGTGCGCTGGATGCGCTCGGCCCAGAAATAGCGGGGATAGCCGCCAAACAGTTCGTCGCCGCCGTCGCCCGAGAGGGCAACGGTCACCTGTTCCCGGGCAAAGCGGGCAAGCAGGGTGGTCGGAATGCTGCTGCTGTCGGCGAAGGGTTCGTCGTGAATGCGGGCGATCTCGGGCACTAGGTCGATCACTTCACCGGGGCTAAGTATGCGCTCCTGATGGTTGGTGCCGAGATGCGCGGCGACCGCGCGGGCGTGCGGCGACTCATCGTGCGAGCGCTCGGCAAAGCCGATGGTGAAGGTGCGCGCCGGATCGCCGCCGTTCTTCTGCATCAGGGCGACCACCAGCGACGAATCGAGGCCGCCGGAAAGGAAGGCGCCGTAGGGAACGTCGGCCCGCAGGCGGATCTTGACCGCATCGACGAGCAACGATTCCAGTTCGTCGGCTGCCGCCTCCATGTCCGCCGGCATCCGGCTCGCCAGACCATTCCTGGCCGCCACCGCGACCGACCAGTAGGCACTGATGTCGGCGCGACCGGCAGTCCACTTGAGCAAGGTTCCGGCCGCCAGTTTGCGGGCGCCCCTGACGATGGAAGCCGTTCCCGGCACGCACAGCGACCGGAAATAACCGGTCAGCGCCGCCGGATCGACGCGCTTGTCGAGCCAGGGCACCTGCCACAGCGCCCCCAGTTCTGAGGCAAAGGCGATCTCCCGGCCGTTCTCGGCGAAATACAGCGGCTTCTCGCCCAGGCGATCCCGGGCCAGGTAAAGCGTCCGCTCCGCACAATCCCACAGGCCGAAGGCAAACATCCCGTTGAAACGCTGCAGCGCGCCGTCGACGCCCCAGGCTTCAATGGCCGCCAGCATGACCTCGGTGTCGGAATGCCCGCGAAAGCTAAAACCCTTGCCCGCCAGTTCCGAAGCCAGTTCCGGCGCGTTGTACACCTCGCCATTGAAGGTGATCACGTAACGCCCCGAGGGCGAAACCATCGGCTGCCGTCCGGCGGGAGAAAGATCGACGATGGCCAGGCGGCGCTGCGCCAGCCACACCCCGTCCGCGGTCCACTCCCCTGCACCGTCGGGACCGCGATGCGCCACCGCCTGGCTCATCTGCCGGGCGACGGCGAGGTCAATCGACTGACCGAGCCAGCCTGCGATACCGCACATCTGTCATTCCCCCCGGGCCGTATTGCCGTAACGTCGCCAGTAGCGGACCCAATGCCTGAGATCCTGCGGCAGCAAGCCATAGACGAAGGTCAGATAGGGAATCAGGCGCCCGCGCCCGCCGAGCAGGCTGGCGGAAACCCGCCGCCGCAGGCCGAAACAGCCCTTCAGGTAGGCGATGCGTTTGCGGCTTTCGAAATGCTGACGGTCATGGATGCGCCGGAAAATATAGCCCCGGTCGAGGTTGGCGATGCACGCCCCCGACTCCAGGAGCGCCACCCACAGGGCATAATCGAACAGGCTCTTGCGCGATTCATCGTAGCCATTCACCTTGGCAAGCGCCTGGCGCCGGATCAGCACGCCCGAGTGATGAACCGGGTTCATCATCAGGAAGCGGTCGGCCGGCAGAATCTCCGGCACGGCATCGTCGCTGGGCGTGTCCTCGACGTGCTCCCTGGCCATCACCCCGCGACAGCCGAGCACGTCGATCTGCGGATGCGCCCGCATGACCTTGAGCATTTCCTGCAGCCATACCGGCGATGCGGCATCGTCGGCGTCCAGGATGGCGACGAACTCCGCTTCCACCGCCCGCCAGCCGATGTTCAGGGCCCGGCCGCGTCCTACCGGTTGGGACAGGATCAGTTCGACACGCGTCTGCCAGTTGGCCGTCAGCCAGGCTGCCGTGCCGTCGGTCGAGCCGTCGTCCACCACCACGTGAACGTGCTCGCTGACGCCCTGCGCGGCTACTGAAACCAGGTTTTCTTCCAGGAATGGCAGACCATTCCTGACCGTCGTAATCACAGCAATCATTGCAGACATTCTTCTCTGGAAATGGAGAACACCGCTTCCCAACGGGGGGCGGCAACCGGCACCAGCCACTCAAGGCGCCGGCAGGGTTCGGGCTGTTCGTAGGCGACATAGCGCTCTGCCGCCTGTACCGTCGGTTCGGGAAGATTGTGCCAGGTGAGGAAGAAGCGCGCGCTGCCGTGGGCGATACGCGCGCCTTGCGGCCCGACCTCGACCTCGCCGGCGAGATGCAGGACCAGTCGCAGCGAACGCGGCTGCGCATCGGACGCGAGCAGGGTCGACACGATGCGCATGCCACCTTCAGGTTCTGAAGCAAAGCTGCGTTCCATCAGGGCGACGCCCGTGGGCAACTTGTCGCGCAGGGCAACGCGCAGGGCATCGCCGTCGCGAACGACCGCCGGACAGGACCGGAAGCTTTCCAGCCAGGCCGCGGGCATGTAACCACGCGGGTAAAACCCGGTGCGGACGCCATCGAGCATGAAGGTGTTGTGCCACTCCTCCAGAATGCCGGCGCCCTGCGCGTCGCGCGCCAGCGCGTAGTTGCGCCGCCCCGGATCGACGATCAGCGGCAGGCCGTCGCAGGACAGGTCGAAGGAGAACAGGTCATGATGACCGTGCGTCGCCCGCGGATCGGTCACCGCGGTATCTGCATGCAGCAACAGGCGCCAGCCGTCGCGGTTCAGACTGGCCCAACTCCCGTTCCCGGCCAGCCAGTCGCCCGTCGGCGAACCGGCGGCGGCGCCGAAATATTTCTGCCAGAACGAAGCCCCCGGTTGCGCCCCGTATTCAGGCGGGTTTTCACCGGCGAACAGGCGCCGTCCCAGCGCCGGCAAGCCACGATAGAAATCCGGCGGAAAGTCCGGCGAGATGTCACCAATCAACGCCATATGCCCTTGTCCGCGGCCGAGTTCGAACATCGCCTGGCAGACCGCCAGCGATTGCTCGAACACCGGGCGGAAGCGCTCGAACAAGGTCCAGTCCTGCAGCCGGAAAACGCAGGCGACTTCGAGCAGCCAGCGGGTGATCACCAGCTGGTAATGCGACGAGGCCTCGCGCAGCAGGCCGTCGGGGCCGACATGCCGGAATAGCTGGTGCTCGAAGATGAAGCGTCCGCCGCGGTAAAAACGCCCCTCGCCCAGGAACACGCCGGCGATCAGCAGGGCCCGTGCATCGTTCAGCACATGGTTGTTGGTGTTCAGTTCGCCGTGGTATTCGATCTGCCCAAGCAACCCCTCGGCATCGCGACGGATCAGTTGCCTGACGCACTCCCCCAACTCGCCCGGCGGGTCGCCCAGGCTGCACAGCATGACCAGGTTGGCGATTCGCTCGGCACGCGTATAGGCATCGCTACAGACATCCGGCGCCGTTTCCCGGGACTTGAGCCATTCGGCGACGCCGCCCCAGGCCTGAGGAAGACTGTCAACGGCCTGCTCCAGGACCCAGCCGAGACGATCGACACGCATCCGCAGTTCGGGATCGGACGGCAGGGAGATCGGTGGCGAAGCGGCCGGCGCCGGACAGGCAACGGGCGCGCAGGCCAGCCAGGGACGGAAGACATGGCGCGCCACAACATCCTCGTAGGCGAGGCCGTTAATCGCGCTGGCCAACTGTTCTCCGAACAAGGCGATTTCCCGGGCTTTCCGACGCCGCATTTCGGCCAGCAAGGGCCAATGCCACGGCTGAACGGCATAGCGCAGATAGCGCCGCAGCGAATAGTCGGCGAGCGTTTTTCTGATCTTGCCGATCAAGCGGGAAGGCGCACCCATGGTCCCGCCGGTCAACGATCCGACGAGCGGAAAGCTCGGCCCAGCACCCCGGCGACCTTGCTCAGCGCATGCTCGACAACCGCCACGGGGAAGAACAGGACGGCCGGCGGATCGAGCGCCAGCACCCGCCCCAAGTGGTAGGGGAAATTGCGCAAGCCATGCATGGGCTGCGTCAGCAGGTGATGCCCCCACAAGGCCATGACCCGCGTCCGGTACTTGCAGCGCTCGAAAAAGCTCAGATCGAGACGGCGTATCTCGCCGAGCAGCAAGCGGAAAAACTCCTCGTAGGTGACCTGCGATTTCGTCTGGCTGCGAACGGTGGTCTCGTGCTGACGGAAATGATTCAGCGGCGCGGCGACATAGGCCACGTCGCAGCGCTCGGCCAGACGGAAGAACAGGTCCCAGTCGCTGTTCGCCTTGTACTGCCCGGAGAAACCGCCGGCCGCGAGGAACTCGGACTTGCGCATGAGCACCGAGCTCAGGTTGGGCATGACACAGGAGTGCAGCAGGAAACGCGACATTTCCCGCCCGGAAATCAGGGTATCGCCGGCGCAACGCGCCTTGAACGCGGGCTCCCGGCCGGCATAGTCGTCGCCCAGAACCTTGCCCGAGGCATCGACCATCAGGCTGCGACAAAAGGCCACGCCGGCCGACGGATTTTTCTGTATGGCTTCGACCAGCTTGCTCACCATCTCCGGCTCGCAGGCATCGTCGCAATTGGCGTACAACAGGTATTCGCCGCTGGCCAGCTCGGCGCCCTGATTGCTGACCGCCACCCAGCCGCCGTTGACCTCCCGGACAATCAGGCGCACCCGGGGATCGGTCTGGAAGGTTTTGAGTATCTCGACGCTGTTATCGGGAGAACAGTCGTCGATGACCAGGATTTCGATTGCCGGATAGGTCTGCGCCAGCAGGGACTGCATGCGCTCGACCAGATACTCGGCGTGGTTGTAGCTGGCGACAACGATGCTGACCAGGCCCGGGGTCACGATGCGTTCCCCTTGAACAGCCCTTTTTCCGCGAGTTCGCGCAGGCTTTCCTCGTAGGCATCCTTGCCGCCCTGCTGTTCCCTGACCCAGTCGACGAAACGCGAGATCCCCTGCTCGATGCCGACGCGGGGGACAAAACCGAGCACCCGCTCGATCTTGCCCAGATCGGCAAAATTGTGGCGGATGTCGCCCAGCCTGAACTGCCCGGACACAGCGGCTGGTACCTGTTTGCCGAACGCCGCCTGCAACATGCGGACGATCGCATTGACGTCGGTCGGTACCCCGGAACCGACGTTGAACACGTCATTCACCCAGCCCTCATGCTCGACCCCGAGCATCGTCGCCGCGACGACGTCATCGACGAAGACGAAGTCGCGGCTTTCGCGACCGTCCTCGAAGATGTTGATCGACTTGCCATTCCTGATCCGGGTCGAGAAGATCGACAGGATGCCCGTGTACGGATTCGACAGCGACTGCCCCGGGCCATAGACGTTCTGGTAGCGGAAGGCCAGCGACGGAATGCCGAGCGCGCGGCCAACGGTGAGAACCATTTGCTCCTGATTCAGCTTGGTGATGCCGTAAATCGAAGACGGCTTGGCCGGCGTGCTCTCGTCGGTGGCCTCGACCTCGACGAAGGCGCCGCAAACCGGGCAGCGCGGGGAAAACAGGCCCTGCTCCATGTCCTCGGCCGTCCGCTGCTCGGGATAGACCACGCCATGCGTGGCGCAACGGTACTTGCCCTCGCCATAGATGGCCCGTGAAGAAGCCACCACGAGCTTGCGCACTTGGTGCTGGGTGTTGGCCAGCAAGTCGAGCAAAATCCCGGTGCCGCCGACATTGACGTCGACATAGCGCTGGATTTCGTACATCGACTGCCCGGTCCCGGTTTCCGCCGCCAGATGCACGACCGCATCGACCCCGTGCAGGCAACGGGCCAGCAGGGAACGATCCGTGATGCAACCGCGGTGGAAATCAACCTTGCCCTTGATCGACTGGTACAAGGGCGAAGCTTCGGGATCGTCGCCATGAATCTGCGGAATCAGGGCGTCCAGCACCCTGACCTCATGCCCGGCGGCCAGCAGGCGCAAGACCAGACGCGATCCGATGAAACCGCTCCCCCCGGTGATTAGAATTTTTTTCATGAAATTATGGATTTTCCGTCTTGCCAGACATCACCGGAAGATCAGGATCATGTCTGGAAAATTTTTCAACAAATTCATCAACGCCCATGTAGAAATCATCCACATTGGCTTTTATATGATCAATCTCCCAATCCCACCATTTGATGGCCAATAACCGGCTGATTGTTTCCTCGGAAAACCGGTATTTGATCACACGCGCGGGAACTCCAGCGACGATGGCATAAGGAGGAACATCCTTTGCGACCACTGCCCCGGCCGCCACAACGGCACCATCGCCAATGGTGACCCCGGAAAGGATAGTCGCCCTGGCACCAATCCATACATCATTGCCAATGCGGACCTCCCCTTTACTGAAAGTATCCTTCTCGCCCCCTCGATTCATCAAATGAGCGTAGAACGGGAAGCTGGAAACCGCTCCGTAGTTATGCTCACCGCTGGCGATCACCTTGACGCCGTACGCAAAACTGCAGAAATTTCCAACCTGAACCCTGTCAGAATCTTTGAAAATCAGGAACGTCTTTGGATTAATACCATAGGTACATTTCCCGATCTTGACCTGAGCGGCAATCTTCTGCATTTCCCTGCGCCTAATGGCCCCACCCAAAGCGCCGCGCAAAAAGGAGATGATCTTCGTCAACAAATCATCATCTCCGCTTCAATTTGACACTGCACAAGATGAATCTCTTGGGTTGCGAAAAATCCGACCAGCGAAATAGTCGAAAAACGCATTTGTCAGCCCAATAAAGAACGACAGCAATCTTCGAGTAAATGGCACGGGCTGTCTCTTTCAAACCCATGGAATGCATTGCAAAGCCGAGACTGAACAAGTGGCGACCCTTGACTTCGATTATATCGAACGAGTCGCGACAGCATTTCTTGAGGACATCGAGTTCAACCGGGCGCTCGTGCGGACTGCACATCTGGTAACCGCGCTCCACATTCTGGATGTACTCCTCGTTATATAAGCCGAGATGCTTGGGCAGGAGCGTCGAAAAAACGTACACAAAAGCCTTGTAAAGGAAATCAACCCCACGAGAAATCGGGCTTCCCTGCCCCGGCGCGGATTCACAAAGTGGCTCGTACAGATAAACCCTGCCGCCCGGCTTGAGAACCGACGCGATCTTGTCGAAAATGATCTGGAGTTCATCCTCTGGAACGTGATGCAGAAAGGCGCTGACAAAAACACTATCAAAACCTTGTTCGAATTTCTGGCAGTCCCATTGGACAAGGTCGCAGCATTCGAACGAAACATTCTGCAGTGAGTGTTTTTCCTTCAATACATTGGCATCGTTGATCTGTTCCTGGGATAGATCGACACCGTGAACGTTCATTCCCTTCATCGCGAAATGCATCGACAACCACCCGCCACCACAACCAATGTCCAGCAGGGAACCCGAGGGTTTATGCAGGAAATCGGTGTAGTCATCCCTCATGTCCGAGCGCAAGGCTTCATTGAGTTCGGGAGTGAGCGTCCACTGAAAGGTCATGTAGTGGCCATACTTATTCCACCAGACTTTTTCATCTTCATGCCACTGTTCGTTCGTTATTGCTTTTTCCGTCATGCACAGATTTCCTGATCAGCAAACCTTGAATCATTGCGATGCCTTTCCAATGCCTCCAACAACCGTTCCGGCTCGCTGAACAAGGCATGATTTTCCTCCAACCACGGTTCCGGCATGCACCACCACTGACTTTCAAGCAGTGCTCTACGCAAACGCTCATCAAAACGATATTTGATTATTTTTGCCGGCACCCCGGCGACGACAGCATAATCCGGGACATCGCGCGTCACCACGGCACAGGCGGCAATCACGCAGCCTGTGCCAAGCTTTACTCCGGACATAATGACTGCATTTTGCCCAATCCAGACATCATGACCAACAAGCGTTCTTTGGGTAGTGACAAAACAATCCCTATCAGAATAGGTTTTGGCCAAAGGCGTATTCTTCAGATAAAACGACGGATGCGTACTGACACCTTGCATTGCATGCTGAGACAAACCAATGCTAACCCCTGCTGCAATTGAGCCGAATTTACCGATATCAGCATTACTGACCGTTGTGCGTTGCTGCACATAGGTATGATCGCCAAGAGTCGAATCAATAATAATTGCCTCCTTAAAAATTACGTTGAAACGCCCGAGTTTGGATCCTGCCCCGACAATAGCGCCATAATGAACGACGCAAGTTGGATACCTGAACCTGAACAGCAGCGGCATCACCAGGCCTTTGAGGGCGGATTTAATCAAACTCATTTACACCCCCACGATATGCCGTAAAACATGACAATTAAAGACCAACGATCAAAAACAATCGATTAATGTGCAGACAGGAAAATCACCGAGGGCCGTGCTCCAAAACAGCCTTCGCGAGAATATCCCACAAACTTGCCTCATCCGCATCTGGAGAACGCAAGTAGGTGTTCTCGTACGCTTCATAGCTCAGCGCATCCACGACCACCCCCTCTTTCGCAACAACACAACCGGCTGCCTCTTCGTCGATATCGACCAGAGGCGCCCGCAATACCCGCTGCGGCGCCAGCACCCAGGGCATATACCAACTGTTGCGCAACTCCTCGCTGACCAGAAAAACCAGGGGGCGGCGCCAGAGAACGGCAAAAGACAGCGCTGTTGATGCATGCGCAAACACCACGGCCGCCCCTTTGATCAGTTCCGCTGTTTGCCCGAACACCACGTCCCGGTCGCCGAACATTGCCTTGTAGTATGCATCGCTCCTTGCCGAAGGATAAGCCGCAATACGCACGGGCATGCCGCTTTCCTGCTCGAACCGGTCAAAAAACTGTTTGAGCGCGACAGAAAAACGCTCGAAGCTCACTGGCTGCGTGTAACCAAGCTCAATAACATCCTCGTGACATGGCAAAGATTGATCAATATACAGAGCCCATTGAGAAGCACTTTGGTTAGATGTGACTGCGTTGACACGACGATATTTTTCGTAATCAAATGAATGAGCCGGAATTTTAATTTTGGCACTAACAAACCTCGGGTTCGACTGCCAAGAACTACCCGCCACCAGTGCAATATCCGGAGATTGATCCGGCAATGCCCGCAGCAGTAAGCTGCGCCCCAGCTTGCTCATGGCACGCGCCAACACCCGGCTCTTGTAAGCATAGACGAGGCCCTGCCAGGACAGGCTCACTCGTCGCCATTCCTGCGGCGAGGCCACGGAGCCGCTGTCCAGGACGGCAATCTTGAATCCGGCGCGTTTCAACACATGGAACATGATGATCGCCTGGGCGGAAAACTGCCCGACGTAATCCATC
Organism: Betaproteobacteria bacterium UBA7395; assembly: GCA_002470165.1. Lineage (GTDB taxonomy): Bacteria > Pseudomonadota > Gammaproteobacteria > Burkholderiales > Rhodocyclaceae > Azonexus. Next base: position 26,309 of record DKNF01000044.1, on the reverse strand, counting down.
GCCACCCCGGCCGGTGTCTTTGCAACAAACTGCCGGAACGCCTTCAGCGAGTTTATCTGGACCACTTCATCGCAGATCGGCGGATGCACCTTGCGCCGGCGCACGGTCTGCGGCATCAACCACGATGAGCAATCCAAGATCCACAGTTCGAAGCGCTGTTTGAGCGCGTCAATGCCCATCCGCTCGTAATCCCGGGGCGAGAACGGATTCTTCAGTAGCAACAGCAGTGTTTTTTTGCCAGTCATTTTCGTATCAATCTTCCTTCACTTTGCTTTTCCCACATTCTTCGCTCAACTCGCAAATGAAGAAATTCTTCAGCACCAATTTCAAACTCTGCCCCGACGCAGTACGCCAGCCAACTTTGCCAGATAGCCATTCAATTCTTCCCGCTGCATGCCCATCAGTTTAGGCAGACGTATTACCAAGGCAAAACTGGCCGCCAAGTAAGCCACACCGGTGAGAAGCATGCCAATGATCATCGGCAAACGCCCGGAAAAATCGAAGGATGGCTGAATCAAGGCCTGCAGCTCAAGCGCCAGAAACTTGCAGACGTAAGCGATCAACAACAGGACAAGAATGGCCCCCAACTGCTCCAGCCACTCGAAGGCAATTCCGTAGTAGCGCGAGATCACCCAGGATTGAACATTGACGAACAGAAAATTGAGCCCGACCGTGCTCCATGCCAAGCCCATGGCCCCCAGACCCAGTCCGATTCCGCCCGACTCGGTCGCCGGCACGATCATCGCGTAGGAGACCGGAATGCTGACCAGCCATCCGGCCACCGTGATCTTCATATACACCGAGTTTTGCCCGGTCGCCATGAACAAGGTCGCATTGATCTGCCCAACCGCCTGATGGATCGGGTAAAACAGCATCAGCATCAAGACCGGCCAGGCGGCATGATACGCACTCCCGAGCAGCACATCGACCAGAACTTCCGCCCAAGGCGCGAAAAAGCAGGAAACCAGTGCCGCCAGAAAAACCAGCGACTGCGTCGTTTTTCGGTACAGGCCGGCTACCCGCTCACGAGCACCGCGCTCGTTGGCTTCGGCAATTTCCTTCCAGAATATGTTCAATATCGATACGCTCGCCAGCAGGCTGATCGCCGACAGTTGTGCCGCCACCTGGTAAAATCCCTGCTGCGAAGCGCCGCCATAACGCTGCAGCAACCAGCGAACGGCAAATTCACAGGCAAAGGAAAATACGGCAATCACCGCCATTGGCCGGCAGTAGCGGACATAGGCCGCGAGCACCGTCCTGAAATCGTCGGCCTTGTGCTCTTCAGCCAGCGGTTCAGTTTCGCTTGCGGCATAAGATTTGCGCAAGGTTACCGACAACCAGGCTGCGGCAACAAAGTACTCGCCGACGATGGCCCAGAGCACCGCGCGCACGCTGAGCCAATCGCCCAGCAACATCGCGGCAACCAGCACCATATGAACCAGGACGATGAGCACGCCCGCCATCTGGATCCGTATGGTCTGGCGCACCGACTCGTGCATCTGCACAACGGTCAGCCACACCTGGCTCTGCAGGAAAGTGGCCAGCAACGCCAGCAGGATCAGCTCGCGCTCGAGCCCCAGCCAGAATTGCGAGATCAGCTCGGCGGGCAGGATCAGCCCCACCAGCGCCAGCGAAAAAAGGAACTGGAAGGCCAGCCAGGCGAAATAGGCCGCGTAGTAATGGTAACTACGTCCGCGCTGGGCGATGAAAGTGTAGAAAGCGCTGGAAGAACCGAGGTCGAGCAAGGCCCGAATGGCCCAGAAACTGCCCAGCAGGTAGGACAGGTTACCGAAATCGGCCGGCCCCAGGCCGCGGGCCACAAGCATCCCGACGGCAAGACTGATCAGCGCCCGACCTGCGTTGGCACCGGCAGAAAAGAAGAAGCGCTTGCGGATCGAACTCACGCCGGGGACGAAGCCTAGATCGAAAAGCCGTCGTCAACGAAGAATTTATGCCCCGTCATGTAACGCGATTCGTCGGACAACAGGAAAAGCAGCGTGCCGACGACATCCTCGGCCGCCAGCATGCCCTTGGAGGCACAGTGGGCGTTGTAGGCGGCGAGGAAGTCGGCCGGCTGGTTGGCCAGGATGCTGCCGGGGCTGAGGCAATTCACCCGGATACCGTTCCCCTTGAAATACTGGTCGAAATAGCGGAAACAGGTCACCCCCACCGTATCGAGGTAGTTGCTGGCGTTTTGCAGATATGCGTTCGATTCCGGGTACATTTCCATCATCGCACGGTCAAATTGGGCGATACCACGGCGAGTTTGCTCGGCAATCCAGTTGCTTTCCATCAATTATTTCCGACCCAGAAAAGGAGCCAACGCGCCCCGGTTAAGCCATCCCACGGCAACCAGTACGATTAGCATTGCCAACGTGCTGAGCGTAACCGAAGCAAACAATGGGATTTTGACAGTTCCATATTAGCAAGTCCTACAACCGCTAGAACGAATAGTTTTACAAAAAAAAAGCGGCAAGAATCCCTGGGGAGCCAATTCTCTGGGGAGCAGCATGCTAGTGACAAAACCAGTCCTAACTCGAACAAGGTTGGCGAGTACGGATACCGCTGCCCGCTTAGGCACCGACATCGCATAACGATCGCGTGCCGCGTTAGAGAAAAGTCGCAACGATAACCCTTACATGCGCAGAAACAGGTAGTTCCAGCGCGTCTCATTTTCCGCAGGTTCTGCTGTCATCGTAAGCGTTGGTGAGCGGTACATTCTGAGGAAGCGCAAGCCAGAGGAATCGGCGATCTCTATGAAATCTTGGGGTGAAGTCCAGTACGTCGTAGGTGGGGAGAGAACGTGAACACGCCGCTCGATGGTCGCCACGAGTCTATTTTTCAGCCGTCTGACAACCTCCCCAGTCCCCTTGTCTGAAAACACCTGTAAGGCTCTTCCAATCGCAGATCGATGCGCGGTGTTGCCAGGCACAGGATTTGTAATTTCAGCCTCGGCAACATCCGGCACTTCTCCAACAAGAACCATCCCGCCCTTACGGGTTATACGAGCGATCTCGTTAAGAGAGGCTTTCACGGCAGCAACATCAGGGAGGAGCAGGAAAACCCCGTTGCACACAGATTTGTCGACTGAGTCGGAAGCAATTGATGTTGCATCGGAAACGCCTAGCACCACGACATCCTCCCGCAACTGCGGGAATTCCCGCAACAAGTGCAGGTTGACGCGCCGGACTTCCTCTATCGTGGGCAGCACTCCGATCAGGTTCCCCGGGAGCAATCCTCGCTCAAGCGCCACTTTGAGCAACGCGCCATCCCCACACCCAATGTCCGCAATGACGTCCTTTTGGCAAAGTTCCAATTCGTCAGCAAGCCTACTTGCAACATGTGAAGTTATATCCGGCCTACCGTCCCGCCCCGAAAGATCGTTGATATCGGGAGACATGGCTCGCACGCGATAGGCATCGATAAAATCCTTTGCTCGATAGAGAGTCACTCATATACCTCAGAAAAAGCCATGGCTGAAAATCATCCCACGGCTAACGATCACAACGAAAACCCGTCATCAACGATGAGATTCTGACCAGTAACAAATCGTGTTTCATCAGAGAGCAAGAAAAGCAGCGCTCCCGTGACATCATCCGGCGACAACATGCCTTTCACCCCGCAATGCTCGCTGTACTTGCGCATGAAGGAGTCGGGTTGATCATCCAGAATTCCGCCTGGACTGATGCAATTCACGCGAATGCTAGATTTTTTGAAATACTGCGCGAAGTAGCGCGTCAGATGCACGACAGCCGCCTTGATTGCTGCATATTCAACCGGCATTGTCATCGGCGTCCCCTCGTAAACCTCGAAGCGAGGAGCCATCGATCCATAAATCGAGGACATATTGATCAGATTGCCATGGCCCTGCGCCTTGAACGCCATGCAGAACTGCTGGGCAACCAGGAAGTAGCCGCCGAGATGGCTGTCGACGTTCGCGCAGAAGTCTTCGTAGGTCACATCTTCGAGTCGGCGCCCATAGTTCTTGTTGCGCGGATAGGCGTTGTTGACCACGGCATCAATACGTCCATGACGCTGCATCAAGTCCTCGATCAGTGCATTAATCGATTTCTTGCTCGTGATGTCCAGTTCAGAAGCCTCAACAGAACCAGCCCCGACCCCACGTAACTCCTCGGCAACCCGTGCCGCCGCGCCTGCATCGATATCAGCCACAACCGCAAGGCCACCGTTCTTAGCAATTCCGGCGATGAAAGCTCGGCCAATCACTCCCGCCCCCCCGGTGACCACAATTACCTTGTTACTCAAAACTTGAGCCTTCAACGAATCTCTCCAATTTCACGGATCACACGTGCGGGATTGCCCGCCACAACGGTGGCGCGCGGAACGTCGCGAGTCACAACCGAGCCAGCCCCCACAACGGCATTCTGTCCGACAGTCACGCCGGGCAGCACAATTGAGCCCGCTCCAATCCAACAGCCTCGTTTGAGTACTACGGACATTGGGGGATGATGTCCCTGATCGATGATCGGGATCTCTGGGTTATCAAATCGGTGATTCGCCACATAGATGTGAACACTCGACCCCAACATGACATCATCCTCGATAGTAATACTACCTCCACACTCCCGCGGATCGGCGAATAGCATGCATCCTGGGCGAATAACTACGCGGTCTCCAAGGCTGATCTTTGAACAACAGATAGCATATGCTCCAGGCCTGAACTCTGCATCCTTCCCGAAATGTAGGAACTTTCTTTGGCACAATTCCCGCATAAAGGACTTGACATGCAATCGCCAGTGCGAAGCCACGATATCAGGACCTATTCGATCAGCACTTACCCAGTAGTTCCAGCGTTCCCGTAGTTCATGCAAGCAGCCGATCATTTTTCGACCCGCGTCTGAAGCACGTACTCAACGAACCGAAAATCGAGCTCGCTGTCGATATCGATTGATCGCTCTTCCGGCATTACGTATAAACGTGTAGCCGCTTCGAAAATATTATCGTAAGCAAACATAGCGTCGTGGCGCCAAACATAGATTGATGCATTCATGTCGAAACACTGCGGCGCATCCTGTCGACGAAGTATCCGCTTCTCGGATGGTTTGGAAAGGCGCACAAACCCATCCTCATTGAGTTCCACGAGATTAAAATAGGGAGATCGGCGTGATGGCATTGCAGTGATGACTACTTCTGCACCGCTCTCGTCGAGCAGGTTTACTGCATTGACAATGTCCTCTGGAATACGCAGTGGTGAAGTGGCATCAAGGTCGACGAGTGTGTCGAATCTTTGCCCCGAGAGTCGTTCAACCTCCGCCACACAGTGTCGGATAGCTGGCAGCTTACCTGCTTGGTCGGTCGCCATCTCATCGGGACGGCGGATCAGATAATCGCACCCCGCAGCGCGTGCAACGTCGAGAATCGCATCGGAGTCGCTGCTTACCGCAATCAAATCGAATAGCTGCGAGGCCTTGGCGGCTTCTATGGTATGCACAATCAGCGGCTTGCCAAGCAGCAATCTGACATTTTTCCCTTTTACCCCTTTCGACCCGCCACGGGCACATATAGTACACAACCTCTTCATCTCGTTACCCATTCCTTTCGTTCATTCGCTCGCTCAATGGCCGCGATCAACTCCAAGATTTGCACCCCATCGCCCTCGGAACAAAAATCGGAAAAGTCACTATTAAGGACAGCACGGTGCATCTCTCGGTACGTGTGATCACGCTCGACAAATATCTGCTCGAGCGCTCCATCGCAGGCAAGCGTGCCGCGAACGAAATCAAGTTCATAAGTATGATCAACTGTATTGACTACGACGCGGCGCTGCGCGGCCCGGTCGAGATAACTCATTTGTAGTGTGACTGCTGGACAACGCTCGTACTGCAACAGAATTGCGTAAAGATCATCACTGTCAATCAACAGAGGACTAAAATGACCACCGATGGCTGCGACCGACTTCCAAGGACCCAATATCCAGCCGAGGTAATCGAGTTCGTGGCTCAAATCCCGTAAAACCCCCCCGCCACGCGCAGCGCTCGCTGAGTAAGACTGACGGTAATCGGTCTGGGGACGCCAGTCGGGGAGATACTGGCCAACGTAAGCCTGAGCTGAGAGAACGGTCTGCCCGGCTATCGATGCGCGCAGACGTTGCAGCGCTGGATGCCATCGCAAGTTGTATGCGACCAGAAGTCGGGAAAAACACGAGTTCGGGATTGGCCGAACATAATCGAATAGCGGCTTCTCGACCAGCGCCAATCCAGCATAACCGCACGCTGCCATGCGCAATAACGTGTCGTAATGCTGCTGCGTGGAATTAGCAATAACGACATAATCTGGTCGATGTGTCGACAACGCTTCCATCAGGTTGTCAAAAACAATCGGGAAGTCGATTGTACGAGCGGAGACTACTGCAGTAGAAAATCCCAAAGCGCTCAGCAATCGAGCATGCCGAGCGCCAATCGACCCATAACCAATTACCAGTGCATGCATTGCTAATCTTTAGACGTATAGGCAGATCGAGCACGGGCCAGATCCTCCCCACGGCCGACATCGAGCCATGGCTCGTGCATCGGATAAGCGATCGTTCTCATTGCGCGTTCTTGTAACCTGGCAAACAAGGTTGGCATGTCACACTGCTGACCATTCTCTAGAACGACCAAGGCTTCTGGATCAAGAACATAGACACCGGCATTAATATGGCTGCGTGCCACCGGCTTTTCTTCAAAACCGACAATATCGACACCATCAATTTGAACAACGCCAAAGGGGTGCTGCCATTCGTGGATGCGCACCGCCATCGTCGCTGCCGCCGTATGTCGGCGGTGAAAATCAAGCAATTCACCATAGCGAATGTCGGTTAGCACATCGCCATTAGTCACGACAACGGGTAGATTCGGCTTTGGTTCGAGCAAACTGATCGCGCCAGCGGTACCGAGCGGCGTTGCCTCACGCAGATAATCGATGTGGACGCCCAAACAACTACCATCTCCAAAATGCTCCTCAATCATGTGTCCGAGATAGTGTATCGCCAGTGCGAAGCGGCTAAACCCTTCGATTTTCGCCAGTTCAATAATGTGCTCCAACATCGGCTTATCGCCAACCTTCAGCAGCGGTTTCGGACATTGCTCAGTGTGCGGGCGCAGGCGTGTACCTTGACCACCTGCCATGATGATCATCAGGTTGTCGCGCTCTTTCGGCACCATCAGATCATCGAGAAGATGCAAACCAAGCACGTGGCGCTCAGGATTGATGATAGGTAACTGATGTATGCGGTTAGCGTGCATCAAGTGCAGGACTGACTCTCGGGCAAGTTGGGGCGGAACTACAAGCGGATTACAATTAATCAGAGAATCTATCGCATCATTGAGGCTCATGCCGCGAAGAAGACCCCGTCGAATATCGCCATCGGTCAACGTTCCGAGCAACGTACCTGCAGGGTTGACGATGAGCGCAATCTGGAAGGTTGATTCATTTAAATTATTAATTGCTTGCTGAAGAGTTGAACCGAGGCCAAGCAGAGCTTTCCGCCAGTCAGTCTTGCATTCGGGAACCAAGTTAGTAGTCATATTTTCACAGCCGTTCGCGCAGCAGTTCAAAGGCCTCTGCCGCTTCAAAGCCTGCGGTAGCCCCACGAACGGCCGCCAACGCCTTAACCGCTTCTACACTCCGCGGAAATGGGAACTGCCCAAGTTCGGAGCGATAGAACTCCAAAACTTCAAGCTTACGTTCGAGGAATCTACCAATGTCAACGAAATAGTTTGGTTTGAAGCAGCATGCCGGATCAATACCAAACTCGGTTTCAGAAACGGTTTCGTACGCCAGCACGCGCCTTACCGAAGGGTAGCGAAACCACTTAGTGCAAGCCGCAGCAGCGTCAAAAACGATGCGGTGATCCGTATGCACATCAGAACGATTCGGCAGCATAACTTCCTCGGGCGCAAACTCTTGGAACACCGCGCTGAACTGCTGGACCAAAGAACCCATAGGCAAGCGGTCTAGTTGTGTGGTCGGCAGACACAGATTGAACACGCGATCGAATCCGATCGCTTCGGCAACAGCTGTGATTTCCGCATCGCGTTGCGAAACGCGCTCGGCCGTCCAGCCCGCCTGCACCGAAATGCCGGTGACGATTAGCCACCCCAACTCGGCACCTTCGAACTTCCTGCGCAACAGCGTGCCGCCGCAGCCGAGTACTTCATCGTCGGGGTGGGGTGCGATAATGAGCGTCTTCATGAACGGGTAGCCACGAAACTTAGTAAGTGATGGTCTTCAAGAGCAAAGAACGATCCAGTTCGACCTCCGCGAGTAGTTTGGCAATACGTGCCGCCGCATGGCCGTCACCGTAGGGGCTGGGACAGGTTCGCACCAAGTGTAGGAAATCTTCGTCGCTCAGAGCGCGCTGACAGGCGGTGCGCACCTCTGCCTCGGACAGATTGACGCGCAGGACATTCGGACCGGTTTCACGCAAATCCTGCCGGGGACCGACGAGGATTCCCGGTACCTTGAGAAAGGGGGATTCGAGCACGATAGAGGAAGAATTGCCCACGATAGCCGCGCATCGGCGATAAAGCGCCACGAACTTGCTGCGAGGCAAATTGTGGTAAACGATCAAGTTGTCGTACTCGGCTTTGGCCGCGTCGATGGCTTCGCGTATCGGCACGTTGCCGGGGTCGAAGTTCGGGTAGCTACAGAACACCGGGGAGTTCAACGACAGAATGCCCTTCAGCAAACAAGCCATTTCGGCCTTTCTGTCCGATGCCACCGTAGACGATGGATGCTGGATCAGCATGAAAAACGGCTTGCACACGTCGATGCCGAATTCGCGGCTCAATTCTTCGTCAGGAATGTCGGGTTCGGTGCGGAGCCTGTCCAATCCAGTGCCTCCGGTCGTCCAGATACTTTGCGGACGTTCTCCCATGCGGATCAGTCGCTCGCGGTGCCCATCCGTGGCGACAAAGTGAAAGTGCGCGAGTTTCGATATCGCCGGACGGAAGACTTCGTCAATGTCGGAAGCGAAGCAGCGATCACCGCCATATACGTGGGCCACATGGATGCCGAGGAAGTTCGCCACAATGGCGCCTGCCAATGCCTCTTCCCGGTCGCCGGCGATGAACAGGACGTGCGGGCGGTTCGCGTTCAGCAGATTTGTCAGGCCTTCGACCAGGTGGGCAAAGGAAAGCGAACGGCCAGTCCAGCTCTCGGAACACAGGAGGGACTCGATCGTCCCGATCACTTCGAAGCCGTCGCGGCGGATCTGGTCGATGCCCATGCCGTGGAAGGGCGAAAGATGGGCGGCGGTCGCGATGACGCCGGCGCGGATGCCATGCGACCTGGACACCTCGTCGATGACCGGAAACAGCAAGTCGTATTCGGACCGCGCGGCCGTCAAGAAATAGACTTTTCGAAGCGCATCCATGTCAATCCAGCCTCAGGTTTCTGCCCGTGTCGATTAGCGGTTCGCGATAGAGCGTAATGCTGAAATCGTTCGGCAGGTAATCATGCCTCAGCACGACGTAGGGAGTGATCTCCAGTGCCATCGACAAGACTTCTTCGACTCGCCACGCCAGAATGTGCGGAGCAAAGCCGGCATATCTATCGGTGAGAAGGCTGACGTGCGCCGCGATTCGGCTCAGCTCGAATTGTTTGCGTGTGACGCGTTCCAGCACCTCCCGGGCTCCGTCGAGCTTGATGTTGTGGATGCCGACAGCGATCGTGTAGTCGAACGACTTGCCGGGGTTCCAGTCCAGGAAATTGCCGCTCTCGAAGCGAATGCCTGGAAATTTCTCGCGACAAAGCTTCACCATCTCAGGCGAAATATCGAACCCGTCGTATTCGCAGTCGATTTCTCGCCGCTGCAGATGATTCAAGAGGTCACCGACACCGCATCCGACATCGAGGAGACTACGCCCGCTCAGGTCATGATTCAAGACGAAGGCCTCGAACCGCATCTTCTGAGTGCGTTGGCTCTGTTCCACTCGCTCGGGATTGCTGTCGGATGCGCGCACCTTATCGTCCCAATAGGCTTGGGCGTTGGCTAGGCAATTGTCGATGGTCTGGTTCATCGGAGAGTCTCGTTATGTGGAGGCGTTCGCGCCCGGAATATTTCCAGTCCGTATCAGCGGCGCGGCAGTGGGACCCATATTGAGCAGGCAATCCAGCGCGGAGAGCCCCGTCACAAACCCTTGCTTGGCGTGGCACTGCAAATATGAGGGATGAAAATAGTCAAAGTAGCGAAGCTTAACACCGGCCGCCTCGAACTTTCGTTCGTCTTGATACGCCTTGGCGCCGTGCCCCGACAGATAGGTGGTAGCATTTAGGCTTTTGCAAATGTCAATCACTAGGTCATCCTTCACGCCGTCTACATGCAACAGTGAAGCACGAACTCGTTGGCATTTCACACCGAATTGTTCGAACATCCATTCCGTGGTGGCGATGTTCAACTCGCTGAGAAACTCCCAGTCCTGTTCGAGCAGTTGTCGCAAGCCGCAGTCGAGTTGTGCCTTGTACGGCGCCCTCGCATACGCCTGCTGGATGCTGGCCAAGTGTTTTTGCCGCCAAGCCCGCGCATTGTCGATCCGTGCTTCGCATATGGCATGTTCGAGCGACGCGCGCACCGGTACCGTCAGCCAAGCAGCACCGCTCGCCGTCTTGATCTGGTTCCGGTTTTGTACTCCGCCCTGCTGATATTGAACATTGTCGAGATAGACAAAGACGTCACACGCGCTTGCCTTGGCTAGGTAGGGGAGCCAAGGAAGATATTGCGGCTGATGAATTGCTACGGTGGTCAATCGATATGCCTCTTTTCCGTCACAGCTCGATCGGCTCATCCGCCATAAAATCGCGCCGGGCACGTTGCCCGATGACGGCATCCCAATGCATCGGCGAGATGCCGTAGCCAGGCCGTTTGACGGCGAGATTCTCCGGGCTGAACGATTCGCCTGTGCGAATCGCCCGTTGCGCGACGATGGACTTGCGGGAAAGCGGCTGGTTCTTGATTTCGCTTGGGCTCGGACGCTTGATACCGTCGCCCAGAGCGACTTCGATATTTCTGATCGCGGCAACCATGGCGCGCAATTCTGCCGGATCGAGACTCGCCTGGTGGTCCGGTCCGGGCAGTGATCGATCCAAGGTAAAGTGCTTCTCAATCACCGTCGCGCCTAGAGCGACGGCGGCGATGGGCACTTCGATGCCGCGCGTGTGATCTGAATATCCGACCGCGACGCCGAAAGCATCGCGGATCGTGAGCATTGCACGCAAGTTCACTTCGTCCATCGGCGCCGGATATTCTGTGGTGCATTGAAGCACCGTAATATGGCTACGAGGCGTTCCCGCCTGCTCAAGCACAAGCAGTGCGGCTTCGATTTCGCCCAAGTTGGCCATGCCGGTCGATAGAATCACTTGTTTACCGTAGCTACCCACCTTGCGCAGATAGGGCAAGTTGGTAATTTCTCCCGAAGGCACCTTGATGCGCGCCATGCCAAGCTTCATTAGGTAGTCGAGGCTATCCAAATCAAAAGCGGTCGAGAAGAACTCGATGCCGCGCCGGGCAGCGTGGTCGATGAGCTGCTCATGCATGGTTGCACTCAGTTCGAGATGCTTAAGCATCTCGAACTGAGACTCGTCAGCGTCAGTCGTCTTAGCCTGATAATCAGCCTTTTGCGCAGTACCGACTACCAGTCGGTCGGCCTTGAAAGTCTGAAACTTCACCAAATCGGCACCGGCATCCGCAGCAGCATCAATCAGCGCGCACGCAATAGCGATATCACCGTTGTGGTTGACACCTGCTTCAGCAATGATGAGATTTTTCAATCGTTACCCCTCCCCTGAGACATCAGATGTTGTAACGACCGGACTTGTAACCCGCCAGGTTATTCTGATCGAGGAACCATTGCACGGTTTCACCGAGCCCCTTGCAGAAGCCGTCCAACCCACCATAGGCGGGACGCCAGCCGAACAGTTCATGCGCCTTACGGTTGTCCGCCCATAGCCGCTCGACTTCGCTCTTGCCGGGGCGCAGGCGCACCGCATCGGTCTCGATGTCGATCTCTGCGCCCATGACTTCGGCGATCGTCCTGACGGTATCGCCGATCGAGATTTCGAAATTCGAACCGAAATTCACCACCTCGCCCAAACCGCGCTCGCTCTTCAGCGCCGCGATGAAGGCTGCGGCCGTGTCGGCAACGTAGTTGAAGTCGCGGGTCGGATGCAGCGCACCGAGTTTCAGATGGCGCGCACCGCTGGCAATCTGGGTGATGATCGTCGGGATCACCGCCCTGGCCGACTGGCGCGGCCCATAGGTGTTGAAGGGACGGGCGATGACCACCGGCAGGTCGAAGGAAGCATAAAAGGAATAGGCAAGCTGATCGGCGCCGATCTTCGACGCCGAGTAAGGCGATTGCCCCTGCAAGGGGTGCTCTTCGGTGATCGGCACGAAGCGCGCCGTGCCGTACACCTCGCTGGTCGAGGTATGAATCACCCGGGAAACGCCAAGCTCCCTGGCCGCCTGGAGGACGTTCAGGGTGCCCTTGATGTTGGTATCGACGTAGGTATCGGGCGAATGATAGGAGTACGGAATGGCGATCAGTGCCGCCAGGTGCAGGACCGCATCGCAGCCTTGCATGGCGGTGCGCACCCCGTGCGGATCCCGGATATCGCCGGCAAACACATCGATGGCCGACTTGATCTCGGCGGGGGAATGATCCAGCCAGCCCCAGGAGCCGAACGAGTTATAGAGGACGAAGGCGCGCACGTCATAACCCTGACGAACCAGGGCTTCCGTCAAATGCGAACCAATGAATCCATCGGCACCTGTCACCAAAACCTTCATAGAGACCAATCCGTCCTGTTGCCTACACTAGAGGTGCCAAAGCATCCTGTAACGTGACGAGAAAAACAAACACCGGGAAAGCGCTCGCCCAGCAAAAGGCAATTAATGTCAATCCGGCCAAAAATCAAACTGGGAGCGCAGCGACAGCCAGGACAAGCCCTAGAATCGGCGCGAATTATGCCACACAGCAGGTTCTTTTAAAATCACCCCTGCCCCCACTACCCGACCGGCGCCGAACCTTGATTTACCTTTGGCCGAACAACAATCACGGCGTCCCCATTGGGATGAGAAAAGCGCGCCAATACCTCCACGCCACTTTCCTGTACCCACTGGTCAAATTCTTTTTCCTTGCGCGAGACCTCCAGCACCAAGAGATCAAAACGACCTTCCTTGATCAATCCAGCCAATTCCTGACGATCCTCGGTATACCAGCGCCGCATGGGCCGCCACCCCGTGTAATACAAGGTACGCCCACTTTCAATGTAAATACGAGGTGAGTCCTGAACATTCGCGGAAAGCCACTTGCCCGCATCCACAAAATGCTGTTTGGCCGGCTCAGAATAAATCACGTTGGCGAACATAAGCGCTAGCAGTAGGGCCACAACCGGAATTTTCCAGCGAGGTCTGCCACTGACGAAACACCAGATACCATACCCAATCACCGGCGCACTAAAAAGAAACAGTAATGCGACATAACGCCCGGCAAGGAACTGCATCCCTATGACAAAAACCGACAACACAAGGATGTGGGCCAGGAACGCGCAGGACAACAGGGAATTCCGCTTCACGGCATCGACCATGCGCCCACTGAAAAGAAGCAGGAGCAAAGGAAGGGCGAACAGGCCCAACTTTGCCAGGAATCGTTCGGGGATGATGGCCAACGACCCCCAGATCAGAATACCTCTGACCTGTTCACTGGCATACGCCGGAAGTACAGCCGCGACAGCCTGAACCTTTTGTTCCAGTCCCTGAAAGCCAAACCGAAGCACATCGCTGGCCAGACGACTTTTTTCGTACAAAGGACTACCCAAAAAATAGACCAAGAAAAGCACACCGAATAGACACGCCGGCCCCGCGATCATCGCCAGGCGACGAGCACGCTCAGCGGCCGGGCTGGACCATGCTTGCCAAAGGACAATCGCCGGGTACAGGACGACTGCCTCGGGCCGGAACAAGGCTGCAACAGCAAGACTTGGCAAAATCAATTGTGCCAGAAGCCACCCCGGCCGCTCGTCGAAACGAATCGCCAGCCAGAGTGCAAGCATGGAAAAGAACCATGCACCATACTCACGCAACAACTCGTTCCGGTACTCGTTCAACCCCGGTATTGCGAGAACGACCAGAGCAACGAACCAGATTGCGTCAGGGAAACGACGACGCGCAATATCAACCAGAAAGGCACAGACGCCGGCCATAAAAAGCGCATTGAGCAGATACCCCGAGGTTTCTAAGGCGAGCCCGGTAAGGTGCGCAAGACCGGCGAACAGGATAGGAAAAAATGGCCAGTAAAAATCGGCCATTGCCGCAGCGAAACCACCCTCAAGAAAAACCCGAGCAGTTTCGACGTACAGGATGCCATCGCGGTTTATCAGACTCCCCATCCGTGCTAGCAACGACAGGAGCAGGCTGAGCGCGAAAGTGGCAAGTACTGGGCTCCCCCTGAGCCTGGTGTAAAGTCCCTCCAACATGACACCCACTCAGCTAGAACACATCCGCCAACCCCAAGAACGGCAATCCCTGGGCATCTTTTCCGGAAACCAGCGGCGGCATGGATAGCGGCCACTCGACCCCCACGTCCGCATCATCCCAACGAATGCACCGCTCATGCTCGGGCGAATAGTAATCCGTGGTCTTGTACAGGAACTCCGCCGTATCGCTCAGGGTCAGGAAGCCATGCGCGAATCCTGCCGGAATCCACAGCTGTTTCTTGTTTTCGGCCGAGAGGATTTCGCCCACCCACTGACCGAAGGTCGGCGAGTCCTTGCGCAAATCGACCGCCACGTCGAAAACCTCGCCCTGGACGACACGCACCAGCTTGCCCTGGGCTTTCGGCGGCAACTGATAATGCAGCCCGCGCAGTACGTTGCGGCTGCTTTTCGAGTGGTTATCCTGGACGAAATCGACATGAGTACCGACCGCGTCATCGAAGGCGCGCTGATTGAAGCTTTCGAAGAAAAATCCGCGCTCGTCCCCGAAAACCCGGGGCTCGATGATCAACACGCCAGCCAGTTTTGTCGGTGTGACCTTCATCAGAACACCTGTTCCTTGAGCAGCCCGGCCAGATACTGGCCGTAGGGGTTCTTCAGCATCGGCTGGGCCAGTTTTTCCAGTTGCGTCGCATCGACCCAGCCCTTGCGGAAAGCGATCTCTTCCGGACAGGCCACCTTCAGCCCCTGGCGCTTCTCGATCGTGGCGATGAACTGACTCGCATCGAGCAGGCTTTCGTGGGTGCCGGTATCGAGCCACGCGTGGCCGCGCCCCATGACCTGGACGTTGAGCTGATCGCGTTCAAGATAAAGGCGGTTGATGTCGGTGATTTCAAGTTCCCCGCGCGGCGACGGCTTGAGGTCGCGGGCCATGTCCAGCACCTGGTTGTCGTAGAAGTAGAGACCGGTCACCGCGTAATTCGACTTGGGTTGTTTCGGCTTCTCTTCCAGGCTCACCGCACGCCCCTTGCCGTCGAATTCGACGACGCCGTAACGCTCGGGGTCGTGGACATGGTAGGCGAACACGGTCGCACCGTCGGACTGAGCGCCAGCGGCCGCCAGGTCGTTGGCGAATTCGTGACCGTAGAAGATGTTGTCACCGAGTACCAGGGCAGAGTCACCGTTGCCGACGAATTCGCGGCCGATGATGAAGGCTTGCGCGAGGCCATCCGGACTCGGCTGCACCGCGTATTGCAGGTTCAGGCCCCACTGGCTGCCGTCGCCGAGCAGTTGCTGGAAGCGCGGCGTGTCCTGCGGCGTCGAGATGATCAGGATGTCACGGATACCCGCCAGCATCAGCGTGCTCAGCGGGTAATAAATCATCGGTTTGTCGTGGATCGGCAGCAATTGCTTGGAAACGGCCAGCGTGACCGGATACAGGCGGGTACCGGAACCGCCGGCAAGGATGATGCCCTTGCGCTCGTTTTTCCCCAACTTCATGCGCTCTCTCCGTATTGTTTGCCCAGCCAGTCGCGATAAGCGCCGCTGGTGACGTTTTTCACCCAATCCTGATTGTCCAGATACCAGCGGACCGTCTTGCGGATGCCGGTCTCGAAGGTTTCGGCCGGTTTCCAGCCGAGTTCGCGCTCCAGCTTCGTCGCATCGATGGCGTAGCGGCGATCGTGGCCCGGGCGGTCGGTCACGAAGGTGATCTGTTCCCGGTACGACTTGCCGTCGGCACGCGGACTCAATTCGTCGAGGATCGCGCACAGCGTGTGCACCACGTCGAGATTGGCCTTCTCGTTCCAGCCACCAACGTTGTACACCTCGCCCAGTCGGCCGGCTTCGAGCACGCGGCGGATGGCGCTGCAGTGATCCTTGACGTACAACCAGTCGCGGATCTGCTGGCCGTCACCGTAGATTGGCAGGGGCTTGCCGGCCAGCGCGTTGTGGATGCACAGCGGGATCAGCTTTTCCGGGAAATGGTAGGGGCCGTAGTTGTTCGAGCAGTTGGTGGTCAGCACCGGCAGCCCGTAGGTGTGGTGATAGGCGCGCACCAGATGGTCGGAGGCCGCCTTGCTCGCCGAGTACGGGCTGTTCGGCTCGTAGCGGTTGGTCTCAGTGAAGGCCGGGTCGTCCTTGGCCAGCGAGCCGTACACCTCGTCGGTCGACACGTGCAGGAAACGGAAGGCGGACTTGTCGGTTTCGTTCAGCCCCCCGAAATAGGCACGCACGGCTTCCAGCAGGCGGAAAGTGCCGACGATATTGGTCTGGATGAAATCTTCCGGACCATGAATGCTGCGATCGACATGCGACTCGGCGGCAAAATTGATGACTGCGCGCGGCTTGTGCTCGGCAAGCAGTCTGGCGACCAGAGCGAAATCGCCGATGTCGCCGCGCACGAATACATGCGCCGGATGCCCGTCGAGCGTCGCGAGATTTTCCAGATTGCCCGCGTACGTCAGGGCATCGAGGTTGATGACCGTCTCGTTATGCTGCGCGCACCAGTCAAGAACGAAATTGCTGCCGATGAAGCCGGCGCCACCTGTGACGAGGATCATGAATAGCGTTGTCTGAAATAAAACGGCGATTTTAACCTAGGCCAGGGTCATTCCTGACGAATACGCAGGAAACTGGCGAATCGCGGCAGGCCGTTGGGCGTCAATTCGCGATACCGATAGGTGACCGTCGCGCCAAGCGGTGGTGGATTTCTGCGTTGCGCATCGGTAAATCCGGTGCCCAGTCGGAATTCTCGACCGTCCGGCATACGCAGCCGCAAGGCGCCCATCAGCCCGACATATTTTCCCTTGCCCGGCAGATGCGCAATGACGACCGCCTCGGCATCGAGCCAGGGCTTGAGTTTGAGCAGGGTATCGGAACGCCCGGTTTCGTAGGGCGCATCGGCGCGGTGCAGCATCAGGCCTTCTCCGCCAGCCTTGACGGTCTCCACCAGCATCCGCTGCAGCGCTTCCCGGCTGGACACCCGGGCTTGCGGTATGGCTTCCAGCCAGGGCAAGCCGGCGGCGGCGACAATTTCCCGAATGCGACCGGCGCGCTCGGAAAAATCGCCGGGCGCTCCCGGCAGTTCGAAGATCATGTAGCGAATCTGGCGCCATTCCTCATCAACGGCCTCATCCCGGCGAACGATGCCGGACAGCCGGTCGAACTGACCACGGGCCAGCCAGAGTTCGCCGTCCAAGGAGGTTTTCGGCAAGGCGTCGGTGAACCATGCCGGCGCATTGACCCGGTAGCCGCTGCGAGCACGCAGCGTTTCGCCATCCCAGACGGCGCGCACACCGTCGAGCTTTTCGCTGACCAGATAAGCGGAAACATCGATGCCGTCGCGGTAAACGTTGGCCAGCAGGAGTTCCGGTGGCGCGGCGGCGAGCGGCAGCGAGAACAGCAACGCGAGTCCGCAGAGCAGCGCGCGCAGCCGCCGCATGCTCAGCTTCCCGCCCACTCCCGGCGCGCCTGACGGGCGATGCCGAAGACATCTTCGAGGCGCTCGCCGTCGGCCTTGTCGAGGGCGTCACGCAGGTCGTCGAGCTGGGCGCGATAGCTGTCGAGTTCGCCGAGCAGCGCCTGGCGATTGGCCAGGCAGATGTCGCGCCACATTTCCGGATGACTGGCGGCGATCCGCGTGAAATCGCGGAAACCGGAAGCGGCGAAGGTGAAGAACAGCTCGGCGTCGTCGCGCACTGCCAGGTCATGGACCAGGGCGAAGGACAGCAGATGCGGCAGGTGGCTGACGGCGGCGAAGACGCGGTCGTGCATTTCCGGCGTCAGCTCGTAGATGTCGGCGCCGCACAGCGCCCAGGCGCGCTTGACGCGGTCGAGGCGCTCGTCGTTGTTCTCGTCAAGCGGCGTGACGACGACCTTCTTGCCCTGATAAAGGTCGTGTCTTGCGGCCGACGGCCCGCTGTTCTCGGCACCGGCAATCGGATGCGCCGGCACGAACTTGCCGATGTGGCCGCGGAAGGCGGCACGGGCCGCAGCAACGACGTCGCCCTTGGTCGAACCGCCGTCGGTGACGATGGTGTTCGGCCCGAGATAGGGCGCGATGCGGGCGAAGATTTCCGGCATCTGCGCCACCGGCGTCGCCACCAGCACGATGTCGGCGTCGCCGATCTCGTGCGCCGGGTTGATCCCGGCGCGGTCGATGACGCCCAGTTCCTGCGCCACGCGCAAGGTCGACGGCGTGCGGCCGAAGCCGACCACCTCCTCGACGGCGCCGGCCGCCTTGAGGCCGAGCGCGAAGGAACCGCCGATCAGGCCGGTACCGAAGACGACGATCTTGCCGAACTCGGGCTGGCCGGCGTCCATTTACAGGGCCTTTTCCAGCGCCGCGATGAAGCGCGCGTTCTCGGCTTCGCTACCGATCGTCACGCGCAGCCACTCGGGCATGCCGTAGCCGCCGATCGGCCGGACGATGACGCCCTGCTGCAGCAGCTTCTGGTTCACCGCCGCGCCGTCGCCGGCCTTGAAGGTGACGAAGTTGCCGTAGGACGGAATGTAGGCCAGGCCGAGCTTTTCCAGCGCGCCGACGATCTGCGCCATGCCGCGCCGGTTGAGTTCGTAGCTGGCCTGCAGGAATTCGTCGTCGTCGAGCGCGGCGAGCGCGCCGGCGAGCGCCAGGTTGTTGACGTTGAACGGCTGGCGGACGCGATTCATCAGGTCGGCGACGGCCGCCGAAGTGACGCCGTAGCCGATGCGCAGACCGGCCAGGCCGTAGATCTTCGAGAAGGTGCGGCAGACCACCAGGTTCGGGAACTCGGCGACCCAGGCGGCGGTATCGACGCGCGCCTCGGGTGGGATGTATTCGTTGTAGGCCTCGTCGAGGACGACGACGACATCGGCCGGCACCTTTTCGAGGAAGGCGCGCACATCCGGATAGGGCAGGAAGTTGCCGGTCGGGTTGTTCGGGTTGGCGATCCAGACGACGCGGGTGTCCGGACGAATCGCGGCGAGCATCGCGTCGAGATCATGGCCGAAATCCTTGGCCGGCACGCAGATCAGTTCGGCACCGGTGGACAGCGTGGCCAGCGGATAGACGGCGAAGGCATGCTGGGCGAACACCGCCGAACGGCCCTGGGCGAGGAAGACGCGAGCGATCAGGTCGAGCACGTCGTTGGAGCCATTGCCGAGCACCACCTGGTTCTGGGCAACGCCGCAGCGCGCGGCCAGCTTGGCGATCAGTTCGAACTGGTCCGGATAGCGTCCAACACCGGCCAGCGCCGCTTCCACCGCACGCTTCGCCTTCGGGCTGACACCCAGCGGATTCTCGTTGGAGGCGAGCTTGACGATGCTGTCGACCGGGATGCCCATTTCACGGGCCAGTTCGGTGATCGGCTTGCCCGGCTGGTAGGGCGAGATGGCGCGGACGTAGGCGAGTGCTTGTTCGGCGAGGGACATCAACATTCCTCAGAAGACGGCAACCGGATAGGAGCCGAGGATTTTCAGGTAGGCGGCGTTGCCGGCCAGTTCGGTGAGCGCGGCCTTGACCGCTGGCTCGTCGCAATGGCCTTCGATATCGACGTAGTAGACGTATTGCCACAAGGCATTACGCGCCGGCCGCGACTCCAGCCGGCACATCGACACACCATTGGCGGAAAACGGCGCCAGCAGCGCGTGCAGCGCCCCGGCACGGTTGGCCGCCGACATGATCAGCGAAGTCTTGTCGCGCCCGGAGGCGCCGGTATCGTGGCGACCGAGGACCAGAAAACGGGTGGTGTTGTTCGGCTCGTCCTCGATGCTCTCGGCGAGCTTGGCCAGTTCGTAGCGGGCCGCCGCAGCCTCGCCGGCAATTGCTGCCGAACCGGGCTCCTCGGCAGCCTTCTGCGCCGCCTGGGCATTGCTGCCGACCGAAATGCGCTGCGCCTGCGGCAGCATGCGATTCAGCCATTCATGGCACTGTGCCAGCGACTGGGCATGCGAATAGACGCGGTTGATTGCACCAAGCTCGCTTTCCTTGGACAGCAGGTTCTGGTGGATACGCAGCACGACTTCGCCACAGATTTTCAACTGGGTACCGAGCAGCAGGTCCATCGTCCGGCCGACCGCGCCTTCGGTCGAATTCTCGACCGGGACGACAGCGTAGTGCGCATGGCCCGACTCGACTTCGCGGAAAACGTCGTCGATCGAATCCAGCGGCAGCAAGCGGGCGGCGTGACCGAAATGCTTGGTCGCCGCCGATTCGGAGAACGTGCCGAGCGGGCCGAGGAAGGCGATGCCGAGCGGCTGTTCGAGCGACAGACAGGCCGACATCACCTCGCGGAAGAAGAAGGTGATGTTCTCGTTCGGCAAGGGTCCGGGATTGACGTCCTGCAACCGGCGCAGCACTTGCGCTTCGCGCTCCGGGCGATAGATAAAGCCGGCGTCGCCGAATTCGGCCTTAATCTCGCCGACCCGCTGGGCGCAGCGGGCACGTTCGTTCAACAGGCGCAGTATGTCGCCGTCGATGCGGTCGATATCGGCGCGCACGCCGGCCAGGGCCTTCTGCAGATCGTCGTTCATGCGCTCACCCGTTCCGCTTGGCGAAATCGTTCATGAAACCAACCAGCGCCTTGACCGCGTCAAGCGAGACGGCGTTGTAGATCGACGCGCGCATGCCGCCGACCGACTTGTGTCCCTTCAGACCGAGCACGCCGGCGTCCTTGGCGGCAGCCAGGAAAGGCGCGTCGAGCGCAGCGTCGGCCAGCACGAACGGCACGTTCATGCGCGAACGGCAGTCGGGATCGACCGGGTTGGTATAGAAACCGCCGGAGTTGTCGATGCACTCGTACAGAATGCGTGCCTTTTCGGCGTTGATCGCGTCGATGCCGGCCAGACCGCCCTGACGCTTGAGCCACTGGAAGACCAGGCCGGCGATGTAGATGCCGAAGGTCGGCGGCGTGTTCAGCATCGAACCGTTCTCGGCCATCACCGCGTAATCCATCACCGTCGGAATATTCAGCGGCGCCATGCCGAGCAGGTCGCGATGAACGATGACCAGAGTCACGCCCGAAGGACCGATGTTCTTCTGCGCACCGGCGTAGATCAGGCCGAACTTCTCGACATTGACCGGGCGCGACAGGATGTGCGACGACATGTCGGCGACCAGCGGCACGCCGGTGTCGGCGATGCGCTCGGCGGGAATCTCGACACCGTGGATGGTCTCGTTGGTGCACACGTGCAGGTAGGCGGCGAACGGGTCGAGCTTGATCTCCTCGGCCGTCGGCAGGCGGGTGAAGCCGCTGTCCTCGGTCGTCGCCGCGACGCGGACATTCCCGATGCGCTGTGCTTCCTTGACCGCCTTCTTCGACCACGAACCGGTGACGATGTAGTCGGCCGAGCGACCAGCCAGCAGGTTCATCGGGATCTGCGCGAACTGCTGCGTGGCGCCGCCCTGCAGGAACAGCACCTTGTACTGCTCGGGAATCCCCATCAACTCGCGCAGGTCGGCTTCGGCCTGCGCCAGGATGGACATGAATTCCTTGCCGCGATGGCTCATTTCCATGACGCTGCAACCGGCGCCCTGCCAGTCGAGCAGTTCTTCCTGCGCCTGACGCAGGACTTCCTCGGGAAGTGCAGCCGGACCGGCGCTGAAATTCCAGATACGCGTCATTTAGGCTTCTCCACCTTGCTCGTCGGCTGCCGGCGCTTCACCTTCGCCGGCGGTTTCGCTTTCGGCGTCATTTTCCGCGACCGACTCGGCAACCTTCTCCAGGCCGGCCAGCTTCTCGCCCTCGTCGAGCGAGATCAACGTCACGCCCTGCGTCGCCCGGCCCATGCCGCGGATTTCCGAGACGCGGGTACGGATCAGCACGCCGCCGGTGGTGATCAGCATCACCTCGTCGTCGTCGCCAACCAGCTTGGCACCGACCACGATGCCGTTGCGCTCGGAATCGGCAATCGCCTTGACGCCCTGCGTGCCGCGACCGGAGTGGCGGAAATCGGCGAGCACGGTGCGTTTGCCGAAACCGTTCTCGGTGGCAACCAGCACCGTCTGCTGGTCATCCTCGGCGACCAGCAACGAGATGACGCTCTGCCCTTCCTGCAACTTCATGCCGCGCACGCCACGGGCACCACGACCCATCGGCCGGACGTCTTCCTCGTCGAACCAGACGGCCTTGCCGGCATTCGAGACGAGCACGATGTCGCTCTGGCCGGTGGTCAGTTCGACGCCGATCAGGTAGTCGTCGTCGAGCAGATCGACGGCGATGATGCCAGCCTTGCGCGGGTTGGAGAAGTCGGACAACGGCGTCTTCTTGACCGTGCCGTCGCGGGTGGCCATGAACACGTACTTGTCGTCGGCAAATTCCTTGACCGGCAGCACGGCGTTGATGCGCTCGCCCTCTTCCAGCGGGAACAGGTTGACGATCGGCTTGCCGCGGCTGGTCCGGCTGCCCTGCGGCGCTTCGAAAACCTTGAGCCAGTAGCAGCGGCCGCGGTTGGAGAAGCACAGGATGTAGTCGTGGGTGTTGGCGACGAACAGATGATCGACGAAATCCTCATCCTTGATCGCCGCCGCCTGCTTGCCACGACCGCCACGGCGCTGGGCGCGGTAGTCGGCGAGCGGCTGGGCCTTGATGTAGCCGCCGTGCGACAGGGTGACGACCATGTCCTGCGGCGTGATGAAGTCCTCGATGCCGAGTTCCTGCGTGTGCAGGACGATTTCCGAGCGGCGGTCGTCGCCGAACTGGTCGCGCATCGCCGTCAGCTCGCCGACGATGATCTCGGTGATCCGTTCCGGGCGGGCCAGGATGTCGAGCAGATCGAGAATCTTGGCCATGACTTCCTTGTACTCGCCGACGATCTTGTCCTGCTCGAGACCGGTCAGGCGCTGCAGGCGCAGTTCGAGGATGGCCTGGGCCTGGGCGTCGGACAAGCGGTAGCCCTGTTCGGACAAACCAAACTCCGGCAGCAGGCCGTCCGGACGCGAGACGTCGGAAGCCGCGCGCAGCAGCATTTCCTCGACCACCGGGCTGCGCCAGGTGCGCTCCATCAGGCCGCGCTTGGCGTCCGGCGGCGTCGGCGCCGCCTTGATCAGGGCAATGATCTCGTCGACGTTGGACAGCGCGACGGCCAGACCTTCGAGGATGTGGCCGCGTTCGCGCGCCTTGCGCAGTTCGTAGACGGTGCGCCGGGTGACGACTTCGCGGCGGTGGGACAGGAAGCACTCGAGCATCTGCTTGAGGTTCAGCAGGCGCGGCTGGCCGTCGACCAGCGCCACCATGTTCATGCCGAAGGTGTCCTGCAGTTGCGTCTGCTTGTACAGGTTGTTGAGGATGACCTCGCCGACCTCGCCGCGCTTCAGCTCGATGACGATGCGCATGCCGGACTTGTCGGACTCGTCGCGGATGTCGGAGATGCCCTCGATCTTCTTCTCGTTGACCAACTCGGCGATCTTCTCGATCAGCGACTTCTTGTTCACCTGGTAGGGAATCTCGTCGACGATCAACGCCTGACGGTCGCCCTTGCCGATGTCTTCGAAGTGGGTGCGGGCGCGCATGACGACGCGGCCGCGGCCGGTCTTGTAGCCTTCGCGCACGCCCATCACGCCGTAGATCAGCGCGGCGGTCGGGAAATCCGGCGCCGGGATGTGCTCGATCAGTTCGTCGATCGAGATCGCCGGGTTCTCCAGCAGCGCCAGGCAGCCGGCGACAACTTCCTTGAGGTTGTGCGGCGGGATGTTGGTCGCCATGCCGACGGCGATGCCGGACGAACCGTTGATCAGCAGGTTCGGGATGCGCGTTGGCAGAACCAGCGGTTCCTGCTCGGAGCCGTCGTAGTTCGGCCCGAAATCGACGGTTTCCTTGTCAAGGTCTTCGAGCAGCTGATGGCCGATCTTGGCCATGCGCACTTCGGTGTAACGCATCGCCGCCGCGTTGTCGCCGTCGATCGAACCGAAGTTGCCCTGGCCGTCGACCAGCATGTAGCGCAGCGAGAAATCCTGGGCCATGCGGACGATCGTGTCGTACACCGCCGAATCGCCGTGCGGGTGATACTTACCGATGACGTCGCCGACGATACGCGCCGACTTCTTGTAGGCCTTGTTCCAGTCGTTGTTCAGCTCGTGCATCGCGAACAGCACGCGACGATGCACCGGCTTCAGGCCATCACGCGCATCCGGGAGCGCCCGGCCGACGATCACGCTCATCGCGTAATCGAGATAGGAACGCCGCATCTCGTCTTCGAGGCTGATCGGCAGTGTTTCTTTGGCGAATTGATCCATGTCTCTCGTGTCCGCGTCGGTATTGCCGACGCCTTGTTTGGTTGTAGCACGCGTAATTTGTTAGTTTACCACGCCGCCCACGGCGTACAGATGCCCAATTCCATGACACCGACACCCGAAACCATCGATCTGCTGATTGAAGCCCGCTGGATCGCCCCCGTAGACACCGACGAAGTCCTGAGCGGGCATGCGGTTGCCATCGACAACGGCCGCATCCTCGCCGTCCTGCCGGCCGCTGAAGCCCGCCGCCGTTACCGGGCGCGCGAACACCGGCAACTCGACCAGCACATCCTGATCCCCGGCCTGATCAACCTACACACACACGCCGCCATGAGCCTGATGCGCGGCATCGCCGACGACCTGCCCTTGCAGGAATGGCTGCAGCAGCACATCTGGCCGGCCGAAGCTGCCCACGTATCGAGCCAGTTCGTGCTCGACGGAACGCGCCTGGCCTGTGCCGAAATGCTGCTCGGCGGCATCACCTGCTTCAACGACATGTATTTCTTCCCCGACGCCGCCGCCCAGGCGGCGACGGAATTCGGCATGCGCGCGGCACTCGGCGTCACCACGCTGGAGTTCCCCGGCAACTACGCCAGCGACGCCGACGATTACATCGCCAAGGGCCTGGCCGCCCGCGAAGCCTTTCGCGGTAATCCGCTGATCAGTTTCTGTCTGGCCCCGCATGCGCCCTACACGGTCTCCGACCGCACCTTCCAGCGCATCACCACGCTCGCCGAGCAACTGGACCTGCCCATCCACTGCCACATCCACGAAACCCGTCAGGAAATCACCGATTCCGTTGCCCAGCATGGCAAACGCCCGCTGCAGCGTCTGCAGGAACTCGGCCTGATCGGCCCGGGCTTCATCGGGGTTCATGCCGTACATCTCGACGACGCCGAAATCGCCACCATGGCCGAGGCCGGCTGCAGCATCGCCCACTGCCCGACGTCCAACCTCAAGCTGGCCAGCGGCTTTGCCCGTATCGCCGAGATGCACCGGGCCGGCATCAACATCGGACTGGGCACCGACAGCGCCGCCAGCAACAACCGCCTGGACATGTTTGGGGAAATGCGCCTGGCAGCCCTGCTGGCCAAGGGTCTGAGCGGTGACGCCAGCACGCTGCCGGCCATCGAAGTCTTGCGCATGGCAACGCTCAACGGCGCCCGTGCACTGGGCCTGGAGGCAACTACAGGATCGATCACAGCCGGCAAGTCAGCCGACCTGTGCGCAGTCAGTCTTGAGGATATTGTTTGCCAGCCCTGCTTCGATCCGCTCTCCCAATTGATCCATGTCGCCGGCAGGGAACAGGTCAGTCATGTCTGGATTGCCGGGAAATGTCTCGTCGAGCACAAAACTTTACGCATAGGCAAGGAATTTCACTTGGATGCCTGCGCAGCGCTATGGCAGAATAAGTTGGAAGTGAGCTCAGGAAGTCAAGTCTGATCCTGATGCAAGCCACTGGAAGTAAACTAATTCTTCAACGAGGGAAGACTATGATCAAGAATATCGCCAAAAAAACCCTGGCCCTGGCCCTGCTGGCCGGCATCGGCTTCTCCGCCGTTGCCCAGGAACGCGTCTATGTCATCGACCAGCGCGACGTCGTCGCCAAGTCGGGTGCTGGCCTGTGCTGGCGCACCGGCTACTGGACCCCGGCCGGCGCCGC
>DKNF01000002.1 GCA_002470165.1 Betaproteobacteria bacterium UBA7395 | reverse complement strand
CGACATCGAGGCCGTCGCCGCCGCCATCACCGAACACGCGCCGCACCCGCGCCTGGCCGCACGCGGCCTGGCCATCCTCTTCCTCGGCAACGACAGCGAAGTCGAAGGCTGGCTGCGCGAGCACGCCGGCAACGCTTACGGTCAACTCGAAAATCTGCGCAAAAATGCCGTCGACCGTGCCCCGGGCGACCTCCCCGGCCTGCTCGCCCGCGAACGCACCGAAGCCGCCGACGCACTGGCCGCCACCGTCACCCGCCGCGCCTTGAACAGCAGCCCGCTGCTCTCGCAGCGCATCGGCCAGGCCGTCGTCCATCCGCTGTGGGGCATTCCCATCCTGCTCGCCGTGCTCTACGCGGTGTATCAGTTCGTCGGCGTCTTCGGCGCGACGACGCTGGTCGGCCTGCTCGAGGAAGACCTCTTCGAAGGCATCCTCAACCCCGGCTTCACCGGCCTGATCGAGGGCTGGTTCGGCGAAGGCCTGATCAGCGAACTGCTGGTCGGCGACTACGGCCTGTGGACGATGGGCATGACCTACGCGCTGGCGCTGATCCTGCCGATCGTCACCACCTTCTTCATCGCCTTCGGCGTGCTCGAAGATTCGGGCTACCTGCCGCGCCTGTCGGTGATCGCCAACCGCCTCTTCGCGATGATCGGCCTCAACGGCCGCGCCGTGCTGCCGATGGTCCTCGGCCTCGGCTGCGTGACGATGGCGACGCTGACCACACGCATCCTGCATTCGCCGCGCGAACGCCTGATCACCGTCTTCCTGCTGGCGCTGGCGATTCCCTGCTCGGCCCAGCTCGGCGTCGTCCTCGGCATGCTCGGCGGCGTGTCGTTTTCTGCCGTACTCATCTGGACCCTGGCCATGGTCGGCGTCCTGCTGCTCGCCGGCTTCCTCGCCGCCAAGCTGATCCCCGGCCGGCGCATCCCGCTGGTCACCGAGCTACCGCCGATGCGCCTGCCGATCGCCGGCAACGTCGTCAAGAAGACCGCCGGCCGCCTCAAGTGGTACCTGATCGAAGTCATCCCGCTGTTCCTGATCGGCACCTTCCTGATGTTCGCACTCGACAAGGTCGGCATCCTGCCCGCCATCATCGAAGCCGGCGAACCGCTGGTCAGCGGCTGGCTCGGCCTGCCCAAGGAAGCCTCGGCTGCCTTCGTCATGGGTTTCCTGCGCCGCGACTTCGGCGCCACCGGCCTGTTCGCCATGGCCGATGCCCTCGACCCGATCCAGGCCATCGTCGGCATGATCACGATCACGCTGTTCATCCCCTGCTTCGCCAGCCTGCTGATGATGGTCAAGGAACGCGGCATGAAGACCGCCGTCGCCATGGTCGCGATCATCGTTCCCTTCGCCTTCTTCATCGGCGGCCTGTTCAACCTCGCCCTGCGCGCCCTCTGGTAAGACGACCATGAGCCAACACAACGAAGCCCGCCTTCCCCTCGCTTTCATCGCCCCCGGCAGCGAAGTCCGCCTCGCCGGGCTGGGCGACGAGATCGACCCGCTCCAGCGCGAGCAGCTGACCGCCTACGGTCTGGCCGAAACGCAGTCGCTCAAGGTGCTCCAGCAAAAACCGATGACGGTGATCCTCGCCGACCAGGTCGAGCTCGCGCTCGAACACGCGGTCGCCCGCCACATCTGGGTCGTCAGCTGAGCCCCAGCAATACGACAAAACGGACTGTGATACAAATGAGAACAGTTCGTAGTTCGTTGTAAATAAAGCAATTTCCGCGGAACATTGCTTCTATTCGATCGTCTTAGCTCTTACAATCCGGCCACGGCAAGCCAGCCGCGTCACGCCAGCCAGCCACCCCTCATTCTCAGGAGAAATGCCATGAAGGGCGACAAGAAGATCATCGACATCCTCAATGAATTGCTGACCGGCGAACTGACTGCCGTTGACCAGTACCTGATCCACGGCGAGATGTACGCCGACATGGGTCTCAACGAGCTGGCCGAGAAATCGATCCACGAATCCGACCACGAGCGCCAGCACGCACGCGCGCTGATCCAGCGCATCCTCTTTCTCGAGGGCAAACCCGACCTGTCCAAGCGTAACCCGATGAAGGTCGGCAAGGCTGTCCCGGACATGCTCAAGGCGGATCTGGCGCTCGAATACGAGGTCGATGGTCACCTGAAAAAAGCCATCGCCGCCTGCGAAAAAGCCCAGGACTACGTCTCCCGCGACATGCTGGCAGTGCAACTGGAAGACACCGAAGTCGACCATGCCTACTTCCTGGAAAAACAATTGCGCCTGATCGAACTGGTCGGTCTGCAAAACTACCTGCAGAGCCAGATGGGCTCGGGCAGCCCGGCCTGAGGAGGACGACATGAAAGGCGACAAGAAGATCATCGACATCCTCAACAAGGTCCTCAAGAACGAGCTGACCTCGATCAACCAGTATTTCCTGCACGCCCGCATGTTCCGCAACTGGGGCCTGGAAAAGCTCAACGACTACCAGTACAAGCAGTCGATCCGGGTGATGAAGGAAGCCGACGAGCTGATCGAGCGCATCCTCTTCCTCGAAGGCCTGCCCAATCTGCAGAACCTCGGTAAGCTGATGATCGGCGAGAACGTCGTCGAATGCCTGCAGGGCGACCTGAAGTACGAGCAGACCATCCAGCGCCCGCTGCTGATCGAGGCCATCGCCCTGTGCGAGGAACTCCAGGACTACGTCAGCCGCGAACTGCTCGAAGACCTGCTCGAACACTGCGAGGAAGCCATCGACTGGCTGGAAACGCAGCAATCGCTGATCAAGGACGTCACCCTGCCGAACTACCTGCAGGCGCACATGGAACCGGGCGAAGGCTGACCCCGTCTTTCCCCCAGGCGAAAACCGCGGCGTGTCCGCGGTTTTTTATTGCCCGCCCTGCGGGCATTCTTTTTGCGACAACGAGGCCACGGAACAGAAATTGTCGTCAAGACAACAAGTCGATCAAAACTGATTGACATTCATTCGCATTTATATAGAATGAAAATTGTTCTTATTTTAATCTCCACGGAGACCTGTCATGTACGTTTGCGTTTGCCAGGCAGTCACTGATCGCCAAATCCGCGAAGCCGCGGAAAGCGGCGCACGCACGCTCAAGGACCTGCGCCGTGACCTCGGCGTCACCCGCGACTGCGGCCGCTGCGCTTCGTGCGCGCATGAATGCCTCAAGGAAGTACATGGGCAGCAGGGCAAACCAGGCAAGCTCATGCGCATGGCGGCCTGATCATCCAGCTCAATGAAAAACGGGAACCTTGAGGTTCCCGTTTTTCATTGTTCACCGATACCCTACCCTGTCCAGCAGTTTCTGTGCTGTCGGCAACTGGTTGGCAATCGTCGCCAGCGCCGTTGTATCCGGCTTGAATTGACCAAGTTCGGCCAGTTCTTCGTTATGCACCTTGACCGTCGGCACCGCCGGCCACTCGTTGTTGCCGTTGGC
>DKNF01000083.1 GCA_002470165.1 Betaproteobacteria bacterium UBA7395 | reverse complement strand
CCGAAGGCGAGGAAATAGGTGCTGGTCAGCAAACCGAGCGCGTTGTCCGGCAAGGCCAGCTCGCCGGCGATGACCGGGCCAAGCACGGCGTTGACCGTGCGGTAGAGGTAGGACAGGAAGTAGCCTGCGGCAAAAGGCAGGAACAGGCGCAGCATCAGGCTGCGCGGATCGGGGTGGCTCATGCCTGCTCCGGTTTCACGTGGAACGTTGCCGGCGCTGCGGCCGGGGTGTCGGGACTGCGCCTCAGCCAGGCGAGCCGTTGTTCGATTTTCTGCCGCCAGTGCTCGGCGATGCCCGGGGTGGCGGCCAGCCGCTCGAGTTCGTCGATGGCCGGGCGATGGTCTTGCCAGAGCCGCATGGCGGCTGCCAGCGTCGGCCCGCTACCGGCTTGCTCCAGCCGCAAGGTGTCACCGGGGGCGACCGTGCCCGGCGTCAGGACGCGCCAGTACCAGCCGGTCAGGCGCTGTTCGGCGATGAACTGCGCCATGCCCTCGGTGGCGAAGCGCTCGTCGATCTTCCAGCAGGGATTGCGCGGCTGGCAGACCTGCAGGCGGGCGTCGCCGAGTTGCCAGATGTCGCCGATGCGCACACTGCTTTCGTCGAGTTCAGCGGTGGACAGGTTTTCGCCCAGACTGCCCGGTACCAGTTGCCCGGCGATTTCGGGAAAACGGGCGGCGAGCCGGGCGTAATGTGCGGCCGGGTAGAGATGCACGGCCTTTTCCGGGCCGCCGTGCACGCGCCGGTCAGCCTGGCTGTCGGCGAGAAAGCCTTCCGGGCCGAGCGCCAGTGGGCCGGTCGCCGGTTGTTTGTAGATGCCGGTCGGTCGCCCGGATTCGGGAAGCAGGCGGATGCCGCCGACAAAAAGGGAGATCTGTGCCATGGGACGGCGATTGTGCCATCAATTCCATAGCCATGCAGCGCCGCGAACCCCCGAGGAATCCCCGTGGGCGGGCGGCAGGATGCGGGTGCGCAGATCGTCGGAGAACACGTGCGGCCGGCAATAGCCCGGGAGCTTTTCGTAGAGCTGCGGCATCTGCGACAATCCGCCGCCGAGGACGACGACGTCGGGGTCGAGCAGGTTGATGACGCTGGCCAGCGCCCGCCCGAGACGGCGCGCGTGGCGGTCAAGGGTGGCCGCACAGGCGGCATCGCCGGCGGCTGCCTGTTGGGCAATCTCGACGGCGGAGAGGGCGATTCCGGTACGGCGCTGATGGTCGGCTGCCAGGCCAGGACCCGACAGCCAGGTTTCGTTGCAGCCGTCGCGGCCGCAGTAGCAGCGTAGCGGCGGCAGCGGATCGAGCGGGTCGGCGGGCAGGGGATTGTGCCCCCACTCGCCGGCAATGGCGTTGGCGCCGACCCGTACCCGGCCATCGATGACGATGCCGCCACCGACGCCGGTACCGAGAATGACCCCGAACACGCAGGCGGCGCCGCGTCCGGCGCCGTCGATGGCTTCCGACAGCGCAAAACAGTTGGCGTCGTTGGCCAGGCGGATTTCCCGCTGCAGCACCTGCTGCAGGTCGGCGCGCAACGGCTGGCCGATCAGGCAGGTCGAGTTGGCGTTCTTGATCCGCCCGTCGACCAGCGATTCAGCGCCGGGAATGCCGATGCCGACGCTGCCGTACCGGCCCAGTTCTTTCTCGGCATCGGTGACCAGACCGGCGATGGCCTGCAGGGTGGCGGGATAGTCGCCCTGCGGCGTGGCGACGCGTCGACGCAACAGTTCGCTGCCGTCGTCGGCGAGGGCGACAATCTCGATCTTGGTGCCGCCGAGATCGATGCCCAGCCGCATCAGACGCGGACGGCGACCGCCTTGACGTTGCCCCAGGTGGTGGTCATCGTGCGCAGGACGCTGGCGCCGGATTCGAGCAGCAGGAGGAAGAGGTCGCGCTCGGAATAGAGGCAGACTTCGTTGCGGATATCGTACTTGCGCGCCATCGCCGGGGACAGCTTGCTGTAGCGCTCGTAAATCGACTGTTCGCGTCCCGGATAGCCGTCGCCCAGTTCCGAATGCAGGCCGAGGATGGAAATGTAGAGCTTGCCGCCGATCTTCAGCTTTTGCATCAACTGGCGGATCAACTGTTTGCCTTGCGCGTAGGGCAGGCTGCACAGGCCGCGGCGCAACACGATGATGTCGAAGGGGGCACCGCTGTCGGTTGTGGGCGGTGCCGGCAGTTCGGTCGGCGTGAAATGGATGCTGCCGGTCAGGCCGGAGGCCAGGATGCGGCCTTCGATTTCGCGTTGCCGGTCGGCGACGTCGGCCACCGTGACCTGAGCGTCGAGCTGGGCAAAGCGCACGGCCAGCTTGCACTGTCCGGCCGGCAGTACGAGCACGGAGACGCTGTGATCGATACGCTGGCGCTTGGCACATTCCTCCAGCGCCAGTTGCTGGATGGCGTCGTTGTCCTCGGACCAAGGATTGGCATTTGTATTGTTGTGCACTGGCGTCTCCCCCTTTGGGACATTGTGCATGAGCGTTGATGCTCCTGGCAACCCGGCCTGTCGGGGAAAACCGCGATTGACCTTGGCGCGCTACCGGGCAGAATCGGTGCTGCCGTCGGAATTCCGAGGGCAGGTCGGCGAGGGACGTCGGTTTTCCGTGAGCCGGCCTGGTGTTGGTGGAGTCAAATTGCCAGAAAATCAATGGCTTGTTATTTTTGTCGGCGCTTGGAAACGCTGGCACATGGCTTGCGATGTATCGCCTGCCGAAGCCCGCTCGCGGCTTCCTTACCTTCAGGAGAAGACATGAAACGTATCGCCCTCGCCGCCGCCCTCGCCGCCGTGTTTTCCAGTGCCGCCATCACGCCGGCTTTTGCCCAGGAAGCTTCGACGCTGAAGAAGATCAAGGACACCGGCAGCATCACGCTCGGTCACCGTGAATCCTCGATTCCCTTCTCTTATTACGACGACAAGCAGCAGGTCATCGGCTACTCGCATGAGCTGATGCTCAAGGTCGTCGATGCGATCAAGAACGAACTCAAGCTGGCCAAACTGGATACCCGCCTGATGCCGGTGACGTCGGCCAACCGCATCACCCTGCTGCAGAACGGCACGGTCGATATCGAATGCGGCTCGACGACGAATAACCTGGAACGCCAGAAGCAGGTCGGTTTCTCGACCACCATCTTCGTCATCGGCACCCGCCTGATGACCAAGAAGGGTTCGGGCATCAACGATTTCGCCGATCTCGCCGGCAAGAACGTGGTCACTACCGCCGGTACCACTTCCGAGCGCCTGATCCGCCGGATGAACGAAGAAAAGCAGATGAAGATGAACATCATCTCGGCCAAGGATCACGGCGAAGCCTTCCTGACCCTGGAAACCGGCCGTGCCGTCGCGTTCATGATGGACGACGCGCTGCTCTACGGCGAAATGGCCAAGGCCAAGAAGCCGGGCGACTGGACCGTGGTCGGTACCGCCCAGTCCAAGGAAGCTTACGGCTGCATGCTGCGCAAGGACGACGCCGAGTTCAAGAAGGTCGTCGATGCTGCGCTGACCAAGGCGATGACTTCCGGCGATGCCGAGAAGATCTACAACAAGTGGTTCATGAACCCGATCCCGCCCAAGGGCCTGAACCTGAACATGCCGCTGTCGGCTGAAATGAAGGCCTTGTACAAGGCGCCGAACGACAAAGCGTTCGAGTAACCCTCCCCAATTCATTTGCTGTGCTGCCGGTGCCTCCTGAGTGAGGTACCAGGCCCGGCTCATCCCCAAAAAACAGAGGAGTTCACCATGTTCAAGAAAATTTTCACCCGCTGTGCGGTCTTCGCCGCCGGCTGCGCCGCCTCGCTGGCGGTCATGGCTGCCCAGCCCAACGTCGTCATCCTGGCCACCGGCGGCACCATCGCCGGTGCCGGTGCCGAAGCCACCAACAGCGCCACCTACCAGGCGGCGAAAGTCCCGGTCGACAAGCTGATCGCCGGCGTGCCGGAACTGGCCAAGGTTGCCGCGGTGCGTGGCGAGCAGGTCTTCCAGATTGCTTCCGAGAGCTTCACCAACGACCACCTGCTGGCGCTCGGCAAGCGCGTCTCGGCGCTGGTCAAGCAGGCCGATGTCGACGGTATCGTCATCACCCATGGCACCGATACGCTGGAAGAAACCGCCTACTTCCTGAATCTGGTGATCAAGAGCGACAAGCCCATCGTCCTGGTCGGCTCGATGCGTCCGGGCACCGCGATGTCGGCCGACGGCATGCTCAACCTGTACAACGCCGTTGCCGCCGCCGCGGCCAGGGATGCTCGCGGCAAGGGCGTGCTGGTGGCGATGAACGACGAACTGAACAGCGGCCGCGACGTCTCCAAGATGATCAACATCCAGACCGGCGCCTTCAAGAGCCCCTGGGGTCCGCTGGGCATGATCGTCGAGGGCAAGAACTACTGGTTCCGCCTGCCGGCCAAGCGTCACACCGTCAATTCCGAGTTCGACATCGACAAGATCGACAGCCTGCCGGCGGTCGGCATCGCCTACGGTCACGGCAACGTTGCCGACACCGCCTACAAGGCATTGGCCGCCAGCGGTGCCAAGGCAATCATCCACGCCGGGACCGGCAACGGCTCGGTGGCCAAGAATGTTGTCGCCGGCCTGCGCGAACTGCGCGGCCAGGGTGTGCACATCATCCGTTCGTCGCACGTCAATGCCGGCGGCTTCGTCCTGCGCAACGCCGAACAGCCGGACGACCAGTACGACTGGGTCGTCGCCCACGACCTCAACCCGCAGAAGGCCCGCATCCTGGCCACCGTCGCCCTGACCAAGACCGGCGACAGCAAGGAACTGCAGCGCATTTTCTGGGAATACTGATCCCGGCCCGCGGGCGGCCGAGCAAGGCCGCCCTTACTTTCCCTTTCAGGAGTTCCGCATGAATTACCAATGGAACTGGTCCATCTTCCTGCAGCCGACCGTGGTCGGTGACACGACCTACCTCGGCTGGATGTTCGCCGGCCTGCAGATGACGGTGATGCTATCGCTCAGCGCCTGGGTGCTCGCGCTGCTGCTCGGCGCCGTCGTCGGCGTTCTGCGCACCGTCCCGAACAAGCTGCTGAGCGGGCTGGCTACCGCCTACGTCGAGTTGTTCCGCAACATTCCCCTGCTTGTCCAGTTGTTCATCTGGTATTTCGTGATGCCGGAACTGGTACCGCAGAGCCTGGGCGACGCCTACAAGCAATCGCATCCGGTGCAGCAGCAGTTCCTGGCGGCGATGCTCTGCCTGGCGCTGTTCACCAGTGCCCGCGTGGCCGAGCAGGTCCGTTCGGGCATCAATTCGCTGCCCAAAGGCCAGAAAAACGCCGGTCTGGCGCTCGGCTTCACGTTGCCGCAGGTGTATCGCCACGTGTTGCTGCCGATGGCGTTCCGCCTGATCGTGCCGCCGCTGACTTCGGAGTTCCTCAACATCTTCAAGAACTCCGCCGTCTGCTCGACCATCGGCCTGCTCGAACTGGCCGCCCAGGGGCGCCAGCTGGTCGATTACACGGCGCAGCCCTACGAATCCTTCATCGCCGTCACCGTTGCCTACGTGGCGATCAACGTCATCGTCATGACGCTGATGAAGTTGCTGGAAGACAAGGTCCGCGTGCCGGGCTACATGGGGGGCAAGTAAATGGCTTACGAATTCGACTGGTCTTCGATTCCCGGCGCCTTGCCGATACTCTGGGACGGCATGGCGGTATCGCTGGAAATCACCCTGATCGCCATCGTCGTCGGCATCGTCTGGGGCACTCTGCTGGCGATGATGCGGCTGTCGTCGATCAAGCCGCTGTCGCTGTTTGCCGCCGGTTATGTGAACCTGTTCCGCGCCGTGCCGCTGGTCATGGTGCTGCTCTGGTTCTTCCTGATCGTGCCGCGCTTCATCGCCGACCTGTTCGGTCTGCCGCCCAATACCGATTTGCGCCTGGCTTCGGCGATGATCGGCTTCGCCTTGTTCGAGTCCGCCTACTACTCGGAAATCATCCGAGCCGGCATCCAGTCGGTGCCCAAGGGCCAGATGGCGGCCTGCCAGGCGTTGGGCATGACCTACGGCCAGGCGATGCGCCTGGTGATCCTGCCGCAGGCCTTCCGCAACATGGTCCCGCTGCTGCTGACCCAGGCCATCATCCTGTTCCAGGATACCTCGCTGGTCTACGTGTCCGCGCTGGCCGACTTCTTCGGTTCCGCCTACAAGGTCGGCGACCGCGACGGCCGCCTGGTCGAGATGCTGCTGTTTGCCGGCCTCGTCTATTTCATCCTCTGCTTTGCCGCGTCGATGCTGGTCAAGCACCTGCAGAAAAAATACCAACCGGCCTGAGGCCGCGTTTCCAGGAGATAGTCATGATCCAGATTTCCCATGTCAGCAAGAACTACGGCACTTTCGACGTGCTCAAGGATTGCAGCACCACGGTCAGCAAGGGCGAGGTCATTGTCGTTTGCGGCCCTTCGGGTTCCGGCAAGTCGACGCTGATCAAGTGCGTCAATGGCCTCGAACCCTTCCAGTCGGGCGAAATCATCGTCAACGGCACCTCGGTCGGCGATCCGAAAACCAATCTGTCCAAGCTGCGCGCCCATGTCGGCATGGTTTTCCAGAACTTCGAGCTGTTTCCGCACATGAGCATCACCCAGAACCTGGCCATCGCCCAGGTCAAGGTGCTCGGTCGGAAGCAGGACGAGGCTGTCGACAAGGGCTTGAAGCTGCTCGACCGGGTCGGCCTCAAGGCGCATGCGCACAAGTTCCCCGGCCAGTTGTCCGGCGGCCAGCAGCAGCGCGTGGCAATCGCCCGGGCGCTGGCCATGGACCCGATCTGCATGCTGTTCGACGAACCGACCTCGGCGCTTGATCCGGAAATGGTCAACGAAGTGCTCGACGTGATGACCGAACTGGCCCAGGAAGGCATGACCATGATGTGCGTGACGCACGAAATGGGCTTTGCCAAGCGGGTTGCCAACCGCGTCATCTTCATGGACCACGGCCGCATCGTCGAGGACGACAGCAAGGAAGCCTTCTTCGCCAATCCGCGTTCGGAACGGGCGCAGCAGTTCCTGGCCAAGATCCTGCACCACTGATGGCCAGCCTGGACGCTAAGGAAAGCATGTCATGAAAGCCTTGTTCCGCCTGGGCATCGGTCCGCAACTGGCGATGGCGTTTACCGTTGTCGTCGGCCTGTTTGTCGTTGTCGCCGGCTGGACGACGTTCAGTCTGGGGCGCGTCGATGCGGCGGCCGAGCGCATCGCCACGGTGTCTTTGACCAAGGACAGCCAGATTGCCGAGCTGGGCTATGCCTACGCCGGCATGCGCGAAAGCGTGCGCAACAACATCATTTTCACCGATGCCGAGGTGATGAAGGCGGAAGCCGCACGCTACGAGCGCGAGAAGGCGCGCTTCTTCGCCGCCCTCGGGGCACTGGAGAACATTGCGGTCGACCATGCCGTCGCCGGCGAAGGTGCCTTGCTGCAGCGGGTCAGGCAACAGGCGACGGCGGCCATCGAGATCCAGGACAAGGCGATGGCCGAGGCCATGCAGTTCCTGTCGACGGTGGCCATGGGCATCCTGCAGCAGGAAGCCGAGCCGCGCATGCAGGTGCTCGAAGCCAGCATCGCCGAAGCGCGCCAACTGGTGCAGGCGCAAAGCCGCGAACGGGCCGGCGACATCGTGGCCGAGTCGGCGAATACCCGTCGCCTGACGCTGATCCTGGTGGTCGTTGCCGTCCTGATCGCCGCCGTGCTCGGTTATCT
Organism: Betaproteobacteria bacterium UBA7395; assembly: GCA_002470165.1. Lineage (GTDB taxonomy): Bacteria > Pseudomonadota > Gammaproteobacteria > Burkholderiales > Rhodocyclaceae > Azonexus. The sequence goes on along the minus strand of DKNF01000083.1, from coordinate 543 downwards.
GCTGACCGGGGGCGTGCGTCGTCCGCTGGAAACGACGGCTCGCCTGATGGAAAGCATTGCTGCCGGCGACCTGACGCAGCGCATCGAGCCGAACGGCTTTGCCGAAATCCGCCGTGTCCAGGCGGCGGCGATGAAGACCACCCAGTCGCTGGCCGACATTCTGGGCGCCATCCGCCTGGAAGCCGGGCAACTCAAGCATGCCGTCACCGCGCTTTCCGGTTCGGCCGACGAAATGCGCGGCGGTTCGGAAGCGCAGGCCGCGGCCAGTGCCGCCATGGCCGAAACGCTGCAGATCATGTCGGTCTGCATCACGCATATCGCCAACCTCGGTCAGGAGGCCCAGGATCTGTCCGGCAAGGCCGGGCAGCAGGCGGCCGGTGGTTGCCAGACGATCCAGACCATGGTCGACGAGATTCGTCAGATTGCCGGGCTGGTCACCGATTCGGCGGCGACGGCAACGACGCTGGGGCAGGAGTCGGAGCGCATCTCGGCGATTACCTCGGTGATCCACGATCTGGCCGACCAGACCAACCTGCTGGCGCT
>DKNF01000037.1 GCA_002470165.1 Betaproteobacteria bacterium UBA7395 | reverse complement strand
TGCAAGACCTGCGACATCAAGGATCCGACGCAGAACATCACCTGGGTCGTCCCGCAAGGCGGCGAAGGACCGACCTATCCGAACATGTAGGCGTTATAGCCGGGCTTTTCTCGGTTTATAATCTCGCGGCTAAACCCCTTTGGGAGAATAAACACATGGGCTTTCTCGCCGACAAGAAGATTCTGATCACCGGGCTGCTGTCCAAGCATTCCATTGCCTACGGCATTGCCAAGGCCTGCCACCGCGAAGGCGCCCAGCTGGCGTTCACCTACCAGAACGAACGCTTCGAAGACCGCATCAAGAAATTCGCTGCCGAATTCGACAGCGACATCACCATTCCGCTCGACGTCACCAGCGACGAGCAGATCACCAACCTCTTCGTCGAACTCGGCAAGCGCTGGGACGGCCTCGACGGGCTGGTGCATTCGATCGCCTACGCGCCGACCGAAGCCATCGAGGGCGACTTCCTCGAAGGCATCACCCGCGACGCCTTCCGCATCGCCCACGAGATTTCCTCGTACAGCTACCCGGCGCTGGTCAAGGCCGCCCGGCCGATGATGCGCGGCCGCAAGAGCTCGGCGCTGGCGCTGTCCTACCTGGGCGCCGAACGGACCATGCCGAACTACAACACCATGGGTCTGGCCAAGGCCAGCCTGGAAGCCGCCACGCGTTACCTGGCTTTCTGCCTCGGCCCCGAAGGCATCCGCGCCAACGCCATCTCGGCCGGTCCGATCAAGACCCTGGCCGCTTCCGGCATCGGCAACTTCGGCAAGCTGCTCGCCTACAACTCGCACAACGCCCCGCTGCGCCGCAACGTGACCATCGAGGAAGTCGGCAACGCCGCCGCCTTCATGCTGTCCGACCTGGCCAGCGGCATCACCGGCGAAATCACCTACGTCGATGGCGGCATGAACACCGTCGCCCTGGGCAACGCCGAGCCGCTGCCGGCCTAAGCGGATTGCGGTCGAGCCGCAAGCACGCCATGAAACGCCGACCCGGCATGTCCCGGTCGGCGTTTTTCTTTGGACCAAGGATTTCCTGATGCGCCTGCTGCCCCACTGGGCCTCGCCCTACCCCCGCCAGCACCTGGGCAGCGACGTCCTGGCCGGCATCATTGTCACCATCCTGGTCATTCCGCAGAGCCTCGCCTACGCGCTGCTCGCCGGTCTGCCGCCGCAGGCCGGGCTCTACGTTTCCATCCTGCCGGTGATCGCCTACGCGCTGTTCGGCAGCAGCATGGTGCAGGCGGTCGGCCCGGTGGCGATCACCGCGATCATGACCTATTCGGTACTGGCACCGATTGCGCCACCGGGTTCGCCGGCCTACATCGGACTGGCGGCAGTCGTCGCGCTGGGCTCGGGCGTCCTGCTGGTGCTCTGCGGCAGCCTGCGCCTGGGTTTCCTGGCCAATCTGCTGAGCCGGCCGGTGATCGCCGGTTTCATTTCCGGTTCGGCCGTGCTCATCGTTTTCAGCCAGTTGAAACATTTCTTTGGCGTGGAACCTCAGGGCAGCGATGCGGCCACGGTCATCCGGGCGCTGCTCGCCGACGGCCGGCTGGACATGGCCAGCGCCATCGGCCTGACGGCCGTCGCCATCCTGGGTTTTGCCCGCCTCTGGCTGGCCGGTCTGCTGGAACGCTGCGGCCTTTCGCCTGCCGCCGGCGGCTTCGTCGTCCGCCTGTTTCCGCTGCTGGTCGTGCTCGGCGCCACGGCGACGGTGATCGCCGGCGATCTCGACCGACTGCATGGTGTCGCGGTGGTCGGCCGCATCGCCGAAGGCCTGCCCGGCCTCACGCCCTTCCTGCCGGCGGCCGGCGAACTTCAGCAACTGGCCCTGCCGATCCTGCTGGTGGCGCTGATCGGCATGGTCCAGAACATTTCCATGGGCCAGGCACTGGCCATCCGTCGCCGCGAACGGCTCGACGCCAATGCCGAGTTGCGCGGCCTGGGCTGCGCCAACATCGTGGCCGCCTTTTCCGGCGGCATGCCGGTCGGCGGCGGCGTATCGCGGACTGCCGTGAACGTCGCTGCCGGTGCCCAGACGCCGCTGGCCAGCATCGTCTCGGCCTTGGCCATGCTCCTGGTCGTTGCCGGTGCGGCGCCCCTGTTTGCCCGCCTGCCGCTGGCCGTCCTGGCCGCCAGCATCATCGTCGCCGCGGTCAGCATGATCGACCTGCGCAGCCTGCGCCAGGCCTGGCGTTACGACCGGGCCGACGGGCTCGCTGCGCTGGGCACGGCAGTCGGCGTTTTCGTGCTTGGCCTGGAAGCCGGCATCGGGCTGGGCATCCTGTTCTCGCTGGCGACCCTGCTCTATCGCGCCAGCACGCCGCATATCGCGGTCATCGGCCGGATTCCGGACAGCGAGCATTTCCGCAACGTCGAACGCTACGCGGTCGAAACCCTGCCCGGCACGCTCTTCCTGCGCATCGACGAAAGCCTGTTCTTCGGCAATCTGCATGCGCTGGAAAGCCGCCTGGCGAGCGAACTGGAAAAAGCCGGCGACACCCGGCACGTGGTCCTGATCATGAATGCGGTCAATCGCGTCGACGCGACTGCGATGGAGGTTCTCAGCGACCTCAACCGCGACCTTTGCGGTCGCGGCATCGCCCTGCACTTCGCCGAAATCAAGGGGCCGGTCCAGGACCGGCTGATCGGCACACCGCTATGGCAGGAATTGTCGGGACGGGTCTTCCTGTCGGTCAATGACGCCTATACGGCGCTGGCCAGCGGAACCCCGCCCCGGGCGGACTGAACTCAGCGCTCGCTGGTGCTCAGCGCCTTCTCGTTGATTTCCACCTTGTAACGCTTGCGCAGAGCATCCAGGTACATCTGGATGTCGTCCTGGGCAGCCAGCGTACGCAACTGGCCGATCAGACCCTGGCGACGCACGTCGTCGAGCTTCTCGCCGGCTTCGACCTTGTTCAGGCGATACAGCGCGTAACCGGCGCCGGGCAGTTCGACACCGGCGTAGGACGGCAAGGCGTCGGTGCGCATGCGGAATACCGGCTGCACGGCCTGCGGCGGCAACTGACGGGCATCCATGCGCGAAACGCGACGCGACGCGCCCCAGACCTGCTTGTCGTCGCCGGACTGCAGCGCAGCCAGGCGGGCTTCGCCGTCGGCCTTGGCCAGCTTCATCGCTTCGCGCTCGGTCAGCATGCGCTCGATCACCGGCTTCATTTCCTCGAAGGACTGCAGCGCAGCGGCCTTGTACTCGACGATGCGGGCAGCGACCAGGGTGTTCGGCGCAACCTCGACGGCTTCGGTATTGCGCTTGTTCTTGACGGCGTCGTCGGAGAACAGGGCTTCCAGCAGCTTGGCGTTGGCCAGCGGGCCGTTGGCCGGATTGGGCTGGCGACCCAGCCAGTCGCTCTGCTGGATTTTCAGCTTGAACTGTTCGGCGGCCGGTTGCAGGCTGTCGGCCTGCTCGTAGACGATATTGCTGAAGGCTTCGGCAGCTTCGGCAAACTTGCGGCCGGCTGCGGCCGCCTTGAGTTCGGCCACGATCTCGCCGCGCACTTCGGCCAGCGGCTTTTCCTTGGCGGCGCGGATGGCGGCCAGCTTGATGATGTGGAAACCGAAATCGGATTCGACAATGCCGGAAACTTCGCCTTCCTTCATGCCGAAGGTGGCGTCCTCGAACGGCTTGACCATCATGCCGCGACCGAAGAAGCCCAGGTCACCGCCCTGGCCGGCCGAACCCGGATCATCGGAATGCTGGCGGGCCAGTTCGGCAAAGGCCGCCGGCTTCTTCTGCACTTCCTTGAGGACCTCTTCCGCCTTGGCCCGGGCCTTGTCCTTGCCCAGGGCTTCCGAAGCGATCAGGATGTGGCTGGCACGGCGTTCCTCGGGCTGCTGGTAGCGCGCCTTGTGGCCGTCGTACCAGGACTGGACCTCGGCATCGCTGACTTCGACCGCCATGCCTTCCTGGCTGAGGACGACGAATTCGGCGCGGGCCTGGTCCGGCGTCTGGAACTGCTGGCTGTTTTCGTCGTAGAACTTGCGGGCGGCATCGTCGGCCAGCTTGACCTTGGCCAGGTAGCTGCCGGCCGGCAGGATCAGTTCCTGAATCTGGCGCTGTTCGGTCTGCAGGGCCAGGATGCGTTCGCCGACGGTGGTCGACAGCATGCCGGTCTGACCGATGGTGCCGGCCAGTTGCTGCAGGGTCAGATCCTGGCGGACCTGGGCTTCGAAGCCGGCCGGGCTCAGGCCCTGGGCGCGCAACAGGGCTTCGTAGCGCTCATTGGAGAACCGACCGTCCTGCTGGAAGGCCTCGATCCCGGCGATGCTGTTGCGCACCGCGTCGTCGGTCACGAACAGGCGACGCTGGGCCGCTTCCAGGGCCAGCAGGCGACGATCGATGACGTCGTCGAGAATGGCCTTGCGGAACTCGGGGTTGTCGAGCATCTTCGGATCGACCTGGCCGAGCTGGTTGCGCAGGCGCTCCTGCTGCTCGCGCATGACCTGCTGGAATTCCTGTTGCGAAATCCCGACACCGCCAACGGTGGCAACATCGGCACCACCAGCGCCATCACTGACGTAGGATTCGAGACCGAAGAAGGCAAACGGGAGGGCGATCAGCACCAGGAACACCTGGACGATCTTCTTGTTGTTGCGGACTGCGTCGAACATGAGCAGAAAATCCTTCGAATTCGTTCAGAACGGCAAGGCGAAGCTTGCCCAAAAAGGGGCAATGATACCGTAGTTGCTCATTTGGCGCCCCCGAACAGCAGCCCCAGACGGCGAACGGCGTCGTCGATTTCCGGCGTGTGCGGATTGCCGCAATTCAGGCGCAGGCAATTGCGGTACATGCCGCTAGCCGAGAACAGCGCGCCCGGCACATAGGAAAGCTTCTCGCGCAGCGCCCGCCCGTGCAGTTGCGTGGTGTCGATGTGCTCGGGCAACTCAACCCACAGCACATAACCGCCCTGCGGCTGGGCAATGCGCGTGCTCGCCGGAAAATAGCGGGACACCGCCGCCTGCATGGCCTCCACCTGATGCCGGTAACTGCGCCGCAAGCCGCGCAGGTGGCGCTCCATGGCACCGGATTCCAGATACTCCGCCAGCACCATCTGGGTCAGCGGGTTGGTGCCGCCGCTGGTGATCGTCTTCTGCAGCGCCACCGCCTGGCGGTAACGGCCACTGGCGACGAAACCGATGCGCAAGGACGGCGACAGGCATTTCGAGAACGAGGCGCAGAGCATCACGTTGCCGGCCGTATCGAAGGCCTTCAACGGCCACGGTCGCTCGTCAGAGAAATGCAGGTCGCCGTAGATGTCGTCCTCGATCACCGGGATGCCGCGTGCCGCCGTCAATGCCGCCAGACGGCGCTTCTTGTCGTCGGGCATCAGGCTGCCCAGCGGGTTGCTGCCGTTGGCGACCAGCAGGCAGGCGGCGATGCCGCCGTTGCGCGAGGCCAGTTCCAGCGCCTCGACCGACATGCCGGTACGCGGATCGCAGGGAATTTCCAGCGCTTTCAGGCCCAGGGTCTCGAGCAACTGCAGCATCAGGTAATAGCCGGGCGACTCGACGGCAACGGTGTCGCCGGGCTTGGTCACCGCCCGCAGGCAGAGATTGAGCGCCTCGGTGCAGGAATTGGTGATGATGAATTCCTCCGGCGCCAGCGGCCCGCCCCAGGCCAGCGAGCGACGCACCAGCTGACGCACCAGCGCCGGCTGGTCCATGTTGACGTGACTGTCCACCTCCAGCAGATGCGGATGGCGCCGGGCGACCCCGGCGTAAAGGCGGTGCAGCGCCGCAATCGGCAGCAGGGAATTGGCCGGCAAGGCCGCCGACAGTGGCGCCACGTCCGGACGGGCACCGGCCTGCAGCACATGCACCAGGCGTTGCGAGATATCGACCGGCATCGGCGCATCCGGCGTCGACCGCGTTTGCGGTTCGCTGCGCACGACCGGTGCCGGACGGACGAAATAACCGGATTGCGGCCGGGCCTCGACCAGCCCGCGCTCCTCGAGCTGGCGCAGCGCCTGCACCACGGTGGACACCGACAGCCGCCGCTCCTGTGCCAGACGGCGCACCGATGGCAGGCGTTCGCCATGCGACAGGATGCCGCCGCTGATCATGCCGGCCAGTTCGCCGGCCAGTTTCTCGTAACGAAGGGGTTCAACGGCCATGGGTCACCAATACAGTTGTCATTCAAACAGACCAGCACAGTTGGCAACAAGGATAACTGTAATGGTCACAATTTTGTTTTTGTGTGACTGTATCAGTATTTCTTTCGCCCCTAAACTGTGCGTGCATACAGAAAGGAGATGCACATGAAGATCGATCTTGGTGAAAGGGAACTCCAGTTGCGGGAACACTGCCCGCTCCGCCTCTCGGACGCATCGGGCATCATCGTCCGCTGCACGCGCGGCGTGCTGTGGATGACGATTACCGGCGACGCCGGCGACATCGTGCTGGCCAGCGGGGAAAGCTATCGCGTTCGCGGTGCCGGCCGCATCGTCATCGAAAGCATCGGCGGCGACGCGGCGGTCCGCTTCGAACACAGCGCCAGCGTCCGTCTGGTCCGCGCCATTACCCAGATCGGCGACAAAATGCGGCACGCGGCAGCCATGGCGGTCGGCCGCCTGACGGCCTGAGCCAATCAGGTACCGAGATAGCGGCCAGCCTTGTGGTTGGCCGCCAGCACCAGATTCAGCGCCAGCGCCCCGACAATCGACAGGGCCACGGTAAACGGGTCGCGGATGTACAGGCCGGCGACCAGGATCAGCACGTCGGCCGCCATCTGCACCTTGCCCGCCGGCCAGCCGCGCGTGTTCTGCAGGTAGAGCGCAAGCACGCCGAGGCCGCCGAGACTGGCCTTGTGGCGGATGATCATCAACAGACCGACACCGATCAGGAAACCGCCCATGACGGCGGCGAACAAGCGGTCGACACTCTCCAGCGCGATCACCCCCGGCAACACCGCCGTGTAGATCGACAGCAGGCCGACACAGAAAAAGGTCTTCAGCGTGAACACCGTCCCCATCGCCCGCCAGGCAAAGGCATAGAACGGCAGGTTGATCAGGAACACGACCCAGGCCATCGGCCAGTCGTAGATGTAATGCACCAGGAAGGCCAGGCCGACGGTACCGCCGGTGAGCAGGCCGGCATGCTGGAACAGCATCACGGCGAAGGCGACGAACATCGGCGCCACCAGCAGGGCCTGGGCGTCCTCGAACAGACTGTGGCGGGTAACCTGCTCGGACTTCATGCGCTGACGACGTTGCGGGCCAGCCGACGCACGGCCGCCGACATGGCGATCCGCCCGCTGCTGGCAAAGGCTTCGAGATTGCTCTCGATTTCCTCGGGGTCATAGCAGTAATTGACCATCATCCCGAACGACTGGGCAAACCCCTTGGCCGAGTTGTCGGCGAGGAAATTCAGACGCTCGACCCGGGCGCCGTTGCCCAGATGGAAGCGCGACACCGGATCGTAGGGTGGGCCGTCGGCCTGCCCGCCGCGTTTGGCACTGGCCAGGTAACGCGCGGTCAGCCGGGTCAGCGGGTCGCGCAGCC
>DKNF01000135.1 GCA_002470165.1 Betaproteobacteria bacterium UBA7395 | reverse complement strand
GCCGGTGCGCTCGATCAGCCACGCCAGCACCAGGGGCGCGACGACGCCGGCGGCGGTGACGATCGCCGACACCGTGCCGACATCCGGGATCAGGCCGGTCTTCAACAGCACGATCCGGGTCACGGCCATCGGGAAGAAGAAGGCGAGATAGATGACGATCGACTGGCGGCCGCAATGGGCGAACGGTGCCGCGATGCCGGCCTGGGTCAGCAGCGCCGAGGTGACGATCACCGCCAGCGCGCCGGCCGTGCCGAGCGCCAGGCCGACCAGCGGCAGGTCGGCGAGACCGTTGAACACCAGAACGCCGTTGACGATGCCCCAGGCGATGAGGCCGGCGACGCCGAGGGCCAGATGCTGCCGGGCCCAGTCGGCGAGCGCGAAGGCCCGGGTGGCGAAGATGTAGCCGGCGTAGAAATAGACGTAGCGCGAGCTGAACTCGTCGATCAGCACCGATCCGGTCGAGATCGGGGCGATCTGCAGCACGGCGGCTGCGATCAGTGCGTTGAGATCGCCGATGCGCCGCGCGATCAGGTCCCAGACGATGCAGGCCGGTGCCGCGCCGACGCCGAGCGCGAGGAAGACCAGCGTGCCCTGGCCGGCCATGCCGGGCAGGCGGTCGACGATGGCGACGATGAAGGTGGCGCTGACCACGTAGCCGACCCCGGCGCAGAAGTAGGCGGCCATGAACAGACGCATGAACAGCGGCGACGGCGGGTTGTCCTCGAGCTTCTCGCCGCTGCGGGTCAGGCCGCTGGTGTCCGGTGCCGGCAGCCAGCGCAGTGCCGGGATGGCGAGCAGGCAGCCGAGGGCGGTCAGCGCGAACCACTGCTCGCGCCAGTCCAGCCATTGCTGCATCAACGCCACGGCAGCGGCACAGCCGGCAATGCCGAGCCCGATGCCGGCGAAGTGGATGCCCAGTTCGCTGCGATGCTGGTGGCGGATCAGCCAGTTGAGGATCAGCCCGGTGCCGAACAGCATCGCCGCCGCGCTGCTCAGGCCGGCGACGAAGCGGGAAATCGCCCACACTGTTGGATCGGTGCTCAGCCCCATCATCGCCGTGCTGGCAATGGCCAGGATCATGCCGATCCGGTACAGCTTGTCCTTGAGCACCAGGTCGCTGACCAGAGAGGCGAGCAGGGCGCCGCACAGGTAGCCGCCGTAATTGATCGCCGCCAGCCAGCCGGCGTCGGCGATGCCCAGGCCGGCCTGCTGCTGCATCAGCGGCAGCAGCGGCGTGTAGGCGAAGCGGGCGACGCCCATCGCCAGCAGTAGGCTGAAAATCCCCGCGCCCAGTACCTTGAGCCGTTCTCGTTGTTCGTTCATTGTTATCTCCTGTTGGTGCGACAACGATAAACGGGCTAAGCTATCTCAACAATTGATTTATCAAGAACGAATCGTTCGTTATTGGAGATGGTTATGGAACTGGTCGCGCTCAGAACCTTTCAGGCGGTGGTCGAAGAAGGCGGCATCCTGGCTGCGTCGCGCAAGCTGAACACGGTGCAATCGAACGTCACCACGCGCATCCGCCGGCTGGAGGAAGAGTTGGGGGCCGAACTGTTCTTCCGCAAGGGACGCGGGCTGGAGCTGGCACCGCCGGGGCGCGTGCTGCTCGACTACACACGGCGCATGCTGATGCTGGAGCGGCAGACGACGGCGGCGGTGCGCCAGGTCGGCGAGAGCACCGGCGAGTTGCGCATCGGCGCCATGGAAACCTTCGCCGCCCTGCACCTGCCGCGTGCGCTGAAGGCGGTGCGGGCCAGCCATCCGGGCATGGAACTGCGGGTGTTCACCGACACCAGTGCGGCGTTGGCCGACAAAGTTCGCCAGCACAAGCTCGACTGTGCCTTCATCGCCGGTCCGGTGGTCGATCCCGACCTGCAGTTCGAGGAACTGGTGGTCGAGGAACTGGTGCAGGTCCATGCCGCCGGCAGCGATCCGCTGCAGCAACCCCTGATCCTGTTCCGTGAGGGCTGTGCCTACCGGGCTCGGGCGCTGGCCTGGCAGCGCAGCCAGGGGCACACGCTGACCGATGCGATGGAATTCGGCACGCTCGAAGGCATCCTCGGCTGCGTTTCGGTCGGCCTCGGGTGGACGCTGATGCCGCGCCGGGTGGTCGAGCAGTCGTTGCATGCCGAGGATCTGGTGGTCGAAACGGTGCCGCCGGAAATCGCCCGGGTGCCGACCGGCATGATCAGCTTGCGCGAAGCGCCGCCGCTGGCTGCGCTGAAAACCCTGGCCGCGGCGCTGCTGGCCACCTGAAAAGGCGAAAGCCTCGCACCGGGGGGAGTACGAGGCTTTCTGGACGGTCTTGGGTCGAGGGGGAGGAGGCCTGACCGTCAGGGCTGATGTCTGTTCAGCTCATGGATCACAGCATAAGGGGGCGCCGGCTCGCCCTCAAGTAACGGTTTGCAACAGTCGGTATCCGCCTGTGCGGGTGAGCTTGGCAGGCATTCGCTCAGGGTGGCGAGCGGGTCGTTCAGCTGCACCGGTTCGCTGGTGTGCGGCGGGGTCGGCGCCACCGGCTGCAGCGGCGGCAGGCCGATGGCGG
>DKNF01000272.1:859-12994 GCA_002470165.1 Betaproteobacteria bacterium UBA7395 | reverse complement strand
ACCCGCGTCAAGGTGGTCAAGAACAAGGTGTCGCCGCCGTTCCGCGAGGCCATCTTCGACATCCTCTACGGCGAGGGGATTTCCCGCGAGGGCGAGATCGTCGAAATGGGCGTCGCTCACAAGCTGGTCGACAAATCCGGGGCCTGGTATTCGTACAAGGGCGAGAAGATCGGCCAGGGTAAGGACAACGCCCGCGAGTTCCTCAAGTCGCACCCGGAAATTGCCCAGGAAATCGAAGCCGGCATCCGCGAGGCGGCGAGCACCACTGTGATCAAACCGAGCAAGGCCGCCAATGGCTGATCTGCGGGTGCGTGCCTTGCAGTGCCTGACCCGGCGGGATCACAGCCGGGCCGAACTGCATGCCAAACTCGCGGCGCATGCCGACAGTGAAGAAGCCCTGACGGCGGTGCTCGATGCCTTGCAGGCCGAGCACCTGCTGTCGGATACCCGTTATGCCAGCCAGCGCGTTTCGGCGCGCGCCAATCGCTACGGCAACGGCCGCCTGCGCCAGGAATTGCGGCAAAAGGGCGTCAGCGATGGCGACATCGAAGCCGCCCTGCCCGAGGCCGGCGACGAGGGCGAGCGCTGCCGGGCGATCTGGGCGAAAAAGTTCGGGCAGCCCCCCCAATCTGCAGAAGAACGTGCCAAACAGATGCGTTTCCTGCAATATCGCGGCTTTTCTGCAGAAGCGATCCGCCAGACCCTGCGCGGAGCCAGTGAAGAATGAGCCAGCCAACCGCCACCCTGTCCGCGCACAACCTGAAAAAGCGTTACAAGGCGCGCACCGTCGTCGAAGACGTCTCCTTCTCGGTGCGCTCCGGCGAAGTGGTCGGTCTGCTCGGGCCGAACGGTGCCGGCAAGACCACCTGTTTCTACATGATCGTCGGCCTGGTGGCTGCCGATGGCGGCGAAGTCTATATCGACGACGAGCGCCTCACCCACCAGCCGATGCATTCGCGTGCCCGTACCGGTCTGTCCTACCTGCCGCAGGAGGCCTCGGTGTTCCGCAAGCTCAACGTCGAGGAAAACATCCTCGCCGTGCTCGAACTGCAGAAGCTTTCACCCGACGAGTGCAGCCAGCGACTGGAAAGCCTGCTCAACGAACTGCACATCACCCATGTCCGCCACGTGAATGCAGCGGCACTGTCCGGCGGCGAACGGCGGCGTGTCGAAATTGCCCGCGCGCTGGCCACCAATCCGCGCTTCATCCTGCTCGACGAGCCGTTTGCCGGGGTCGATCCGATTGCCGTGCTGGAAATCCAGAAGATCATCCGCTTCCTCAAGGAACGCGGCATCGGTGTCCTGATCACCGATCACAACGTGCGCGAGACGCTCGGCATCTGCGATCACGCGGTGATCATCAACGCCGGTCATGTACTTTCCTCTGGACGTCCGGAGGAAATTGTCGACAATGAGAGTGTACGCAAGGTTTATCTCGGCGAGCATTTCCGCCTCTGACCTCGCCAAACCAAGATTGCATCAATGAAACCGGCACTTCAGCTCAAGCTTTCGCAGCATCTGGCCCTGACGCCGCAATTACAGCAGTCGATCAAGCTGCTGCAGTTGTCGACCGTCGAGATGCAGCAGGAAATCGAACGCTACCTGCTGGAAAACCCGATGCTCGAGCGCGACGATGACGGGCCGGGCGAGTCCTTCGCCGGTGCCCAGCAGTTCGATTCGCCCGACAAACCGGTCAGCGAACCTGCGCCGGCGAGCGAATCGCGCGAGGATGCCCAGGGCGAGCCGCCGATGACGCCTGGCGATGTCGACGACGATCGCTGGTCCAGCGATGCCGGCACCTTCACCGGCGCCGGCCGCGACGAGGAAGACGACAACGATCCGCAGGATGCCCACGCTTCCAGCGTCAGCCTGCGCGAGCACCTGGGCTGGCAGTTGGGCATGACCCAGTTGAGCGATCGCGATCGCAGCCTGGTCCGCTTCCTGATCGAAGCGCTCAGCGACGACGGCTATCTCGCCACGCCGCTGGAAGAGCTGCTGGAAACCCTGCCGCCCGAGTACGAAGTCGAACTCGAGGAACTCGAAATCGCCCTGCGCCATATCCAGAATTTCGATCCGACCGGGATCGGTGCGCGTGACCTGCGCGAATGCCTGCTGTTGCAGTTGCAGGCCGAAGAGGATTGCGCCGAGCGCACGCTGGCCCTGACCATTGCCGACAAGCACCTGGAATTGCTGGCTGCCCGCGATTTCGTCAAGATCCGCCGCCTGACCGGTTGCGACGACGAGATCCTGCGTGGCGCGCACGAGCTGATCACCAGCCTCAATCCGCGGCCGGCCGCCGGTTACGCGCAGGACGAAGCGCGCTACATCACGCCCGACGTGATCGTGAAGAAGCTCAAGGGTAAATGGACGGCCTACATCAACCCGGACGCCTACCCGCGCCTGCGCGTCAACCGCCTGTACGCCGACATCCTCGCCCGCCAGCGCCGTGGTAACGGCAACCTGAGCGGCCAGTTGCAGGAAGCCCGCTGGCTGATCAAGAACATCCAGCAGCGTTTCGATACCATCCACCGCGTCACCCAGGCCATCGTGGACCGCCAGCGCCAGTTTTTCGAACATGGCGAAGTGGCGATGCGGCCACTGGTGCTGCGCGAGATTGCCGACCTGCTCGGCCTGCACGAATCGACGATTTCCCGCGTCACCAGCCAGAAATACATGGCCACGCCGCGCGGCATCTTCGAACTGAAATACTTCTTCGGCAGCCATGTGTCCACCGACACCGGTGGTGCCTGTTCTGCCACGGCCATTCGTGCCCTGATCAAGCAATTGATTTCGGCGGAAGATGGCAAGAAGCCCTTGTCGGATAGTCAATTATCCGAAATACTAGGCCAGCAGGGAATTGTCGTTGCCCGACGCACGGTTGCCAAATACCGTGAATCGCTCAACATCCCGCCGGTCAATTTACGCAAGACCCTGTAGAGAGAGGAGAAAAAATGAATCTGCAAATCAGCGGTCACCATATCGAAGTCACCCCGGCACTGCGCGAATACGTCGAGAACAAGCTCGATCCCGTACTCCGTCATTTCGACAAGGTTACCGGCGCCAGCGTCGTGCTTTCCGTTGAAAAGCTGAAGCAGAAGGCCGAAGTCACCGTTCACGTTCCGGGCAAGGACATGCATGTCGAAGAAGCCGGGGACGATCTCTACGCCGCCATCGACGCCATGTTCGACAAGCTCGACCGCCAGGTCCAGAAGTACAAGCAGAAGATGCAGGACCACCATCGTGGCGAAAAGCCGTCCATGCACATCGACGACTAAGCCTGACCGACCGCACCCCGAGGGGTGCGGTTTCTTTGCTGCAAAGTTCCCATGAACCCTCTAGACAACATTCTGACTGCCGATCAGGTCCTGCTCGACCTGGATGCGAGCAGCAAGAAACGCGTTTTTGAACAGGCCGGCATGCTGTTCGAAAGCCGGCTCGACATGTCGCGTTCGTTGATTTTCGACAGCCTGTTCGCACGCGAAAAGCTCGGCTCCACGGGCCTTGGCCAGGGCGTGGCCATTCCCCACGGCCGGATCAAGGGCCTCCAGCAGGCTGCCGGCGCGCTGATCCGTCTGGCGACGCCGATTCCCTTCGATTCGCCGGACGGCCGTCCGGTTACCCTGCTGTTCGTGCTGTTGGTGCCGGAGCAGGCCACCGAAGAGCATCTGCAGATCCTGTCAGAACTGGCTCAGCGCTTTTCCGACCGCGCCTTCCGCGAAGCCTTGCAGGCCGCCCCGGATGCCGAAGCGGTGCTGGCACTGTTCAAGAAGTCCTGACCGGCGCCGTGCGGCACATCAGCCTGGAGCAGTTGTACCAGGACAACCGCGAGAAGCTGTTGTTCAACTGGCTGGCCGGTCAGCGCAACGACCGGCGCATTGAGCTCAAGGCCGCCAGCAATTACGGTGCCGACGTCGTCGGCCACATCAACATCATTCACCCGGAACGCCTGCAGGTCATGGGGCAGGCCGAATACGACTGGGCCATGCGTATCGGTGAGCGGCGCTTCGGCCAGATGTTCATCGACCTGCTGTCGGCCCGCACGCCGGCGATGATCGTTGCCGACGGCCTGAAGCCCCCCGAATTCATCGTCGATGCCTGCAAGGCCGCCGACGTGCCGCTGATCCTGTCGCCCAAGCACTGTTCGGCGGTCATCGATCACCTGCGCATTTACCTGTCGGCCCGCCTGGCCGATACCATCAGCCTGCACGGCGTGTTCATGGACGTGCTCGGCATGGGCGTGCTGATTACCGGCGATTCCGGGGTCGGCAAATCCGAACTGGCGCTGGAGCTGATCTCGCGCGGCCATGGCCTGGTTGCCGACGATGTGGTCGAGATGGCCCGGATCGCGCCGACCACCATCGAAGGCCGCTGCCCCGGGATGCTGCGTGACTTCCTCGAAGTCCGCGGCCTCGGGCTGCTCAACATCCGCACCATCTTCGGCGAGACCGCCTCGCGCCGCAAGATGAAGCTGAAGCTGATCGTGCACCTGCAGCGGACGGTGTCCATGGAAGACGCGCCGCGTCTGCCGCTCGACGCGCAAAGCCAGGATGTGCTCGGCGTGCCGATCCGCAAGGTGGTGATTCCGGTGGCTGCCGGGCGCAACCTGGCGGTATTGATGGAAGCTGCGGTGCGCAACACCATCCTGCAATATCGCGGCATCGACAGCATGCAGGATTTCGTCGAGCGGCAGAGCCGCATGATGAACGACGAGGACGTCTGAGCCGCGCCGGCGGCGACTGATCAGAGGTGTTCGAATTCGACCCGGTCAGCCGCCGGATCGTTGAGCGAGCTGCCGAAACACACGACACCGCTGCCCTCGAGCAGGATTTCATGCTTGCGCAGGGCGATTTCCTGGCGGCCCTGCATGCTCAGGAAACTGCCGTTGGTGCTGGTGTCGATCAGGTAATAGCCATCGCGCCGGCGCTCGATGCGCGCGTGCATGCGCGATACCTTGCGGTTCTGGATCAGCATGGCGCAGGAAGGATCGCGTCCCAGGCTGAGGACCGGCGTATTGTCGTCGATCAGGTAAGCCTTGCCCCGGTAGCGCAGACACAGGCGCTCGGCGAGCTTGTGGCTGAGTGGGCCGAACATCGAGTGTTGCGGTGCCGGCGCGCCATTCTGCGAGGGCCAGTGAATCTGGAATACCGGGACGATGGCATCCTGCTCGAACAGATTGTCGATGTCCGGGCGCGGGTTGGCCTGGACGACGGCGCTGGCCGGCAGGGTCTGGACAACCGGTCCGCTGCACAGGATCTGGTCGGTGGTCGCCTGTGCCGCCATGCGCATGATGCTGGTCAGCTTGCTGGCCGACGGTACGTCGGTGCCGTCGCTGTCGTGCAGGGCGATGCGGATGCCGAGTTTGTGGCCGGAAATCGGCGGCAGGTCGGCAACCCGCTGGTGCATGTCGATGGCCGACTGGCAGGCCGATTCGGCACTCGGAAAAACGGCCAGCAACTCGTCGCCGGCCGTTTGCAGAAGCTTGCCCTGGTAGCCTTCGACCGAGCGGCTCATGCGCTTGATGCAACGGTCGATGGCCCGATCCGCTTCCTGCGCGTTCAAACGCTGATGAAGCGAAGCACTGCCGGAAATGTCGGCAACCATGATGACAGGAATCGGGTGCTGCGCGTTCATGGGCAAGATCGGATCGTTGGACGGCTGATTATATGACGAAGTCCGCCGGTTGACAGCGGGGCGTCATACCGCCGGGCTGATCGGGATGCTGCCGCTGATCGGCATTTCCTCGCTGTCGAACGCGATATCGCCCTGCTCCACCGGGGTGTCCAGTGTCAGATTGCGGAAATCGAACAGATTGTTGTCACCGAGGTGGGACGGAACGACGTTCTGGATCGCGGTGAACACGGCTTCGGTGCGTCCGGGGTAGCGCTTGTCCCAGTCGTGCATCATCTCCTTGATCTTCTGCCGCTGCAGGTTCTCCTGCGAACCGCACAGATTGCAGGGAATGATCGGGAATTCCATGCCGCGGGCGAACTTGGCGATATCGGCTTCCGAGCAGTAGGCCAGCGGCCGGATGACCACGTGCGCCTTGTCGTCGGTGACCAGCTTGGGCGGCATGGCCTTCATCTTGCCGCCGAACAGCATGTTCAGGAACAGCGTATGCACCATGTCGTCGCGGTGGTGGCCGAGGGCGATCTTGTTGGCGCCGAGTTCCTTGGCGGTACGATAGATGATCCCGCGGCGCAGGCGCGAGCACAGCGAGCAGGTGGTCTTGCCCTCGGGAATCTTGTCCTTGACGATCGAGTAGGTGTCGGCTTCGACGATGCGGTATTCGATGCCCAGCGATTCGAAATAGCGCGGCAGCACATCTTCCGGGAAACCTGGCTGCTTCTGGTCGAGGTTCATGGCGATCAGGCGGAACTTGACCGGTGCCCGTTGCTGCAGCGCCATCAGCATGGCCAGCAGGGTGTAGGAATCCTTGCCGCCGGAACAGCAGACCAGGATGGTGTCGCCGTCCTCGATCATGTTGTAGTCCATGATGGCCTTGCCGGTGCGGCCTTCGAGGAATTTGCGGAGTTTTTGCAGATTGGCGGATACGGGGGTGTTCATGGTCGGGAAGTCTTCGCGATGGGCCTGGCTGAATTGCAGCAACCCGCAAGTTTACACGCTTCCCCCGGCAAACCGGCCCGGCGAATTAGAATGGAGCCTTTGCCCGCCAATGAGCCAACTGCCCACGCCCTCTCCCGACGCCCTCGCCCACAGCCGGCAGGTGCATGAAGCGATTGCCAGTACCGTGGTCGCCGAAGGCGGCTTTCTGTCTTTCGCCCGCTACATGGAAATGGCGCTTTACGCGCCGGGGCTGGGTTATTACGCGGCCGGGGCACGAAAATTCGGTGCCGCCGGCGACTTCGTTACCGCGCCCGAAATGACGCCGCTGTTCGGTCAGGCCCTCGCTGCCCAGATCGCCCAGGTCATGGCGCTTTCTGCCCGGGCCGTGATCGAGGTCGGTGCGGGTTCCGGGCGACTTGCCGCCGATCTGCTGCTGGCGCTCGAGCAGCTTGGCAGTCTGCCCGACAGCTATGCCATCCTCGATCTGTCGCCCGACCTGCGCGAACGCCAGCGCGAGACGATCGCCGCTGCCGCGCCGCATCTGCTGTCGCGGGTGGTCTGGCTGGACCGGCTGCCGGAAACATTCTCCGGCGTGGTGGTGGCCAATGAACTGCTCGACGCCCTGCCCGCCCATCTAGTGGTCTGGGACGAGGATGTCATCCGCGAACGCGGTGTGGCCCTCGATGCCGACGGCCGTTTCACGTGGAACGAGCGACCGGCCACGGGCGCGCTGCTGGCAGCGGCTCGCGAAATTGCCGATGAGACCGGTACCGGCGGCGCGTATCTGTCCGAGATTTCGCTGGCGGCGCGGGCCTGGTCGGCCGCATGGGGGCCGATACTGCAGCAGGGCATGCTGCTGCTGATCGATTACGGCTTTCCGCGACACGAGTTCTACCATCCGCAACGCCGCCAGGGCACCCTGATGTGCCATTACCGCCACCATGCCCACCCGGATCCCTTTTACCTGCCGGGTTTGCAGGATCTGACCGTGCACGTCGATTTCACGGCGATCATCGCCGCCGCCCACGGCGCCGGCCTGGATTTGCTGGGCTACACCAACCAGGGGCAGTTTCTGTTGAATTGCGGATTGCTCGACCATCTGGCCAGAATCCCGGCTGCTACGGCAGACTATTTCCGGGCGTCGGCAGCCGCGGCAAAACTGACCATGCCGCACGAGATGGGCGAATTGTTCAAGGTCATCGCCATCGGCCGTGAGATCGACGAAACCTTGATCGGTTTTTCCCGCGGCGATCAGAGTCGCCGTTTGTAGAAATAACGACTACACTGAACCCATCAGCCGTTGACCGGGAGTTTTCCGATGGATGTATCCGCAATCGTTGGTGCCAGTGGTGCACTGACCCAGCAGCAGACCGCCATGCAGGCGAGCATGCTGGTGCTCAAGAAGGCCATCGATATCGAAGCCGCCAACGCCCTGCAGCTGTTGCAGACCTTGCCGCAGGCGGCAAGCAATCCGGCCAATCTCGGCAACAGCGTCGATATCAGGGCCTGAGACCGTCCAGCCAGGTCTGAACGATGGCCGCCGCGCGCGGCCATTCCTTTTCATGGGTGATGGCATGGCCCATGTGGCGCAGGATGTGGCAAGGTTCGCCGTAAGTATGTGCCGTGGTCTGGACCAGGAAAGCCGGTACCAGCGCATCCTGGTCGGCACCGACGATCAGCATCGGCGGCCGGTGCATGCGGTAGAGGTTGGGCAGGTTGAACATCGACATGTCCCAGATGGCCCGCTGCGACTCGTTCTGCATCTTGCCCAGCCAGACGGCAAGCATGGCCGGGTCGGCTTCGCCAGCGAACAGCGCATCGCGCAAGGTGTCGGTATCGGTGTAGTTGCCGGCGAGGATGCGGTTGATTTCCAGGAACAGTTCCGGTTTCTGCAGCATCAGGTGAAACTGGGCGGCGATCAGGCCTTGCGGCGGTACCGAGCAGAGCAGGGCCACGGCCGGCGCCGGATGGCGTTCGAGGTATTTCTGCACGACGAAGCCACCCATCGAGTGACCGAGTAGCACCGGGTCGATGGCCAGCGCTTCGATCACGGTGCGGACGTCATCGACGTAATCGCCAATCGACAACCAGTTGATCTGTTCATGCCCCTGGCTGCCGCCATGGCCCCGGAGCGACAGGGCGTAGCAGGGATGGCCGGCGGCCGCGAAATGCGGCATGAAGGTTTCGGTCCACATCCAGCCGCCGGCAAAGGCGCCATGAATGAAGAGAAGCGCCGGTTTGTCGGTGTTGCCGTTGGGCAGGCAGGAAAATACTTCCAGTCCGCCGATGTCTTGGGTTGCTATCATGGGGTTTCAGGCTGTCGCCGTGGTTAAATGCGGGCTTTCGCACGCTGGGTGAATACATGTTGAAGTGGATACTGACGCTGGTCGTGGCGATCTTCCTGCTCGGACTGGTCACGCCACACCTCGCGCGCTTCATCCGCTTCGGCCAACTGCCGGGCGATGTCGCCTTCCGCTGGCGCGGTCGTGTTTACCATTTCCCCTTTGTCAGCATCATCATCCTGTCACTGCTGCTCTGGCTCATCTCCCGCCTCATTTAGCAGGGCGCGGACGGCTTTGATGCGGGCCAGGCGAATGCGTTCCGGAATCTTGCCGCGTTCCTTGGTGTCGGCGGCAATGCGCCCGGCGTCGATGGTATTGACCGCCGCCAAAACCTTGTACAGCAGGTCCGGGCTGTCGTAGCTGCGGTTTTCCCAGCCGGCACGGCCGGTGTAGTCGCAACGGCAGGTGTCGAGCAGTTCGCCGAAGCGGGCCGGTCGGCGCAGGGCGTCGCATTTTTCCAGCAAGTCGACCAGCTTTGCGGCGCGCATCTCGCCGGCGCGGTGGATGGTGCCGTGGTGCCGTGCCATCAGCAGCGCCAGGTCGCGGCATTCGTTGGGGACGCGCAGGCGCTCGCTCATTGTCTGGCAGAGTTGCAGGCTGCGCATCTCGTGGCCGATATGCCGGGGCAGGATGTCGGCCGGTGTCGTCGCCTTGCCGAGGTCGTGGCATAGTGCGGCGTAGCGGACGGTGAGCGGGAACCCGTAGTGGGCGGCCTGGTCGATGACCATCAGCGTGTGGATGCCGGCGTCGATCTCGGGATGGTAATCGGCCCGCTGCGGTACGCCGAACAGCGCGTCGACCTCGGGCAGCAAGCGGACCAGCGCGCCGCACTCGCGCAGCACCTCGAACATCCGTGACGGCTTCGCTTCCATCAGCCCTTTGGCCAGTTCCTGCCAGACGCGTTCGGCGACCAGGTGATCGACCTCGCCGTCGGTGACCATGGCGCGCATCAGCGTCAGGGTTTCCGGGGCGATGCTGAAGTCGTGGAAGCGGGCCGCGAAGCGGGCGATGCGCAGGATGCGCACCGGATCCTCGGCAAAGGCCGGACCGACGTGGCGCAGGATTTTTCCGCGCAGGTCGCCCTGGCCGTTGAAGGGGTCGATCACCCTGCCCTCGCCGTCGCGCGCCATCGCGTTGATGGTCAGGTCGCGGCGGGCCAGGTCCTGTTCCAGCGTGACGTCGGCGGCGGCGTGAAAGGTGAAGCCGTGGTAGCCGCGCCCGCTCTTGCGTTCGGTACGAGCGAGCGCGTACTCCTCGTGGCTGTCGGGGTGCAGGAATACCGGGAAGTCCTTGCCGACCGGGCGGAATCCGGCGGCCAGCATGGCTTCCGGGGTGGCCCCGACGACCACGTAGTCGCGGTCGTCGCAGGGGCGGCCGAGCAGTTCGTCCCGGACGGCGCCGCCGACGATGTAAACCTGCACGGCGGGGGTTACAGGCTCAGCGGCCGGCGCGGAAGCGGAAGCTGTCGAGCTTGCCCTTCGGCGTCCGGTGCGCGATGTAGGTCGGCGCCACGGCTTCGACGGCGGTCGGTTGCCAGCCGGCCGGCAGACGGCAGTTGCCGTCGCAGACGCTGTCGACCTGCATCGAACGCAGGTTGTCGGGCGACATCAGCGGGTTCGGTGCCAGCCACATCAGGCCGGCCTGCAGGTAGGCCCAGCCTTCGGACAGGGCGATGACGCGTGCCTTGCCACCGGTCAGCGAGGCGGTGTAATCGACCAGCTGGCGCAGCGTGTACACCTGCGGTCCGACCAGATCGTAGGCCTGGCCGAAGGTGGCGACATCGCTCAGCGAATCGACGAAGGCATCGGCGACATCGGCGGCCCATACCGGCTGGAAGCGGGCGTGGCCGAAACCGAGCGGAAAGATCGGCGCCGACTTGAGCACCTTGGCGAACATTGACAGGAAGGAATCGCCGAGGCCGAAGATGACCGACGGGCGGAACACGGTCACGTCGAGTTCGCCGGCTGCAGCCATCACCACGGCTTCGCCGTCGCCCTTGGAGGCGAGGTATTCCGACGGACCCTTGGGGTCGGCCTTGAGCGCGCTCATATGGACCAGGCGGCGGACGCCGGCGGCCTTGCAGGCGGCGACGATCTTCTTCGGCAATTCGACGTGGGCCTGGGCGAAATCGTCGCTGTACGGGAACTTGACGTCGCGGCTGTGCAGGATGCCGACCAGATTGATCACCGCATCGTGACCGCGGACCAGCTGGGTCAGCGTTTCCGGGCAGTGGATGTTGGCTTCCGGCATGTCGACGCCGGGCTGCATGATCAGCGCCTTGGTCCGTTCGCGGCGACGCGTCGGTACGGTGACTTCGATGCCGCGCTGGGCCAGACGGTTGACGATGTAGGTACCGACAAAACCGCTACCCCCCAGCAGCAAGACCTTTTTGATGCTCATCCGGAACCCCGCGAAAACGTTTTCGTGAAACCGCGATTTTACGGTAAACCCGGGCGTAACGTCAGGGGCCTGGCGTCAGCCGGCCGATTCCAGGGCTCGCGCCAGCAGGCGGGCAAACAGCGGCGGCTCGCCGAGCTGGCGGATGCTGCCGTCGCGTAGTCGCAGGTCGAGCAGTTGCGGGTGGATCGAGAGCGCCAGGCAGGGGGCGGGGCTGAACAGCAGGCTGCGACCGCTGGCCGGGCTGCGGTGGCACAGGCAGAGCGTGTGGTCGACGCCATCGAGATTGACGCTCAGCCAGGCGCCCTGGCCGGGAAGCGATCCGGGCAGCTCGCCGCCGGCCGGATCGGGCAGGTCCAGCGTATGCAGGATCAGGTTGCCGGCTTCAACCCGGCCCTGGGTCATCTGCCGGCTGCGGCCCGGCCGCGGCAAAGCCATGGCGGGGTCGAAGCCCTCGTCTGCCGGGCTGCCGCTCACTCGCATGGCCCGGGTCTGCCGTTCGAAACAGGCGTCGAGAATGCCGGCCTGGGCGTCTGCCGGCAGTTGCAATTGTTCCATCCCGGCCTTGAGCGATTTCAGGACGTTGGGCAACTCGCGCGCCAAGGCCTGGCGTTCGTCGCCATCGGCTTTCGGCCGGAAAGACCAGAGCAACATCGACAGCGTCCGGCTGTGCGCCTGCCAGGTCGGTCCGGTGATCCCTTCCTCGAACCAGGCTTTTTCCAGCAGGCGTTTCCAGTGCAGGCGGAAGAAATCCTGCAAGACCGGCGGCAGGCCGTCGATTTCCCGTGTTTCGAGCAGGCGGCGGATGTCGCCGGCGGCCTGGTCGCGGCGG
>DKNF01000272.1:0-750 GCA_002470165.1 Betaproteobacteria bacterium UBA7395 | reverse complement strand
GCCGGCGGCCTGGTCGCGGCGGTCGAGTTGGTGCAGCAACGGCAGATAGGCCGCGGCCTGGCCGTAGATTTCTTGCAGTTGTTCGGCGAGCAGTTCGTCGATGGCGTCGGCAGCGACGACAATGCCTTCGCTGTTACCCCCAAAACCGTCCTTCAGCCGGGCAATGATCTCGGCGATCTTGTTGACCGTCGGATGCTGACGGTCGGCATTGGCCGGCAATGGAAGGCAGAGTGCGCCGATGCGGTCGATCAGCCGGCGCAACGGATGATCCGCACGCGAGAACAGGGTCTTGTCCTTGAGCGCCAGCCTGACCGTGATGACCTGAAGCTCGGCAAGCTGCAGCTTCAGCGTGTCGGAGAGTCCGGGGTCGGTGAAGATGGCCGAATAAAACTGACCGACCGCATCGATCGCCTGGCCTTCAGCGGTTGCCGCCGGAACGCCCAGTTCCTGAGCGCGGACGGCTTCCATGGCCGGCGCCGGGGCGGCCGCCGAGTCGGAGAACAGGCCGGGAATCAATGTTTCCAGCTTGGGCGAGGTCGCAGTCAGGAAATCCGTGCTGTTGCGCTGATTACGTTCGAGTTGTTCGAGGCGGAACATCAGGTTGTCGAGCGCGGCCTGGCTGAGCAGACGCTGGCTGGTGGCGGGTGTGCCGGTCTTGCTTGCCCGGCCGGCCAGCTGTGCGATGACGCCTTGCGTTGCCGGCTCGCTGGTGACCGGGGGCGGTGCCGGCTGGCTGGGGGCGCTGGCCGC
>DKNF01000201.1 GCA_002470165.1 Betaproteobacteria bacterium UBA7395 | reverse complement strand
CTGCTCGGTTCGCTGGTGGCCTGCGCGGTCCCCCTGGCGGCGGCGGTCAACTGGACCCTGCTGCAGAAGACCGGTCAGGGGGGCGATGCCGGGCCGGACATGCTGCCGGCCGTGCTCATCGGCGCCGTGCTGTCGGCCTTGTGCACCCTGCCGCTGGCCTGGCCGTTGCAGGCAACGACCCATGATCTCGGCCTGCTGGCCTTGCTCGGTGTCGTGCAACTGGCCATCCCCTGCCTGCTGGTGGTTCGCCTGACGCGTGTCCTGCCTGCCCCGGAAATCGCCCTGCTGGCGCTGCTCGAAGTCATTTTCGGCGTTGCCTGGGCCTGGCTGTGGGCCGGCGAACAGCCCGCCGTGAGCGTGCTGGCCGGTGGCGGACTGGTCCTGTTCGCACTGATCTTCAACGAAGGGCTGGCCCTGCGGCAGCGGGCCTCGGGAACTTTTTCCTAAGCCGAAGGTAATACCAAGCAACTCTGATACGATATCCCGAAACAGGGAGAATCCACATGGGCAGTGTTGCTATTGCCGGCATCGGTGCGTCGGCGGGCGGTCTGGAAGCGATCACGCAGTTGATCAGCCATTTGAAGCCCGGCCTGCCGTGCGCTTACGTCGTTCTGCAACACTTGTCGCCGAGTTACCGGAGCATGATGGTCGAGATACTCGGCCGTGAAACCTCCCTGCACGTCAAGGAAATGGAACAGGGCGACGTGCCCGAGGCCGGAGTCATCTACGTCGTTCCGGCCAACTCGAATGCCCTGATCCGGGAAGGCTGCTTCTGCCTGATGACGGCGGCGCCCGAGGTCGTTCCCAAGCCGTCGATCAACCAGTTCCTGATCTCGCTGGCCGCCGAGGAGGGCGATGCTGCCATCGGCGTCGTGCTTTCCGGCACCGGTTCGGACGGCGTTGCCGGTCTGCGGGCGATTCAGGCGGCCGGCGGTTTCACGCTGGCCCAGCGGCCGGATAGCGCCAAGTATGACGGCATGCCCAGGGCGGCCATCGAGGCCGGCGTGGTCGATCATGTGCTGACGCCGGAAGAAATCGCCGACCAGATTCCCCGTCTGCTGGAGCTGCCGCCGGCCGGCAGCGAAGTCGAGGCGCCGCCGGACCTGCTGCAGAATCTGCTGGTCAGCCTGCGCGACCGGCTTCAGTTCGATTTTTCCGGTTACAAGGTCGGCACCCTGATGCGGCGCATCCGTCGTCGCCAGTTCGCTACCGGCGGGGAGGACCTGGCCGCTTACCTGCGCTGGGTCGAGCGCCATCCCGAAGAGCTGGAGTTGCTGGCCCGCGACATCCTGATCTCGGTGACCGCATTCTTTCGTGATCGCGAGGCTTTTGCCGCCTTGCGGCGGGTGGTTGGCGACATCGTGGCGCGCAAGGCGCCGGGCAGCGAAATCCGGGTCTGGGTCGCCGGTTGCGCGACCGGCGAGGAGGCTTACTCGATTGCCATGCTGTTTGCCGACGCGCTCGGCGACAAGCTGGAGCAGTACCGGGTCCAGATTTTCGCCACCGACGTCGATGACGAGGCGCTCAACGTCGCCCGCCGCGGCGTTTATGCCGCCGCCTCGATGAGCGAAGTCGGGCCGGACCAGCTCGACCGCTATTTCAAGCAGATCGGCAATACCTACGAAGCCGGCAAGGTATTGCGCGACATGATCGTGTTTGCCCGTCACAACCTGGTCAGCGACCCGCCTTTCATGCGTCTCGACCTGGTCAGTTGCCGCAACGTGCTGATTTATTTCGATGCGCCGCTGCAGAGCAAGGTGCTGAAGATTTTCCACTTCGGGCTGGCCGCCGACGCTTATCTTTTCCTTGGGCGTTCGGAAAGCATTGCCCAGGCCGAGCAGCATTTTTCGACCATCGATCGCCGCGAGCGCTTGTTCCGCAAGCAGGGCGATTCGATGCCGATCATCCCGACCTCCTCGAGCCTGCCGGTCAGTTCGTTGCGGACGACGGTGCAGCGGCGCGACCGGCGGCTGGAATTGCTGCTCTCCGGGCTGGTGTCGCATTTCGGCCTGACCGTGGCCATCTGTGACCGGGAAGGGAATGTCCTGCACACTGCGGGCGAAGTTGAAAAGCTCATGCACTTCCCGGTCGGCGCGTCGCGCCTGTTACTGGGCGATGTCGTGGTCCCCGATCTGCGCGGCGAGGTGTTGACGCTGCTGCGTCGCTGCCAGCAGCAGAACTCGACCCAGAAGGGCCGGCGGCGGCGTCTGGGCCGCGACTACCTGCGCATCATCGTCGAGCCGGTATCCGACGGTTCGGGCGAATTGCTGCTGGTCATCTTTGCCCCGGAAGCGGTCAAGGAAGTCGCGGTCGAGGAAGTTCAACCCAGCACCACGCAGCAGCTTGAAGACGAACTGCTGACCACGCGCGAGCATCTGCAGGCGCTGGTCGAGGAAATGGCGACCGCCAACGAGGAAATGCAGGCCCTCAACGAGGAGTCGCAGGCCGCCAACGAGGAATTGCAGGCGACCAACGAGGAACTCGAGGCCGCCAACGAGGAAATGCAGGCGACCAATGAGGAACTGGTCAGCCTGAACGAAGAACTCAACGTCAAGACCATCGAACTGTCGCGCCTGTCGGAGGATTACGCCCATCTCTACGATGCGCTGGAATATCCGGTCCTGGTCTTCGATCGTTCGTTGCAGTTGAGCCGCTTCAACGCGCCGGCGGCGCGGCGCTTCGATCTCCGGTCGACGGCGCTGCGCCAGCATCTTTCGCGCCTGCGCCTGCCGGAAGCGTTGGGCGAGATGGAAACCTGGCTGGGGCGGGCGCTGGCCCACGGCGACCGCGAGCAGATCCTGGTCCAGGTGGACAAGCGCGACCTGCGGGTACTGATTTCCCCAGGGCTCGGGAAAACCGGGAGCATCAGTTCCCTGGTGGTCAGCTTCATCGATGTGACCGACATTGTCCGCACCCAGGAAGCCCTGTCCCAGTCCGAGGAGCGGCTCAATGCGCTGATGGAGAACACCACGGTGATCTTCGCCATGCGCGATGTGTCCGGCAACTACATTTACGCCAACCGCCGTTTCATCGAGTTCTTCGGCCTCGAAGATCAGGACGTACTCGGCAAGAACGATTTTTCGCTGTTCGATCACCAACTGGCAGTCAATCTGTGGGATAGCACGGTGTCCTCGCTGCGCAGCCGGATGGCGGTGACCGTCGAGTACGAGATCAACGATGTCCGCGGCGTTCGTTACCTGCGCGCCGTGCACCAGAGTCTTTACGACCCGTCGGGCAATCCCGTGGCCCTGATTTTCGAAGCCGAAGATGTTTCGGTCAGCAAGCTGGCCGAACAGCAGTTGCGGATCACCGCTCGGGTTTTCGACCAGGCGGGCGAAGCCATCGTCGTGACCGACCCGCAGGGTGTGATCCAGACGACCAACAAGGCGTTCGCGGCAATTACCGGTTATTGCATCGAGGAATCGGTGGGCAAGCAGGTCGGACGTTTATTGAAGTCGGGCCGGCACAGTGCCGATTTTTATGCGGCCATGTGGGGTGCCTTGCGCGACAAGGGTTTCTGGCAGGGCGAAATCTGGAATCGCCGGAAAAGCGGCGAGGTCTTCCCCGAGTGGCTGACGATCAACCGGGTCGATGACGCCGATGGACGGGTCGAGCATTTCGTCTCGGTCTTTTCCGACATCACCGACATCAAGAATGCCCAGCGCAAGGCCGAGTATCTGGCTGCCCACGACGTGCTCACGGGGCTGCCCAACCGCACCCTGTTCCAGGACCGCCTGCGTCACGCCCTGGCCCAGGCCCGGCGGAAGCAGGAACGGCTGGCGCTGATGTTCATCGACCTCGACAACTTCAAGGACATCAACGACACCCTGGGTCACGACATCGGCGACGAACTGCTGAGGCAGGCGGCAAACCGCCTGCAGCAGGTGATGCGCGATGTCGATACGGTGGCCCGGCTGGGCGGCGACGAATTCACGGCGGTGCTCTCCGATTGCGACGCCGAGGGTGCGGGCCGGATTTCGCGACGTATCGTCGATGAGCTGGCGGCGTCGTTCGATATCCAGGGGCGCCAGCTGTTTGTCTCGGCCAGCGTCGGCGTCGCCTTCTTCCCGGAGGACGGGCAGGACAGCAATGCACTGGTCAAGGCGGCCGATACCGCGATGTACCGGGCCAAGGAACTGGGGCGCAACCGGGTCGAATTTTTTGTTCCCGACCTGCACGTCCGTCTGCTCAAGCGGGCAACGATGGAAAGCGCGATGCGGGCAGCGCTGGATCTGGGGCGGCTGCGCCTGGTCTATCAACCCAAGTTCAGCCTTCAGTCCGGCCATCCCCTGGTCGGCGCGGAGGCTCTGCTGCGCTGGCGCGACCCCGAGCTGGGCGACGTTTCACCGGGGGAATTCATTCCGGTGTGCGAAGCCTGCGGATTGATCAAGGACGTCACGCGGATGGTGCAGAAACTCCTGTTGAGCCAGATCGCGACCTGGTTGAAGCTGGGGCTGAAGGTGCCGCCGATCGCCTTCAACTGTTCGCCGCGCAACGTGCGCGAGGCCGACATGGCCGATTCCCTGGTGCTTGCCTTGCAGGACAGCGGCGTTCCGGCCGGCCTGGTGCAGGTGGAAATCACGGAAGGCGCCCTGCTCGAGAACAGCGAGGCGGTGATCGGCAATCTCAATCGTCTGCACCAGAGCGGCGTGGCCATCAGTGTCGATGATTTCGGGACCGGCTATTCCTCGCTGATCTATCTCAAGCGTCTGCCGCTCGCCGAACTCAAGGTGGACAAGAGCTTCGTCGATGGCCTGGGCAGCGATACGGACGACGAGGCGATTGCCCGCGCGGTGCTCGGGCTGGCGCAGGCGCTGGGCCTGCGCTCGGTGGCCGAAGGGGTGGAAAACGAAAGGCAGATGCAGTGGCTGACCAGCCATGGTTGCGAGGTGGTGCAGGGCTACCATTTGTCGCGGCCGCTGGAAGCGGTTGATTTCGAGGACTTGTTGGCGAGGGTTGAAGGTGGATAGACGTTTCATCGACGAATGCGAAAAGGAAGAATTGCATCTTTCCGGGGCCATACAGCCGCATGGCGCCCTGCTGGTGATCGACGAGCAATCGCGGATCAGTCATTTCTCGACCAACGCCGCCCAGTTGCTGGCGGACGATTTCATCGTCGCACTTGATGCGCCGATGCCGGCACCGCTGGCCGAGATGGCCGGCGAACTCGGCGAACGGGCAGGCAGCCGCCTGCAGTACGAGGCCGCCCTGAATGGCCGCGATGGCCGGCTTGACGTGGTGCTGACCCGCAACGCCCAGGGCCGGATCATCGTTGAATTGATTCCCTGTTGCGAGGACCCGGTTTTCCCGAGCATCGCGACCCAGGGTGTGGTGCCGCCGGCCAGCCACGATGAAGTCGAGGCGCAGCGTCAGGCGCTGATCGAGAAGGTCTGCATCCATACCGGCTTCCAGCGGGTCATGTACTACCGCTTCCTCGAGGACGGGGACGGCGAGGTGCTGGCCGAAGTACGCCAGGAAGGCGCGGAGGGTACTTATCTGGGTTTGCGTTTCCCGGCCAGCGACATCCCGCAGATTGCCCGCGTGCTCTACCAGCAGAATCCCTGGCGACTGATCCCGGATGCGCTGGCGACACCCGTGCCCCTGCTCGGGCGCGACGATATCCCGCCCGATCTGAGTTATTCGGACCTGCGCAGCGTTTCGCCGGTACATGCCGTTTATCTGTCCAACATGGGGGTCGGTGCGTCGCTGTCGTTTCCGATTGTCGTCGGCGGGCAATTGTGGGGTTTGGTCGCCTGCCATAACGCGATGCCGTGCCAGGTCGGGCTGGGCAGACTCAGTCAGGCGTCGCAGGAAGTGCGCTCGCATACGCTGGGTCTGGCGGCCTACTTCGCCCAGCGCCGCATGCAGTTGCTCGACGGCCTGGTGCGCCGTTTCGGCGAGGCTCGGGAGATCGTGCACGAAGCCGGCGATATCGTCGCCGCCTGGCCGCGCCTCGGAACCTGGCTGGCGGCGGAGTTCGGTGCCGATGGCGTGCAACTGTGCCTGAACGAAGGGCATGTGGACTGGGGGGAAGGATTCGAGTCCGACACCTTGTCGCATATCGACGACTGGTTCGTCGGTCAGCAGATCGATCCGGTCTGGCTGGCCGAATCCCTGTCGCGCCAGTTGCCGGATTGTCCGTTGTCGCGCGTGGCCGGTGTGCTCGCGGTCAAGGCGAAAACGGCGGACGGCCTGATGTTGCGGGTCTACCTGACGCGGCACGAGCACATCCACGATGTGGCCTGGGGTGGCAATCCCGACAAACCCGTGGAGCGCCATGACGGGGTGTACGGCATTGCGCCGCGGCGTTCCTTCGAGAAATGGGTGGAGAAGCGCCTCGGGCGCAGTCGTCCCTGGGATAACGAAGCCCGGCTGCTCGGTCTCAAACTGCGTGAACTGCTGATGCAGCTGGGCCGCCGTGACTGATCCGCTGAGCCGCCTGCGGGCGAGGACGTCGGTCCTGCACCGTCAACTGGAGACCTGTGCCGCGTTCAGCCGCCTGACCCGGGACGATGTCTCGCCTGCCGATGTGACGAAGGCGCTGAGTATCTTCCATGCCTTTTACCACGGTCTGGAAGATGAACTCATGCGGCGTCTGGCGGCGACGCCTTTCGCCCATCTCTACCGGCCGCGACGCGCCTTGCTGGCTGTCGATCTGGCCACGTTGGGGGCGCCGCTTCCGGTCGCTGCCGAAGTCTGCCTGCCGGCGTCTGCGGCCGGGCTGCTCGGCGTGGTTTATGCCGTCGAGGGGTCGGCGCTGGGCGGCCAGGTGCTGGGCGGTCATCTATGCCGTTGCCTGGGCAAGGACTTCGCCGGTTCGCTGGCCTATTTCAATGCCTTTGCCGGCGGGACGCACTGGCAGCTGCTCCTGCGCGTGCTGACCGATACGCTGCATGAGGAAAATGCCGTGGATGCCGTCGGCGACGGTGCATCCCTGGTTTTTTCCTCGTTGATCGGGCTGGCCGCCGAGACCGGGCCAGCCTGACCGGGAACGCGATTTCAGGCGCCGGCGCGCCAGCCGCCGCCCAGTGCCTTGAACAGCTCGACGGCCGCATTCAGGCGGGCCTGACGCGTGGCAACGGCGGCCAGTTGCGCCTCGTTGGCACTGCGCTGGGCGTCGAGCACTTCCAGGTAGCCGGAATAGCCGGCGTCGTAGCGCAGGCGGGCCAGGTCGAGGGCTTTGCGGGCGTTGTCGGCGCGATTTTCCTGCGCGCTTTCGGCGGTGCCCAGTTCGTTCAGGCTGACCAGGGCGTCGCGGACTTCCTTGTACGCCGTTTCCAGCGTCTTCTGCCAGGCAATCAGCGACTGCTGGTTGAGCGCCTTGGCCTGGTCGACGCGGGCGCCGGTCTTGCCGAAATCGAAGATCGGCATCAGCAGCGACAGGCCGGCAGACCAGGTGCCGGCGCCGCTGGAGAACAGGTCGGACAGCGTCTTGCTTTCGCTGCCGAGCACGCCGGTCAGCGAGAACTTCGGGTAGTAGGCGGCCTTGGCGACGCCGATGTTGGCGTTGGCGGCGATCAGCTGCTGTTCGGCCTGGCGGACATCGGGGCGGGCCTCGATCAGGTCGGCCGGCAGGCCGGCCG